>NZ_PSVD01000004.1:0-252484 GCF_002932035.1 Rathayibacter sp. AY1F6 | reverse complement strand
CCCACCCCCTCCCCCGCGACCCCGAGCCTCTCGGAGCAGATCGCCCGCGCCGACCGGCTCGCCGTCCGCGACTGGCCCGCCGGCTTCCTCTGGGGATCCGCGACCGCTGCCGCCCAGATCGAGGGCGCCGGCCACGAGGGCGGCAAGGAGGACAGCATCTGGGACGCGTTCTCCCGCGTCCCCGGAGCGGTCGCGAAGGGCGACACCCCCGAGGTCGCGGTGGACCACTACCACCGGATGCCGGCGGACGTGCGGCTGATGAAGGAGCTGGGGCTCGGCTCCTACCGCTTCTCGGTCAGCTGGGCGCGCGTGAAGCCGGGCGACCGCGCCGTGAACCCCGAGGGCCTCGACTTCTACTCCCGCCTGGTCGACGAGCTGCTCGGCGCCGGCGTGCTGCCGTGGCTCACCCTCTACCACTGGGACCTCCCGCAGGCCGTCGAGGAGACCGGCGGCTGGGCGAACCGCGACACCGCCGAGCGCTTCCGGGACTACGCCGAGGCCGTCTACGAGAGCCTCGGCGACCGGGTGCAGCACTGGACGACGTTCAACGAGCCGTTCTGCTCGACCCTGCTCTCCTACGGGGCGGGCGTGCACGCCCCCGGCGTGATCTCGCAGCAGAAGGCCCTCGCCGCCGTGCACCACACGCACCTCGCCCACGGGCTGGCCGTCTCGACGCTCCGGCAGCTCGGAGCGCAGAACCTCGGCATCACGCTCAACCTCTCGAACGCCGTCCCCGACGACCCCGAGGACGAGGCCGACCTCGACGCCGCACGCCGCTTCGACGCCCTCCAGAACCGGATCTTCCTCGACCCGCTGCTGCGCGGCGAGTACCCCGAGGACCTGCTCGAGGACGTCGCCGGGCTCGGGCTCGACGAGCTGATCGTCGACGGCGACCTCGATCTCATCTCGCTCCCGCTCGACTTCCTCGGCGTGAACCACTACCACGACGACAACGTCTCGGCGCATCCGCTGCCGGCCGGAGCCGACGACTTCGCCCAGGCGACCGACCGCGAGGTCGGCTCCCCCTGGGTCGGCTCCGAGTTCATCACCTTCCCGTCGCGAGGGCTGCCGCGCACCGCGATGGACTGGGAGGTGAACCCCGACGGGCTGCGCTACCTGCTGACCCGCCTGGGCCTGGAGTACGAGAACCTCCCTCCGCTCTACGTGACCGAGAACGGCGCCGCCTACGACGACGTCGTCGAGGACGGCCGCGTGCACGACGCGGACCGCACGCAGTACGTGCTCGACCACGTCGAGAAGGTCGCCGACGCGATCGACCAGGGCGCCGACGTCCGCGGCTACTTCGTCTGGTCCCTCCTCGACAACTACGAGTGGGCCTGGGGCTACGAGAAGCGCTTCGGCATCGTGCGCGTCGACTACGACACGCAGGAGCGGATCGTGAAGGACTCGGGCCTGGTCTACTCCCGACTGCTCGGCGGCAGCGCCGCGGCGATCTTGGACTGACCCGTGAGCGAGCCGACGGGCGTCCGCGGCGGGGGCCGCTCCCCCACCCTCGAGATGGTCGCGGCGCGGGCCGGAGTCTCGCGCGCGACGGTCTCGCGGGTGGTCAACGGCGCCCCGCAGGTGGCGGCCGAGATCGTGGCCGCCGTCGAGAAGGCGATCGGCGAGCTCGACTACGTGCCCAATCACGCGGCGCGGATGCTCGCCTCGCGGCGCACGCAGTCGATCGCGCTGATCGTGCCGGAGTCGACCGCGCGCGTCTTCGCGGACCCGTTCTTCGCCTCGATCGTGCAGGGCGCCGCGATGCGCCTGGCCGACACGGACTACACGCTCTCGATGCTGATCGCGTCCGAGACGGACGGCGAGAAGACGCGGCGGTACCTGCTCGGCGGCAATGTCGACGGCGCGCTCGTGGTCTCGCACCACTCCGGCGACCACTCCTACGCGGCGCTCTCGGGCACGCTGCCGATCGTCTTCGGCGGCCGGCCGCTCTCGCCGGACGAGCGCGGCTCCTACTTCGTCGACGTGGACAACACGGAGGGGGCGGCCGTCGCCACCGCGCACCTGATCGAGCGCGGCCGGCGCCGGATCGCCACCATCGCGGGCCCCGCCGACATGCCGCCGGGCGTCGACCGCCTGATCGGCTGGCGCGGCGCGCTCACCGACGCCGGCCTCGCCGACGACCTCGTCGAGTGGGGAGACTTCTCGCCGGCGAGCGGCACCGAGGCGATGCGCCGCCTCCTCGCCCGCGACCCCGACCTGGACGGCGTCTTCGCCGCGAACGACCAGATGGCGGTCGGCGCCTACGCCGCCCTCCGCGAGGCCGGCCGCCGGATCCCCGAGGACGTGTCCGTCGTGGGCTTCGACGACGATCTCTTCGCGCGGAACGCCGTCCCCGCGCTGACCACGGTGCGCCAGCTCCCCGACGAGCTCGGCGCCCGCATGGTGGAGCTGCTGACCGCCCGCATCGAGGGGCTCCCCGTTGAGCACCGCACGCTGATGCCGACGTCGCTGGTCGTCCGCGCCAGCAGCTGACCCCGGCCCGCGACTGTCCAGGAGTCGTCGCAGTCGACGCCGAGTGCGACTACTCCTGCGTAGTCGGAGGGCTCCGCGTGCTCGATCGGATGCGGACCGGCGGGCGGATCCGGACGGTGGGGCGGACGCGGGCGGCGGGGCGGGGATGGACGAGCGGGTCGATCCGTCGACGGGGTGCGTCACGGTCGCCAGCCGTGGGCCACGAGAGCGGCACGGAGCTCGGCGATCGTGCGCGCCCTGCCCCGGGTCAGACCCTCCGCGCGGACGACCACGACGATCCAGCCCGCGAGGTGCAGGGCCAGGAGCCGTTCACGATCGCGTGAGAACTGCGCGTCGTCCGTCCGGTGCTGGCCGCCGTCGTACTCCGCCACCACCTTCCACCGTTCGAAGACCAGATCGCCGACCGCGAGCAGTCGGCCGCCGATCCTGATCTCGGCGTTCACGTCGGGCGCGGGCAGTCCCGCCTCCTCGACGAGAGCGCGGAGCCAGGTCTCCCTCCGCGAGGCGGCTCCGGTCGATGCCAGCCGCAGAGCCTCAGCCAGGCCGCGTCGGCCCCGGCCCCGATGGGAGGCCAGGCGGTCCTGCAGCTCGTGAAGCCGGACATGGGGACGCGGATCGTCCCGGCGCGGGTAGCGCGGCTCGAACAGGAGGTGGTCCGTCGCCGCGAGGAGATCGCGGGCGGACAGCAGTGGCGCGAGCGCGATCCACGTCGACACCGCTCCCGTCACCGGCAGGCCGTGCCGCTCGACCCTGTCCGTCTCCGTGAGGGTGTGGCCGATCACACCCCGGGTCCTGGGGGGCCGGTGCGGCGTCGTCGCCGACACGTGGATCGGATCGTCCTCGCCGGGTCGCGCCGGGAGCGGCACTCCCCAGGCTTCGGCCGCGGTCAGGTGGGAGAAGAGCTGCCAGGGCCGCAGCCGCGGCAGATAGGCGACGGCTCGTTCCAGGTGCGTGACGGGCGCCACCCGGGTGCTCACTCCGTGGAAGGGGCTGGCCAGGGCGGGAGTGCGCAGCCGGGTGTCCGTCATCCCGGCGCGGAGTGCCGCTCGCCGGGTGAAGGCTCCGAGGTCGGTGCTGGACATGCCGCGATTCTGGGGGTCCGTGATCCTCGTCCGTCTCCCGCGATCCGCATTCTGTGGACGAACCCCTGATCCCGCACCTGGGGAGGCGCGCCTCCCACCACGACTGTCCAGGAGTTGTCGCAGTCGGCGTCGAGTGCGACAACTCCTGGACAGTCGGAGCGATCGATGTCGAGTGCGACACCTTCTGGACAGTGGGAGCGACCGAACTCGACTGCGACGACTCCTGGACAGTGGGAGCCGGCCGGTGCGCAGGAGTCGCGGGGGTGGCGAGCGAGGACGGCGACGTCTGAGGAGTCGAGAGGGCCCGCGTCAGAGGAAGAGCGGCGCCGGGTCGAGGGCGGCGAAGCGGCGGCGCATGACGGCGACCGCGTCGGCGTGCTCGTCGACGAGGACGAAGCGGCGGCCGAGAGCGTGCGCGACGGCGCCGGTCGTGCCGGAGCCGGCGAAGAAGTCAAGGACGGCGTCGCCCTCGCGGCTGGACGCCTGCACGATGCGGCGGAGGATCCCCTCCGGCTTCTGCGTCGGGTACCCGGTCTTCTCGCGGCCGGTCGGCGAGACGATCGTGTGCCACCACACGTCGGTCGGCCGCTTGCCGCGCTCGGCCTTCTCGGGGGTCACGAGGCCCGGGGCCATGTACGGCTCGCGGTCCACGGCGGCGGAGTCGAAGTGGTAGCCGCGCGGGTCCTTCACGTAGACGAGGATCGTGTCGTGCTTGGTCGGCCAGCGGCGCGTGGCCTTCGCTCCGTAGTCGTAGGCCCAGATGATCTCGTTGAGGAAGCACTCGCGGCCGAAGAGCGCGTCGAGCAGCACCTTCGCGTAGTGCGCCTCGCGGTAGTCGAGGTGGAGGTAGAGGGTGCCGTCGTCGGCGAGGAGCCGCCACGCCTCGGCCAGACGCGGCTCGAGGAACGACCAGTAGTCGTCGAAGCGGTCGTCGTAGCGGAGCAGGTCGCCGCGGATCCGCTCGTAGCTGCGCCCCTTGAAGCCGGCGATCGTGCCGGTGGTGGAGCGCACCGAGGTGGTCGAGGTGCGCACCTGCGCCCGGCCCGTGTTGAACGGCGGGTCGAGGTAGACGACGGTGAAAGCGCCGTCGGCCAGCTGCGGCAGGACCTCGAGATTGTCGGCGTGGAACACCGCGCTCCGCGACTCCGGGACGCCGTCCGCGATCTGGATCGTCCTGGGCACCCGGCAATTGTGCCAGTGCGCGCGAGCCCGGCGACACGCTCCGCGCCTCGCGCCCGCGCTCGACGGATGCCGGGGAGGCTCCGGCGTAGAGTGGCGCGATGATCTCCGAGGTGCGCCACGACGAGGACTCGTCCCGCTACACGCTCTGGCTCGACGGCGAGACCGTCGGAGTCGCGGACTACGCCGTCCGCGGCCGCGACGTGGTCTTCCTCCACACCGAGATCGCGCCCGAGCACCGCCACGAGGGCCTCGGCGAGACCCTCGTCGAGGCGGCCCTCGACGACGCGCACGAGCGCTTCGGCGGGCGCATCGTCCCGGCCTGCCCGTTCGTCGCCGAGTTCATCGCCGAGCACCCGGACTACCAGGAGCTCCTCGCGAGCTGAGGGGCGCCCGCCGGTCCGGCCCGCCGCGTACCGCTCCGGGTCCACGCGCCGGCGACCGCCGCCCCGGACCCGCCGGTCAGGGGACGCGCCGCAGCCACTCCGGAGTCGAGTACTTCGTCCGCACCAGCTCCTCCGCCGCCGCGTACTCCTCCTCGGTCAGCGTTCCCGCCTCGCCGCCGTGCAGCTGCACGAAGGTCGCCTTCATGCGCTCGATGATCTCGGCGCGGCTGAGCCCGGTCTGGCTGCGCAGCGGGTCGACGCGCTTCACGGCGGAGGCGATGCCCTTGTCCGAGAGCTTCTCGCGGCCGATCCGCAGCACCTGCACCATCTTCTCGGCGTCGATGTCGTAGCTCATGGTCACGTGATGGAGGACGGCGCCGGAGCCCAGGCGCTTCTGCGCGGCGCCGCCGATCTTGCCCGAGGGCGAGGTGATGTCGTTGAGCGGCTGGTAGACCGCGTCGATCCCGAGCGACTGCAGCGCGCTGACGGCCCACTCGTCGAGGAAGGCGTAGGAGTCGGCGAAGGTCAGCCCCTGGACGAGGTCGCCGGGGACGTAGAGCGAGTACGTGACGACGCTGCCCGCCTCCATGAACATCGCGCCGCCGCCCGAGATGCGGCGGACCACGTCGACGCCGTACTTCGCCGCGTTGTCGAGGTCGACCTCGTTGCGGAGCGACTGGAAGCTGCCGATGACGACGGCGGGCTGGTCCCACTCCCAGATCCGCAGCGTCGGCTCGCGACGGCCCTCGCCGACCGCGGCGGTCAGCACCTCGTCGAGCGCCAGGTGGGTCGCGGGAGGGACGGCCCGGTCGTGCACGATGCGCCAGTCGTAGTCGCGCCAGCTGGTCGCCTTCTGCAGCGAGCGGCGGATCGCGACCGCGACGGCCTCGGGCGTGAAGCCGAGCAGGACCGCGTCGGCCGGGAGCGCCTGCCGGATGGCGGCGGCGATGGACTTCGCGTCCGTCTCGGCCGGGAGGCCCACGACCGCGCGATCGATGTCGTCGAGGGCCGTGTCGGGCTCGAGGAAGAAGTCGCCCGCCAGGCGGAACCCGGCGAACCTCCCGTCGACCACGTCGAGGTCGACGACCACGAGCTTTCCGCCGGGGACCTTGTACTCGCCATGCATGACGCCAGCCTAGGCGCGAGCCGGGGCGGGGAAGCGCTCGCCCAGCCACTCCACGAGATCGGCCGTGACCTCGGCCCGGTTGAGCTCCTGGAACAGCTCGTGCCGCGCCTCCGGGTACACCCGCACCGAGACGTCCGTGTACCCGGCCCGCCGCCGGTAGGCCTGGGCGAGCGCGCGCACCGACCGCTCGCCGCCGAGGGTGTCGTCGGCGCCCACGACCAGCAGCAGGGGCAGCGGATGCTCGGGCCCGCGCTTCGGGCGGCCGACCAGCCGCAGGGTCTCGACCAGCCCGATCCGCTTCGCGAGCGGCGTGGTGAAGGTGAGGGGGTCGTCGTGGAAACGCTGCCAGACCTCCGGGTCGCGGGAGAGCCACTCGAGGCCGAGACCGCCGGCGACGCGGTGCCGCTTCGCCAGGTCGCCCGCGTTCATGTGCCCCGGGAGGCGGTAGGCCGTGCCGCTCAGCACGAGCGCGGCGTAGGCGCCGGAGTGGTGGTCGACGATCCGCTGCGCCATGAGCGACCCCCAGGAGTGGCCGAGCAGCACGATCGGCACTCCCGGGCTCTCCTCCGCGAGCAGCTCCGTCAGCCGGAGGATCGCCGCCTCGGTCGCGCGCAGGCCGCCCGGCCCCAGCAGTCCGAGCCGGGAGGAGTCGCCGCCGTGCTGCTCGAGGCCGGTCCGGCCGTGCCCGCGGTGGTCGTCCGCCGCGACCGCGTACCCGGCGGCGACCAGCGCCTCCGCCAGCTCGACGTAGCGCCCCGAGTGCTCGCCGACCCCGTGGGCCAGCTGCACGATCGCGCGGGGCGAGGGGTGCGGCCACCAGCGGTAGTGGATGACGACGCCGGAGGCGTCCTGGAAGGTCCTGTCGACAGCGGCGCCGGTCATGGTGACCAGTGTGGCGCTCCGGCCGCTGGGCGCGAGGGACGCGATGAGAACTGAGAAGATACTCACGATCCATCGGCGGGCGCCCTGCTCGCTACGGTGCCTCGCTACCTTTTCCCTTGACGAGCGACCCCCGCGACCGTCCCCCGACCCCCCCCTTCACGAGCGAGGCCAGCCCCTTCATGACCGTATCGCCCCTGATCTGGACCCTGACGATCGTCTTCATCGTCCTGCTCCTGCTCTTCGACTTCTTCTTCCACGTCCGGAAGGCCCACGAGCCCACGCTGAAGGAGTCGTCGATCTGGTCGGCGCTCTACGTCGGCATCGCCGTGCTCTTCGGGCTCGGCGTCCTCGTCTTCGGCGGAGCGACGCCCGGATCGGAGTACTTCGCGGGGTACATCACCGAGAAGGCCCTCTCGGTCGACAACCTGTTCGTCTTCCTCATCATCATGGCGAGCTTCAAGGTGCCCCGCGCCGACCAGCAGAAGGTGCTCCTCTTCGGAATCGTCTTCGCACTGATCGCCCGCACCGGCTTCATCTTCCTCGGCGCCGCACTGATCAACTCGTTCGCCTGGGTCTTCTACATCTTCGGCCTGATCCTGCTGCTGACCGCGTTCAACCTGGTCAAGCCGGGAGACGACCACTCCAGCGACAACGTGATGGTGCGCCTGGCCAAGCGGATCTTCAAGACGAGCGACCAGTACGACGGCGACAAGTTCTACACGCACATCGACGGCAAGAAGGTCCTCACGCCGATGATCCTCGTCATGGCGGCGATCGGCGGAACGGACATCCTGTTCGCCCTCGACAGCGTGCCGGCGATCTTCGGCCTCACCAGCGACGTGTACCTCGTCTTCACGGCGACCGCGTTCTCGCTGCTGGGCCTGCGCCAGCTGTACTTCCTCATCGACGGCCTGCTCGACCGCCTCGTCTACCTCAGCATCGGCCTCGCCGCGATCCTCGCCTTCATCGGCGTGAAGCTGATCCTGCACGCGCTCCACGAGAACAACCTGCCGTTCATCAACAACGGCGAGCACGTGGAGGTCTTCGAGATCGGCACCGGACTGTCGCTCTCGGTCATCATCGGCGTCCTCGTGATCACTGTGATCGCCTCCCTCGTCAGCCCCAAGGGCCGCCGCATGGCCGCCGAGGCCGCCGAGCGCCGCCGCGTGGCCGAGGCCGCGGGCGCGGACGTCGACGCGACGCACTGAGTCGTCCTGTGCGCCGCGGAGCGGCGCACCGCGGTCGGCTCTCCTAGGCGGTCGGGTCCCGGAGAGCGGGTCCCGACCGCCGAGAACGTCCCGCCGGCTCGAGCGCGGACTCCGCTCGCGGAGGGTCAGCGGGCGCGGTAGCGGTGCTCCGGGCGGCCGGTGGTGCCGTAGCTGAGGGTCATCTCGACGAGGCCGCGGCCCGCGAGACCCGAGAGGTAGCGCTGGGCGGTGGCGCGCGAGATGCCGGCGCGCTCGGCCACCTCGAGAGCCGACAGCTCGGCGCCCGACTCGGCCAGGCGCGCCAGGACGAGCTGCTCGGTCGCCGAGCGCGAGGGCTGCGCGGCGGTCGCGTCGCCCGAGTGCAGGATGCGCAGCGCCCGCTCCACCGCCTCCTGATCGGCCGCGCGGTCCTCCCGCAGCACGTTCCGGAACCGCACGTACGCGTCGAGGCGCTCGCCGAGCAGGCGCGCCTCGAACGGCTTGATGAGGTACCCGAGCGCCCCCGCGTGCAGGGCGCGCCGCACCGTCGCCCCGTCGGAGGCGGCGCTGACGACGAACGCGTCGGTGTCGAGCTCGCGGAGCAGCGCGATCCCGCTCTGATCCGGCAGGTGCACGTCGAGCAGCAGCAGATCGGGCGCGTGCTCGGCGACGGCCGCCCGCGCCGCGCGCGCCGTGTGCACTGGAGGAAGGGCCGTCAGCCCCTGCCGCGCCTCGACCAGGTCCGCGTGCAGCTGGGCGACCCGGAAGTCGTCGTCCACCACCAGCACCGTGCGCTCCCGCGCCGTGTCCGCGCTCATGACCCGTCCCCGTCCTGCTCCGGCGGCAGCACCGCTCCGGGGAGGCGCGCGCACAGCACGGCCCCCGACTCCGCTCCGCCGGCGTCCGCCAGCCAGACCTCGCCGCCGCGCCGGGCGGCCACCTCACGGCACAGCGGCAGGCCGAAGCCCCGACCGTGCACGCGTCCGTCGTCCTCGACGGGGTCGCCCGCGCCGGCCCGGTCGAACAGCGAGTCCGGATCGAGCACTCCGTCGCCGGAGTCGGCGACCGTCACGAAGAGAGCGTCGCCGTCGTCGAGCAGCTCGACCTCGACGAAGCGCACGTCCCGCCGCCCCTCGACCGCCGCGCGCACCGCGTTGTCGACCAGGTTCCCGACCACCGTGGCGACGTCCTCCGGCTCGACGACGGTGCCGCGCACCAGCGTCTCCTCACCGAGCGTCAGCAGCACGCCGCGCTCGGCCGCCTCGATCCCCTTCGCGCCGACGAGCGCCTGGAGGTACGGCTCCTGCAGCCGGTCGGCGTGCTGCACCGGGTACTTGAGCGGGCCGCGGGTCAGCACCTCGTCGAGGTAGTCGCGCGCCGACGCGGTCCGCCCCGCATCCAGCAGGCCCGCGACCACGTGCAGGCGGTTGGCGAACTCGTGCCGCTGCACACGGAGCGCGTTGGTCATCGCGCCGACCGCGTCGAGGCGCCGGCTCAGCGCGGCGAGGTCGGTGCGGTCGCGCAGCACCACCACCACGCCCAGGTCGCGGTCGCCGCGGGTCACCCGGCGGATGTCGACGTAGACGATGCGGGAACGGACGACGAAGCCCTCCTCGCCTCCGGGGCGGGGCGGTTCGACGGAGTCCAGCGCGGCGCCGATCGCGTCGGCCAGCGGTACGGGGAGGTCGAGCTCCGCGAGCGGCCGCCCGTGCAGCGCCCGCCCGGTCGGGTCGTCGGAGCCGAGGATCGCGGCGGCCCGCGCATTGCAGACGCCGACGCGCCCGTCGCGGTCGAGCGCGAGCACGCCCTCGTCGACCCCGTCGAGCACGGCGGCCTGGTCCTGCACGAGCGAGGTGAGCTCCTCCGGGGCGAGGCCGAGCGTCAGGCGCAGCAGGCGGCGGCGGATGAAGACGGAGGCGACGGCGGCGAGCACCAGGCCGGCGAGCGCCGCGGCGAGGACGCCGAGCAGCGCGGTCGGCAGGTCGGTGAAGACGCTGGAGCGCGCGAAGCCGATGCTGACCTCGCCGACGACCCGCTGCTCCCCCGCGGCGAAGACCGGGACCTTGGCCCGTGCCGACTCGCCCAGCGTGCCGGTGCCCCACGAGACGCTCTCGCGCCCGGCGAGCGCCTCGTCGGGGCTGGTCGAGACCCGCTCGCCGAGGCGGTCCTCGTCGGGGTGGGCGAGGCGGATGCCCTGATCGTCGGTGATCACGACGAAGAGCGCGCCGGTGCGCTGCTCGACGGCGGCGGCGACGTCCTCGAGCGGTCCGCCGCGCAGCTCCGAGGCGGCGGGCGCGCCGGGCACGGCGGAGGACGCGGCGACCGCGTCCTGCACGTCGGGGTCCTCGGCGACGGTGCGGGCGATGGCGAGCGCCGTCCCCTCCGCCTCGCCGCGCAGCTGCTGGACGCTGAGCGCGGTGACGAGGCCGGCGCAGACCAGCACGGCGGCCGACACCGTGGCGAGCTGCAGGACCAGGACGTGGGTCGCGAAGCGCATCGGGGCCTCCTCGCCGTCGTCGTGCGCAGAATGCGCAGAAGCCACACTATGCGCAGATGTCGCCGTAATGAGCGATACCCCGGCGCCGGACGCGGAGCTGCCTAGGGTTTCCACCATCTCCCGGCCGGCTCTCCCGCCGAGCGCGGGCGGAGGCACTGGACGAAGGAGTCAGCTGTGTTGGTAGTACTCGGTTTCACCATGATCCTGGCCTTCATGGCCCTGATCATGACCAAGCGGCTGACGCCGATGGTCGCCCTGATCGTCGTGCCGACGATCTTCGGCCTCTTCGCGGGCGCCGGCCTCGGCATCGGCGACATGGTCCTCGAGGCGATCGGCAGCCTCGCGCCCACGGCCGCGCTGCTGATGTTCGCGATCATGTACTTCGGGATCATGATCGACGTCGGGCTCTTCGACCCGCTGATCCGCTTCATCGTCCGCGCGCTCGGCGACGACCCGGCGAAGGTCGTGCTCGGCACGGCGCTGCTCGCCGGCGCGGTCTCGCTCGACGGCGACGGCTCGACCACCTTCATCGTCACCACCGCCGCGATGCTCCCGATCTACCTGCGCCTGGGGATGAACCCGGTCGTGCTGACCTGCGTCGCGGGCCTGGCCAACGGCACGCTCAACATCGTCCCCTGGGGCGGACCGACGGTGCGCGCCGCCGCGGCCCTCCAGGTCTCGCCGAGCGAGATCTTCGTGCCGATGCTCCCCTCGCTCGCGGTGGGCCTGGCCGTCACGCTCGTCTTCGCCTGGTTCCTCGGGCTCGGCGAGCGCCGCCGCCTCGGCTCGCTCGCGCTGGCCGAGCCGATGCTCGAGCAGGAGCTCGTCGGCGCCGGCCGCGGCTCCTCCTCCCGCTCGGGCGGCGCCCGCACCGGCGGCCTCGCGGCCCTGACCGGAGGCATCCGCACCGTCGCCCGGGAGCGCTTCTCCTTCCTCCGCGGCCCCCAGGCCCTGCGCGGAGCCCAGGTGGCCGTCGCCGCCCGCGTGCAGGCCGACGACGCCGACACCGCGATGGCCGACACGATGCTCGACCCCGAGCGCGAGACGCTGCGCCCGAAGCTGATCTGGGTGAACCTGGTCCTGACCCTCGCGGTGATGACGCTGCTGGTCGCCGACATCCTGCCGCTGCCCTACGTGTTCATGGTCGGCTCCGCGGTCGCCCTCCTGATCAACTTCCCGAAGATGAAGGACCAGGCCGCCGAGATCGTCAAGCACGCGCCGAGCATCGTGGGCGTCGTGTCGATGGTGCTGGCGGCCGGCGTGCTGATCGGCGTCCTCAACGGCACCGGCATGGTCGACGCCATGGCGGAGTGGGTCGTCGCGGTGATCCCGCCGGCGCTCGGCCCGTTCCTCGCCGTGATCACCGGCGTGCTCAGCATCCCGATGACCTTCTTCATGTCGAACGACGCGTTCTACTACGGCATCCTCCCCGTGCTCTCCGAGAGCGCGGCGAACTACGGCATCTCGCCGGTCGAGATGGCGCGCGCCTCCATCACCGGGCAGCCGGTGCACCTCCAGAGCCCGCTGGTCCCGGCGATCCTCCTGCTCGTCTCCCTCGCCGCGGTGAACCTCGGCGACCACCACCGCAAGGTGCTGTGGCGAGCGGTCGTCGTCTCGCTGGTCATGCTCGCCGTCGGCGTGCTGGTCGGCTCGATCCCCTTCGGCTGAGGTCGACGGAGCGGAGCGCCGAGCGATCGGAACGAGGACGGGACCCCTTGCTGCGGCGGGGGTCCCGTCCTCGTTCCGCGGCTCGGTCCCGCAGCCCGCGCTAGCGCAGCAGCGGCGCCAGGTTCTCGGTCCAGACGTCGGAGCCGACCTTGAGGATGAGGGCGCCGACCACGACGAGGAACGCGACCCGGATGAAGCGGCTGCCACGAGCGACGGCCATCCGCGAGCCGAGGTACGCGCCCGCCACGTTGGCGGCGCCCATCAGGAGGCCCAACAGCCAGATCACGTGCCCGCCCGGCACGAAGTAGAGCAGGGCGCCGAGGTTGGTCGCGACGTTGACGATCTTCGCCTTGGCGCTGGCGAGCAGGAAGTCGTAGCCCAGCGCGGTGATCAGGGCGATGATCAGGAAGGTGCCGGTGCCCGGTCCGATCAGGCCGTCGTAGAAGCCGATCAGGAGTCCCAGCACGGCCGCGGTGACGAGGTGGCGCCGGCCCGCGTGCTTGAGCACCGTGACGCTGCCCAGTGCCGGGCGGGCGATCGTCACGACGGCGACCACGATCAGCGCGACGACGATGATCGGCTTGAACACCGCGGCCGGGAGGAGGCCGGCGAGCGTCGCGCCTCCGTAGCTGCCCGCGAGGGCGACTGCCGCCATCGGCAGTGCGGTGCGCAGATCGGGCTTCGCGCGCCGGTAGTAGGTGATCGCGCTGGTGGTCGTGCCGAAGATCGAGGCCAGCTTGTTCGTGGCGAGCGCCTGCACGGGCGAGATCCCCGGCACGAGGAGCAGGGCGGGGAGCTGGAGGAGTCCGCCGCCGCCCACGACCGCGTCGATCCAGCCGGCCGCGAAGGCGGCGAGGATCATCAGCGCGAGGACGGGGAGTCCGAGATCCTCTGTGAAGGTCAGCATCGGTCGGAAGCGTACGCGAGCACCGCGACCCCCTCGACCTCGGTGGCCGGGCCGCCCTAGGGTCGGCGGCATGCGATTCGGACTCTTCATCCCCCAGGGCTGGCGCCACGACCTCGTCGGCGTCCCGGCCGCCGACCAGTGGCGCACCATGAGCGACCTCGCCCGGCACGCCGACGACGGCGCCTGGGAGTCGATCTGGGTCTACGACCACTTCCACACCGTCCCGCAGGTGACGGAGGAGGCGACGCACGAGGCGTGGTCGCTGATGAGCGCGTTCGGCGCCACCACGTCGCGCGTGCGGCTGGGCCAGATGTGCACCTGCATGGGCTACCGGAACCCCGCCTACCTCGCCAAGGTCGCGACGACCGTCGACATCGTCTCGGGCGGGCGGGTCGAGATGGGCATCGGCGGCGGCTGGTACGAGCACGAGTGGCGCGCGTACGGCTACGGCTTCCCGCCGATCGCCGAGCGGCTGGGCCGGCTCGACGAGGGAGTGCAGATCCTGCAGCAGGCCTGGACGACCGGGTCCGCGACCCTCGACGGCCGCTACTACCAGGTGGACGGCGCGCAGAACCGACCGCTGCCCCTGCAGGAGGGCGGCATCCCGCTGTGGGTCGCCGGCGGCGGCGAGAAGGTCACGCTGCGGATCGCGGCCCAGTATGCGCAGTACACGAACTTCGCCGGGACCCCGGAGGCGTTCGACCACAAGAGCTCGGTCCTCCGCGGGCACTGCGAGCGCCTGGGCACCGACTTCTCGGCGATCACCCGGAGCTCGAACTACAACGTCGTGATCGGCGAGACGGAGACGGAGGTCGAGGCGGCGCTGCAGCGTCTCGAGGAGCGCGTGGTCCCGTACCTCGGCGCGGAGGGAGCGGCGTCCTTCGTCGCCGAGTACCGCAGCCCCGACGCGCTCGCGGTCGGCACTCCCTCGCAGATCGTCGACCGGCTCGCCGGCATGCAGTCGCGCGGGATGGACTACGGCATCCTCTACTTCCCGGACGCCGCCTACGACCGGTCCGGCATCGAGCTGTTCGAGCGCGAGGTGCTGCCGGCGCTCTCCTGAGCGCGGAGCGGCGGGGGCTCCTACGCCTCCCGCCCCCCGCCCGCAAGTCCTTGGGGCGCCCCGGCCCCGCGCCTACGGTCGGAGCATGGACGCACAGGACATCCGCTGGAACGACGAAGCCCGCGACAAGATCCTCGAGGACTCGGACAGGGTCCTCCGCGAGGCGGTGCTCGACCTCGCGACGAGCAAGAAGGGCGAGCCCTGGGAGGACGTGTTCGCGGAGCTGAACGCGCGCCTCAAGGACCGCTTCATCGACTTCGAGCCCGGCCCGGACCTCCGCAAGTACGCCGAGGCCGTCTCCGCCGGGGAGATCGAGACCGGCTCGTGAGCGAGCACGACCGCGACGCCGCGCTCGAGGACGAGATCACCTCGATCCACGCCCTCGGCGAGGGCCGCGTCGGCGAGGCGGCCGGCCCGGAGGACGAGGACCACGAGCTCTCGCCCGAGCAGGACGCCCGCATCGAGTCCGAGCTGAAGAGCCGGGGCAGCGAGAGCTGATCCCCCCGGTACGCGGAAGGCCCGCTCCCCCTCGAGGGAGCGGGCCTTCCGCGTGAGTCGCGACTACGCCGGGAGGGGCTCGTAGTCGGTGTAGCCCTCGGCTCCTCCGCCGTAGACCGTCTCCTGGACGACCTCGTTCTCGGGGTGCCCGCCCTGCCAGCGCTCGACCAGGTCGGGGTTGGCGATCGCCGGGCGGCCGACGGCCACGGCGTCGGCGTGGCCCTCGCTGATCAGCTCGGTCGCCTCCTCGCGGCTGGTCGGCGAGCCGAAGCCGCTGTTGGCGATGAAGACGCCGTCGAAGCGCGAGCGGAGGTCCTGGACCAGCTCGCCGGCGGGCTCGGCGTGCAGGACGCTGAGGTAGGCCAGGCCGAGCGGGGCGAGCCCGTCGACGACGGCCTCGTAGGTGGCGCGCACGTCGTCGCCGTCGGTCTCGACGACGTCCTGGATGTTGTGGGCCGGCGAGAGGCGGATGCCGACGCGGCCCGCTCCGACCTCGTCGACGATCGCGCGGGTGACCTCGAGCGGGAACGCGGCGCGCTCGGCCGGGGTCCCGCCGTACTGGTCGGTGCGCACGTTGGAGACGGGCGAGAGGAACTCGTGCAGCAGGTAGCCGTTGGCGCCGTGCACCTCGACTCCGTCGAAGCCGGCGTCGATCGCGCGGCGGGCGGCGGCGACGAACTCGTCGCGGACGGTCGCCAGCTCCTCGGTGGTCAGCGCGTGCGGCACCGGGAAGGGCTTCTTGCCGGCGGGGGTGTGCACCTCTCCGTCGATGGCGACGGCGCTCGGGGCGACGATGCGGTCGGTGCCGGTGATCTCGGTGTGCGAGACGCGGCCCGCGTTCATCAGCTGCATGACGATGCGTCCGCCCGCGGCGTGCACGGTGTCGGCGACGGCGCGCCAGCCCGCGGCCTGCGCGTCGGTCTCGATGCCGGGCTGCCCGGCGTAGCCCTTGGACTCGGCGCTGGGGAAGACGCCCTCGCTGATCAGCAGGCCCATGCTCGCGCGCTGGGCGTAGTACTCGGCGACGATCGCGCCGGGCACGCCCTGCTCGTCGGAGCGCAGTCGCGTCATCGGTGCCAGGACGATGCGGTTGGGGAGGTCGAGGTCGCCGGCGGTGAGGGGGGAGAACGGATCCACGGGATCGCCTTTCTACGGAGCTGTCTCAGGGGCTGCCCTGAGGGGGGAGGCACGTGCACCTGCGGCGCACTCCGGGCCACAACCGCGAGCGGAGCACGGTCATTCCTCCTCCCGGCGTTCTCCCATCCCCCGCGCCCCGGGCACGCGGTCGACGGCCTGCCGCCTCCCGACTCCTGCTCGGACACCCGGGCTGTCTACACTCGGGAGGCGACGACGAAGGAGTGTGCGCGATGCCGGCGAGACCCCACCACCCCGTGAGCTCCCGGCTGCTGCCGGCGCTCGGGGCCCTCCTGATCGCCGCGGTCCTCGCGCTGGTCCCCGCGACCGCGGCGACGGCCGAATCGCCCGTCTCCTTCTCCTCCTCCACCGTCCTCGACTCGGTCGGGGTGCTGAGCTCCGGAGAGACCGCCGAGATCGAGCAGGCCTCGCGGGCCCTCTACGACCAGCACCGCGTGCAGCTGTTCGTCGCCTTCGTCGACTCCTTCACCGATCCGTCCGACCGCGCCGCGTGGGCGGACGAGACCGCGACCCGCAACGGACTGGGCACCGACGACGTCCTCCTGGCCGTCGCGGTCGACGCCCGCCAGTACCAGGTGTCGGTCGCGCAGGGCTTCGCCCTCGACGACGCGCAGGTCTCCTCGCTCCAGTCCGACGACATCGAGCCGAGGCTCGCCGACGGCGACTGGGCCGGAGCCGCGGTGGCCGCCGCCGACGGGATCGGGCAGCGCCTCGACGCGCCCAGCGCCGGCGAGTCCCTCGGCTCGGGGCTGCTGATCGCGCTCGGCGTGCTCGCGGCCCTCGTCGTGGTCGGCCTCGTGGTGCTGCTGCTCGTCCGCCGCGCGCGGAAGCGCCGCGCCCAGGAGGCGGTGGAGGCCTCGATCGACGAACTCGCCACCCGTGCCGGGTCGGCCCTCGTCCACGCCGACGACGCCGTCCGCACCAGCGAGCAGGAGGTCGGCTTCGCGGAGGCGCAGTTCGGCGCCGACGCGACCGGCGCGTTCCGCGAGGCGCTCGTCACCGCGAAGCGCCTGCTCGGCGAGGCCTTCACCCTGCAGCAGCGCCTCGACGACGCCGAGCCGGAGACCGATCAGGAGCGCCGCGACGGCTACCAGCGCATCCTCCAGCTCTGCGCCGACGCCGAGCAGACGCTCGACGAGCGCGCGAGCGCGTTCGAGGAGCTGCGCGACCTCGAGAAGAACGCGCCGCAGGTCGCCGCCGCGCTCTCGGCTCGCGCCGCCGAGGTCGGCGACCGCCTCCCCTCGGCCCGCGCCCGCCTCGCCGAGCTCGCCTCCCGCTACGCGCCGACCGCGATCGACGACGTGGGCGACGACGCCGACCAGGCCGAGGACCGCCTCCGCTTCACCCGCGACCAGCTCGCCGGCGCCCAGCAGGCGCTGCAGGCCGGCGACTCCGGCCGCGCCGCCGTGCTGCTGCGCGCCGGGCAGCAGGCCGCCGAGCAGGCCTCCGGACTCGTCGACGCGGTGGCGACGAGGGGTGACGAGCTGCAGAAGGCGGAGGCGTCGCTCGCCGGCCGCATCGCCGAGATCCGCGCCGACGTGGCGCAGGGACGAGCGCTCGCCGCCTCCCAGGACGCGGAGTCCGCTGCCCAGGCGCAGAACGTCGCCGCGGCGGTCGCCTCGACCGAGGCCGCCCTCGACGACGTCGAGCGCGCCGCCTCCGTGCGGCCGAACGACCCGCTCGCCCTGCTCGAGGCGCTCACCGCCGCCGACGCCACGATCGACGCCGCCGTCGGCGGGTTCCGCGACGCGCAGGCCCAGCGCGAGCGCGAGCGGGCCGCCCTCGGCGCCGAGCTCACCTCCGCCCGCAGCCGCGTCTCGGCCGCCGAGGACTTCATCGCGGCCCGCCGCGGCGCGGTCGGCTCGGAGGCGCGCACCCGCGTCGCCGAGGCCGCCCGCTCGGCCGAGTACGCCGAGCGCATCGCCGCCACCGACCCCCGCGAGGCTCTCGCCTCCGCCCAGCGCGCTTCGCAGCTCGCCCAGCAGGCGCTCGAGCGGGCGCGGGCCGACGCCGGCTCCTACTCCGCCCCGAACGCCGTCGGCAGCCCCTACGGAGGCGACACGACCGGCGCGTTCCTCGGCGGGATCCTGGTCGAGTCGCTCCTGGGAGGCGGACGCCGCAGCGGCTACCGCTCGGGCGGCTTCGGCGGAGGCGGGTTCAGCGGCGGCTTCGGCGGCGGCGGCTCGTCCCGGCGCTCCGGCGGCGGCGGCTTCGGCGGCGGGCGCAGCAGCGGCGGAGGCGGACGCCGCGGCGGCGGCGGGCGCTTCTGAGCGCCCCCGGGCATCCGCGCACGACCGACGACCACCACCTCCCCCACGACTCCGGCACCACCTCCGACATCCGGCACCACCCACGACGCAAGGAGAGACACCCATGGCACAGAGACAGTCGATCTTCGGCCGCATCGCGCAGCTCGCGAAGGCCAACATCAACGCGCTCCTCGACCAGGCCGAGGACCCGCAGAAGATGCTCGACCAGATGGTCCGCGACTACACCGACAGCATCCGCGACGCCGAGGCGGCGATCGCCACCACGATCGGCAACCTGCGCCTGCTCGAGGACGACTACCGCGAGGACGTGCAGAACGCCCAGGAGTGGGGCGGCAAGGCCCTCGCCGCGAGCCGCAAGGCCGACGAGCTGCGCACCGGCGGGAGCGCCGGCGACGCCGACAAGTTCGACGCGCTGGCCAAGGTCGCTCTGCAGCGCCAGATCCAGTCCGAGAAGGAGGCGAAGGACGCCGAGCCGACCATCGCCTCGCAGACCGAGGTCGTCGACAAGCTCAAGACGGGCCTGAACCAGATGCGCGAGAAGCTGCAGCAGCTCTCGAGCAAGCGCGACGAGCTGATCGCGCGCTCGAAGACCGTCGAGGCGCAGAGCCAGGTCCAGGACGCCGTGAAGAGCATCGACCTGATGGACCCGACGAGCGAGGTGAGCCGCTTCGAGCAGAAGATCCGCCGCGAGGAGGCGCGCGTCCGCGGCGCGGAGGAGCTCGCCTCCTCGAGCCTGGACGCGCAGTTCGAGTCGCTCGAGGACCTCGGCGAGATGACCGAGGTGGAGGCGCGCCTCGCCGCGCTCAAGTCCGGCCGCCCGCAGGACTCGATCGGCTCCTGAGCCCGTGCGCCTCCGGCGGTCCCGCCGGAGGCGCACTCCCCTTCCCGACACGCGCGGAGCGAAGGCTGGCAATCGCCATGGTGCGGTGCCGCCGCCGTCCCCGTAGTGTTCACACCAGGTTGCCCTTGACCCCGGTCGCCCTGATGCCGCGTCCGGCCCCTACCGACGCGGTGAACCATGAGCGGACCGCCCCCGTCGGGATCGCTCACCGAGAGACCGTCGACGCCGACGGTCACCACGAAGAGCGAGGCGCCGATGAGCACCCCCACCACCACGTCCGTCACCGGAGGCGCCCCCCGCGTCGTCCGCACCCGCCCCCGCGCCGACGGCCGCGTCAACCCGACGACCGAGTACTCCGGTCTCCTCAGCACGGTCCGCGACGCGGGGCTCCTCCGCCGCCGCACCGGCTTCTACTACACGATGTTCGGCGCGCTGGTCCTCGCGCTCGGCGGCATCGTCACCGGCTTCGTCCTGCTGGGCGACTCCTGGTTCCAGCTCCTGCTCGCCGCCGCCCTCGGCATCGTGCTGACGCAGTTCGCCTTCCTCGCCCACGAGGCCTCGCACCGCCAGGTGTTCGAGTCCGGCAAGGCCAACGACGTCGCCGGCCGCACCCTCGCGAACCTCTTCGTCGGCATCAGCTACTCCTGGTGGATGACCAAGCACAGCCGCCACCACGCGAACCCCAACGTGCTGGGCAAGGACCCGGACATCGAGCGCGACGTCGTCTCCTTCACCGCCGAGGACGCGGCCCGCTCGCGCGGCCTCTACGCCTGGCTCACCCGCCGCCAGGGCTACGCGTTCTTCCCGCTCCTGCTGCTCGAGGGCCTCAACCTGCACCTGCACGGCTTCCGCACCGTGTTCGGCAAGGGCAAGGTCGACAAGCGCTGGGTCGAGATCACCATGCTCGTCACCCGCGTCGGCCTCTACCTCGCCGTCGTCTTCTGGGCCCTCCCCCTCGGCATGGCGTTCGCTTTCGTCGGCGTGCAGCTGGGCGTCTTCGGCCTCTACATGGGCGCCTCGTTCGCGCCGAACCACAAGGGCATGCCGCTGCTGCCGAAGGAGGCGCGCGTCGACTTCCTCCGCCGCCAGGTCCTCACCTCGCGCAGCATCCGCAGCACCTGGTTCACCGACCTCTACATGGGCGGACTGAACTACCAGGTGGAGCACCACCTCTTCCCGAACATGCCCCGCCCGGCGCTGCGCCGTGCGCAGGTCATCGCCAAGGAGTACTGCACCACCCACCAGATCCCCTACACCGAGACCTCGCTGATGGAGTCGTACGCGATCGTCGTCCGCTACCTCAACAAGGTCGGCCTGTCGGCCGGCGGCGACCCGTTCGACTGCCCCGCCGCCTCCGCCTCCGGACGCTGAGCCCTCCCCCTTCGGAGGCCCCTCGCACCTTCCCGGTGCGGGGGGCCTCCGTCGTTCGCGGGAGCGCAAGGGGGTGCCCCCGCGGGCGGCGGAGTCGTAGCGTCGGGGCATGAGCAGCTCCGACTACGACATCGAGCCCACCCCCGCCGACACGACCGACGGCACCGACACGACCGACGGCGCCCGCACGCCCGACCCCGCCACCGAGACCGGCACCTCCGCGGGCCTCGACGAGGTCGGCGGCGCGGCCTCCCCCCTGGCCGACGGCGTCGGCGCCGACGGCGAGGAGCAGAACCCCCCGCTGCCCGACTGGGGCCCCACCGACGGCGTCCACGGCACCGACGCCGAGACCGACGCCTCGGGCACCGAGCAGCACTGACACGGCTCCGCGAGGGACCTCCCCGGCCGGTCGGCGAACGTTCCGACCGCGTTCCGAGGAGGTCCCTCCGTGTTCGCCGGAGGGTCGGCCGGCGCTCGGTCGGCGCGCCCTACACTGGCGAAATGCAGCCGACCGAACGCGCCCTCCGCGTGATCTCCTACAACCTCCGGGAGCACCGAGCGCACGCCGAGATCGCCCCCCTCGCCGCCCGCCACGACATCGACGTCCTGTGCCTGCAGGAGTGCGACACCACGAAGCTGCCGCAGGAGGTGGGCTCGCTTCGGCTCGCGTCCGTCACGGCCCGCAACCGCCTGGGCCTGGCCGTCTACTACTCGCAGGACCGCTTCGAGCTCTCCGGCAGCGCCGCGTTCGAGCTCAGCAAGTCCATGCACGACCGCGTGATGTCCCCCGCTCACGAGCGCCTGCTGGCCGTCCGCCTCGACGACCGCGACGGCGGATCGATCGCGGTCTCCTCCTTCCACGCCGCTCCGCTGTCGGCCGGCAACGCCCTGCGCCGCAAGCAGATCGACGAGGCGCTGAACCGGCTGCGCGAGTACGCGCCGGACACCCCCTCCCTGATGGTCGGCGACTACAACTACCCGTGGTTCTTCCGCGGACTCGACCGCCGGATGACCCGGAACGGCTACCTGGTCTCGCGGAGCGACTCCCCCACCTACGCGCGCTACCGCTACTTCAGCGGCCACTTCGACTTCGCGATCAGCGACTCCGTGCGGATCGAGCGGGTCTCCACGCTGCCCCAGGGCGTCTCGGACCATCTCCCGGTGATGGTCGACGCGCACTACGGCGTCCCCGCCGCCTGAGCGCGGGGCCCACTGGCCCGCACGGTCGGTAGGCTCAGGGGGTGACGACCCTGATCCTCGCCCGGCACGGAGAGACTGTCTGGCACTCCGAGAACCGCTTCGCGGGCTCCTCCGACATCGCGCTGACCCCCCGGGGCCAGGACCAGGCGGCGACTCTGGCCGCCTGGGCCGTCGACGCCGACCTCGAGGCGGTGTACTCCTCCACCCTGGTCCGGGCCGTGCGCACCGCCGTGCCCGCCGCGCGGGCGGCCCACCTCGAGCTGCAGCCCGACCCGGCGCTGGTCGAGGTCGACTTCGGCCGCGGCGAGGGGCTGACCACCGACGAGATGGAGAAGCGCTTCCCGGACGAGTACCACGCGTGGGTCGCCGCTCCGGCCATCCAGCCGATGCCCGGCGGCGAGTCCGGCCTCGACGCCGTCGCCCGCGCGAACACCTCGCTCGCCCGCATCCACCGCGAGCACCCCGACGGCCGCGTGCTCGTCGTCGCGCACGGCACGCTCATCCGCCTCCTGCTGTGCGCCTACCTCGGCATCAACCCCGAGACCTACCGGCACACCTTCCCGGTGGTCGACAACGTCTCGCTGACCACACTGCGCTGGGACGCGACCGGCGTCGGCCTGCTCGGCTACAACGTCCCGCCCGTCCAGACGCAGCGGCGCTCCAGCTGAGCGCAGCGGCCGCTCCGGAGCGGCGCCCGGCGAGTGCGGGCTCGATCGGCCTGGTGCTCGGGTCGGTCGCGAGCGTGCAGCTGGGCGCCTCCTTCGCCGTGCTGCTCTTCCCCGCCGCGGGGCCGATCGGCACCGTCACGCTCCGGCTGGTGTTCTCGGCCGTCGTTCTGCTCCTGGTCTGCCGTCCGCGGCTGAGCGGCCACAGCCGGAGCGACTGGGCCACCGTCGCCGCCTACGGTCTCGCCCTCGGCGGGATGAACGCCTGCTACTACGAGGCCATCGCCCGGATCCCGCAGGGCGCCGCCGTCACCCTCGAGGTGCTCGGGCCGCTGACGCTCTCGGTGATCGCCGGGAGGAGCGTGCTGAGCCTGGTCTGGGCGGTGCTCGCGCTGGCCGGGGTGGTGACCCTGTCGCAGGGCGGGTTCTCCGCGCTGGACCCGGTCGGCGTCGGCTTCGCGCTGGGGGCCGCAGTGCTCTGGGCCGCGTACATCGTCTTCGCCGGCCGCACCGGCGGGCGGTTCCAGGGGATCGACGGGCTCGCGCTGGCGCTGGCGGCCGGCGCGATCGTGTCGCTGCCGTTCGGCCTCGCCTCCGCCGGGCCCGCCCTGGTGGTGCCGCCGGTGCTGCTCCTCGGGCTCGCCGTGGCGGTGCTCTCCTCCGCGGTGCCCTACGCGCTGGAGCTGCTGGCGCTGCGGCGCCTGCGCTCCTCCACCTTCTCGATCCTGATGTCGCTCTCCCCCGGGGCGGCCGCGCTCTCGGGATTCCTCGTGCTCGGTCAGCGCCTCAGCGCCGTCGAGGCCGTCGGGATCGCGCTCGTGGTCGCCGCGAGCATCGGAGCGGTGCGGACCGCGCGGACCTCCGCCTGAGCGGCAGTTCTTTTGTTAGGCTAACTATGTGCCATCGACCGAGACCCTGCAGACCGATCTTCCGCTGACCTCCCTCGCGGGCGAGGTGCGGGCAGCGGTCGGCCGGCTCGGACGGCGGCTCCGGCAGGAGAAGGCCCAGCACGAGCTCAGCGATCCGCAGTTCAGCGTGCTCGCACTCCTGCACCGCGACGGCGCCAAGACCCTCGGCGAGCTGGCCGAGGCGGAGCGGGTCCGCCCGCCCTCGATGACCCGCACGGTCGGCTGCCTGGTCGACGAAGGACTCGCGGAGCGCCTCGCCGACCCCGCCGACGGCCGCGTCACCCGCATCCGCCCCACCGGGGCCGGCACCGCACTGGTGCTCGACGTGCGCCGCAGCCGCGACGCGTGGCTCGTGGCGCGCCTCGAGGAGCTCCCTCCCGAGGACCTGCGCCTGCTCCACGACGCGGCGGCGGTCCTGCGCGCGGTGGCCGACCGATGAGCGCGATGTTCCGCTCCCTCGCCGTGCCGAACTACCGCATCTGGTTCGCGGGCGCGATGGTCTCGAACGTCGGCACCTGGATGCAGCGGACGGCCCAGGACTGGATCGTGATCAACGACCTGACCGGCCACGACGCGACGGCGCTCGGCGTGACCATGGCGCTGCAGTTCGGACCGCAGCTCGTGATGGTCCCCTTCTCCGGCTTCATCGCCGACCGCTTCGACCGGCGGAAGCTCCTGATGGCCACCCAGGGCGCGATGGGCGCGCTCGGGCTCGGCCTGGGACTCATCGTCGTGACCGGGGTCGTCCAGCTCTGGATGGTCTACCTCTTCGCTCTGCTGCTCGGCTTCGCCGCGGCGATCGACGCGCCCGTGCGCCAGACGTTCGTCTCGGCGCTGGTCGAGGAGCGCGACCTCACCAACGCCGTCTCGCTGAACTCGGCCTCCTTCAACTCGGCGCGGATGATCGGACCGGCCCTCGCGGGCGTGCTCATCGCCGCGGTCGGCTCCGGCTGGGTCTTCCTCCTCAACGCCGCGAGCTTCCTCGCCGTCCTGCTCTCGCTGCGCGCGCTGCACCGCGACCAGCTCCGCAGCGCCCCGCGCGCCACCCGCGGCCCGGGTGCGCTGCTGGAGGGGTTCCGCTACGTCTCGAAGCGGCCGGACATCCTCGTGGTGCTCGCGATCGTGTTCCTGATCGGCACCTTCGGCCTGAACTTCCCGATCTTCGCCTCGACGATGGCGACCGTCGAGTTCGACATGGGGGCGAGCGAGTTCGGCCTGCTCTCCTCCGCGATCGCCGTCGGCTCGGTGCTGGGGGCGCTCCTCTCGGCTCGCCGCGACCGCCCGATGCTCCGGCTCATCGTCGGCGCCTCCGCGGCGTTCGGCGTCGCGCTCGCGCTGGCCGGCGTCATGCCGACGGTCTGGGCGTTCGCGATCCTGCTCCCCTTCGTCGGCATCGCGGCGCAGACGCTGATGACCTCGGCCAACGGCTACGTGCAGCTCTCGACCGCCCCCGAGATGCGGGGCCGGGTCATGGCGCTGTACATGGCCATCTTCGTCGGCGGCACCCCGATCGGCGCCCCGCTGATCGGCTGGGTCGCGAACGCCTACGGTCCGCGCCAGGCGATGCTGGTCGGCGCCGCCTCCGGGATCGCGGCGGCCGCCATCGGCCTCGCCTTCCACCTCCGCCTGCGCCGCGCCGCCCGGCTCGCGGCCCCCGGGCCGGAGGCTCTGCCCGCCACCGGCGGAGTCCCCCTGCTGCGTCCGCGCGCCTAGGCTCCGTCGGCCGGTCCGCACGCCGGGCGGATCCGCGGACCGCCCACTCGACGGGTCGCCCCCGACGCGGGGCGCGACCGCCGCGGGGCGCGACCGCCGCCCGCCCTCAGGCCTCGCGGGTGATCTCGACGCGGACGAAGAGCTTCGACGAGCGGGGCCCGGCGAACACCCCGCGCAACGGCGCGATGTCGTTGTAGTCGCGGCCCCGGCCGACGATGACGTGGCGGTCGCCGATGTCGATCAGGTTCGTCGGGTCGTAGCCGCGCCAGGCTCCTCCGCAGAACCACTCGACCCAGGCGTGGGACTCCCCCACCACGGTCTCGCCGATCTCGGCGTGCGGCTTGGGGTGCAGGTAGCCCGAGACGTAGCGCGCCGGGATGCCCACCGAGCGCAGAGCCCCGAGGACGATGTGCGTGATGTCCTGGCAGACGCCCTCGCGCGCGGTCCACGACTCCGTCGCGGTGGAGTGCACGCCGGTGACGCCCTGCCGGTAGGTCATCGCCCGGCCGATCGTCTCGGCGATCGTGAGCGCGGCCTCGCACGGCCCGGCCGCCTCGTCCGCGAGCGAGCGCGCCATCGCCGCGAGGTCCTCCGGCGGCGCGGTGCGGTGGGTCTGCTTCGACTGCTCCACGTACTCGGTGCGCGTCTCGACCTGCTCGGACAGCTGATCCCACCCGGTCGGGTGGTCGGGGTGCTGCTTCGGCCGGATCTCGACGAGCGAGGTCGCCGTCAGCGAGAGCTCGCGGTGGGCGTCGAGCACGTCGAACGACGAGACGCGGGTGCCCCAGTAGTCGGTGTAGGCGTGCACCGAGGTCACCGGCCGGATGTCGAGGTTCGAGAACAGCACCAGCTGCCCGTCCGAGGAAGCGGGGAGCATCCGCGCCTCGTTGTAGGACGCGACCACGTCCCCCGCGTAGGTGAAGCCCGTGGTGTGCCTGATGCGCAGCCTGCTCACAGCGCCTCCCCGATCCAGCTCGGCATGACGTTGGTGGGGAAGTACCGCTGGCGGATCGCCTCGGACGCGGCCGAGGTCGCCTCCTGCACGCTGTCCATGTGCCGCGGGAGGTCCTCGAGGATGTCGGTGATCGGCCGGAACTCCAGCTCGCTGCGGATCCGCCCGAGGACGCGCTGCGCGTCGCCGGAGTGGCCGATGCGGCCGGTGCGCGGCTCGATGTCGCGCATGCACGCCTCCGCCCGCGAGACCGAGAAGAGGATCGAGCGCGGGAACAGCCGGTCCAGGAGGAGGAACTCGGCCGCGTTCCGCGCGCTCGGCACGCCCCGGTAGGTGCGCAGGTACGCCTCGTAGGCGCCGCAGGAGCGGAGGATCGTGGTCCAGGACGGGCCGCTCGCCTCGGTCAGCGAGCGGGTGGCGAGCAGGCGGGCGGTCATGTCGGCGCGCTCGATCGAGCGGCCGAGGGTGAAGAACTGCCAGGCCTCGTCGCGCGAGGTCGCCGACTCGATGATGCCGACGGCGAGGGCGGAGCGCTCGCGCACCCAGCTGAAGAACTCCGACACCCGCTCGCCCGAGACGCGGCGCGGCATCCGGGTCCGCGTGGTGTTCAGGCACTCCCAGAGCTCGGTCGAGACGATCTCGCGCGCCCGGCGGGCGTTCTCGCGGGCCGCGCCGAGTGAATAGGCGATCGAGGCGGGGTTCGTGCGGTCGATCGCGAGGATCGCCAGCACGTCGGCACGGGTGATCTCGCGCATGTCGTCGGGCGGGGTCGAGCCCATCACCGACAGGAGCGAGCGGCAGGCCGTGTCCTCGTCGATCCACGGGTCCTCGAGCAGGAGCTGGAGGTGGACGTCGAGGATGCGGGCGGTGCCGTCGGACCGCTCGATGTAGCGGCCGATCCAGAACAGCGACTCGGCGATCCGGGAGAGCATCAGTCGTCCTCCCCCGCCGCGAGCGTCTGCTGCTGCTGCTGCTGCTGGTCCTGGTCGGTGTTCGGCGCGTCCTGCGGCGAGTGGTCGGGCGTGTGGTTGAGCGGGTAGACGATCGGGATGGAGCTGGTGACAGCGGCCTGCTCGGCGACGAGCGCCTGGATGTCGCGCGCCTCGGGCTCGGCGCTGCGCGCCTCCTCGAGGCCGACCACCCAGGTGTCCTTCGATCCGCCGCCCTGCGACGAGTTGACGACGAGCTGCCCCTCCGGGAGCGCGACGCGGGTCAGGCCGCCGGGCAGCACCCAGACGTCGGTGCCGTCGTTCACGGCGAAGGGCCGCAGGTCGGCGTGCCGGGGGCGCATCCCGTCGTCGACGAGGGTGGGGATGGTGGAGAGCTGCACGACCGGCTGCGCGATCCAGCCGCGCGGGTCGGCCTGGAGGCGGGACCGCAGCTCCGCGAGCTCCTTCGCCGAGGCGGCCGGCCCCACGACCAGGCCCTTGCCGCCGGAGCCGTCGACCGGCTTCACGACGAGCTCGTCGAGACGGTCGAGCACCTCCTCGAGCGCTCCCGGGTCCTCGAGGCGCCACGTGTCGACGTTCTTGATCACCGGCTCCTCCGAGAGGTAGTAGCGGATGAGGTCGGGCAGGTACGTGTAGACGAGCTTGTCGTCGGCGACGCCGTTGCCGACCGCGTTGGCGATCGTGACGTTCCCGAGCCGGGCCGCGAGCATCAGCCCGGGCGAGCCGAGCATCGAGTCGGCGCGGAACTGCAGCGGATCGAGGAACTCGTCGTCCACGCGGCGGTAGATCACGTCGACCCGGGTCGGGCCGGATGTGGTGCGCATGAACACCTTGCCGCCCGTGCAGAACAGGTCGCGGCCCTCGACCAGCTCGACGCCCATGAGGCGGGCGAGGAGGGTGTGCTCGAAGTAGGCGGAGTTGTAGACGCCCGGAGTGAGCACGACCACGGTCGGGTCGTCGACGCCGTCGGGGGCGGAGGCGCGCAGGGCCTGCAGCAGCTTGTTCGGGTAATCGCCGACCGGGCGCACCCGCATCGAGACGAACAGCTCGGGCAGCGTCTGCGCCATCACCCGGCGGTTCGAGATGACGTAGGAGACGCCGGAGGGCACGCGGACGTTGTCCTCGAGGACCCGCCAGCCGCCCTTCTCATCGCGGATCAGGTCGATCCCGGACACCTGGATCCGCACGCCGTTCGCGGGGACGATGCCCGCGGCCTGCCGGTGGAAGTGGCTCGAGCTCGAGATCAGCCCGGCGGGGATGACGCCGTCGGCCACGGCGTTCTGCGGGCCGTAGACGTCGGCGAGGAACGCCTCGAGAGCACGGACCCGCTGCTTGATGCCGGTCTGCACCTCGTTCCACTCGGCGCGCTCGATCACCCGGGGGACGGCGTCGAGCGGGAACGGCCGCTCCTCCCCCGCGAAGTCGAAGGTGACGCCCTGCGCGAGGTAGGAGGAGGCGAGCGCGTCGGTGCGGCCGCGCAGCTCCTCCTGGGTCATCCGCGCGAGCGAGGAGTAGATGTCGCGGTAGGCGCCGCGGACCCCGTCGGGGCCTCCGGTCGACGCCACGTCGGCGAACATCTCGTCCCAGGGGGTGGCGCCCGTGTCGGGCCGCTCGACCTTCTGGGACCCGTATCCGTCGAAGAGGTCACCCATGGCACGACTCTAGTGCGGGGCGTATTGCGGGGATGTTTCGGGCGGCCGCAGGGCGAGCGGGGCGGGTCGGCGACGTCCGGGCACGGCACCGGCGCCGTCCTCCGACAGGCCGGCGGAGGCCCGGGGATCCACGGGAATAGATCCGGCCGCACGTGGTTGAATGAGGATGTACATGCAAACGCATGGACCAGGCCCCACCGGGCCGGAGGACAGAAGGAGCGCCTGATGCAGTTCGGCATCTTCACGGTCAGCGACATCACGACCGACCCCACGACCGGACGGACCCCGTCCGAGTCCGAGAAGATCCAGGCGACCCTCGCGATCGCGCTGAAGGCGGAGGAGATCGGCCTCGACGTCTTCGCCCTGGGCGAGCACCACAACCCGCCGTTCTGGTCCTCCTCCCCCACCACCACGCTCGGCTACCTCGCGGCGAAGACCGAGAGGATCACGCTCTCCACCGCGATGGCCCTCATCACCACGAACGACCCGGTGAAGCTCGCCGAGGACTACGCGATGCTCCAGCACCTCGCCGGCGGCCGCATCGACCTGATGCTCGGCCGCGGCAACACCGGCCCCGTCTACCCGTGGTTCGGCAAGGACATCCGCCGCGGCATCGAGCTGACGATCGAGAACTACGACCTGCTGCACCGCCTGTGGACCGAGGACTTCGTCGACTGGGAGGGCCAGTTCCGCACGCCCCTCCAGGGCTTCCAGTCGACCCCGCGCCCCCTCGACGGCGTCGCGCCGTTCGTGTGGCACGGATCGATCCGCTCGCCGCAGATCGCCGAGCAGGCCGCCTACTACGGGGACGGCTTCTTCGCGAACCACATCTTCTGGCCCGCCTCGCACACCCAGAAGATGGTGCAGCTCTACCGCCAGCGCTTCGAGCACTACGGCCACGGGACCGCCGACCAGGCGATCGTCGGCCTCGGCGGGCAGATCTTCCTGGCGAAGAACTCGCAGGACGCGGTCTCGCAGTTCCGCCCCTACTTCGACAACGCCCCCGTCTACGGCCACGGCCCCTCGCTCGAGGACTTCACGGAGCAGACCCCGCTCACCGTCGGCTCCCCGCAGCAGATCATCGACCGCACCCTCGGCTTCCGCGAGTACGTCGGCGACTACCAGCGCCAGCTCTTCCTGATGGACCACGCGGGACTCCCGCTGAAGACCGTCCTGGAGCAGATGGACATGCTCGGCGAGATCCTCCCCGCTCTCCGCGCCGGCTTCGCCGAGGGCCGCCCCGCGCACGTGCCCGACGCCCCCACCCATGCCTCCCTCGTGGCCGCGCGCGACGCGCAGCCCGCGGCCGAGCCTGTCACCGTCTAGTCAGGAGCTCTCCATGGACACCCGCAGGATCACCGTCCTCTCGGCCGGCCTCAGCCAGCCGTCCTCGACCCGGCTGCTCGCCGACCGCCTGGCCGACGCCGCCGAGTCCTCCCTCACCGAGCAGGGCTTCGCCGTCGAGCGGAGCGTCGTGGAGCTGCGCGACCTCGCGCACGACGTCACGAACAACCTCCTCACCGGCTTCGCGAGCCCCGCTCTGCAGACCGCGCTCGACGCGGTCACCGGCGCCGACGGCCTGATCGCCGTGACGCCGATCTTCACCACCAGCTACAGCGGGCTCTTCAAGTCGTTCGTCGACGTGCTCGACACGGAGGCGCTGCGCGGCCTGCCCGTGCTGCTGGCGGCCACGGGCGGGTCCCCCCGCCACTCCCTGGCCGTCGACTACGCGATGCGCCCGCTCTTCACCTACCTGCACGCGGCGCCCCTCGCGACCACCGTGTTCGCGGCGACGGACGACTGGGGCGGCGCGACCGAGGACGGACGGGCACTGCCCTCGCGCATCGAGCGCGCCGGACGCGAGCTGGCCGATCAAGCCGCCCGCTCCTCCCGCTCGGGCTCCGCGCCCGACCCGTGGGCGCTCGACGGCTCGTTCGAGGGGATGCTCGGCCGCCGCGGCTGAACGCCCGCCGCGCGGATCGGCCGCTCCTCTCATGGATCGGCCGATCCGTCCAGCCGCGATTCCCGCGGCCCTGCCGGAATAGCCTGCCCCCGGGAGCCTGCCGCTGGCCCCCGGAAGGAGGCCGTCATGGGCCTGACCAGCAAGGGGCTCCCCGCGGGGGCTCTCGACCTCTCGCAGCTCGGACGCGCGGTCCTCGACCGCCGCCGCTTCCTCGGAGCGCTCGGCGTCGCCGCCTCCGTCCCGGTCCTCTCCGGCTGCGGCTTCGCCCCCGCGGGCCCCGCAGCGAGCGCCGGCAGCGACACCCTCACCTTCACCACCTGGGGCACCGACGCCGAGCTGGCCGGCTTCCAGCGCGCGATCGACGCGTTCCAGACGGCGAACGCCGGCGCCACCGTGACCCTCAACGCGGTCCCGTACGAGCAGATGTTCACCAACATCGACGCGCAGCTGCAGGCGGGGAACCCGCCGGACGTCTTCCGGGTCCCGTACTACACGTTCGGCAGCTACGCCGGCCGCGACCAGCTCCTGGACCTGTCGGGCTTCCTCGACTCCGACGTCGCCGAGCGGTTCACCGATCCGGCCTGGGCCGCGGTGCAGAGCGGCGGGAGCCCCTTCGGCGTCCCCCACCACACCGACACCTCGCTGATCCTCTACAACACGCAGGTGCTGGCCGACGCGGGCGTCACCTCCTTCCCCTCCTCGCCCGAGGAGGCGTGGACCTGGGAGGAGTTCACCGAGGTCGGGCGGAAGCTGCGCGCCTCGCTCCCCGCCGAGCGCTACCCCTTCGCCTACAACTGGCAGGGCAACGGCGTCACGCGCTGGCTCAGCCTGCTCTTCCAGGCCGACGGCCGCTTCCTCACCGAGGACCTGTCCGGGCCCGCGATCGACTCCGCCGCCGGCCGCGCCGCGATCGACTTCAGCCGCAGCTTCTTCACCGACGGCCTCGTGCCGCCGAGCAGCTCCGTGCAGGCGACCACCTACGCCAGCGACCTCTGGTACTCGCAGACCACCGCGATGACCTTCGCCGGCGCGTTCCTCATCCCCGACGCCGACTCCACCCTCGACTTCGAGTGGGGCGCCACCTACTCCCCGCGCAACGTGCGCGGAGGCGGCGACTTCGGCGGCAACGCCCTCGTCGCGACCAAGGCCGCGAAGAACCCGGAGCTGGCCGCCTCCTTCCTCGCGTTCGTGACGGAGGAGGAGGCGATGCGCGACTTCTGCGCCGGCGCCTCCCTCCTCCCCACCCGTCGCGACCTCACGGAGTCGGGCATCGAGTTCGCCGTGCGCCCCGAGCTCGCCGAGGTGTTCCTCGGCCAGGCGGGCACCGTCCAGGCGTCCGACTCGGCGCAGGTCGCCTCGCCCGACATGGCCGCGATCATCACGGTGCTCAAGGAGCAGCTGGAGCAGGCCTTCGTCGGCGGGCGCAGCACCGAGGACACCATCGCCGGCCTCACCTCCGGCATCGCGGCCGCGACGCAGTGAGCCGGTCGGTCCTCGCGCCGGAGGCGGTGACCGCCCGCCCCCGGCGCACCTCCCGCGCCCCCGCCCGCGAGACGGCTGCCGCCTACGCGTTCCTCGCGCCGAACCTGCTGATGCTCGGCCTGTTCGTGTTCGTCCCCCTGGGCGGCGCGTTCCTGATCGGCTTCCAGCGCACGAACGGCTTCGGCGACGGCGTCTTCGTCGGACTCGACAACTACGCGCGGCTGCTCGGCGACGGCCTCTTCTGGCGCTCGACGTTGAACACGGCGCTGTTCACCCTGATCGTGACCCCGCTCTCGATGGCGCTGGGCCTCGGCGCGGCGGTGCTGATGAACTCGGTGCTGCCCGCGCGGCCGGTGTTCCGCAGCATCCTCATCCTGCCGATGGCGGTCTCCGGAGTGGCGACGGCGCTGATGGGCGTGCTGATCTTCGACGAGAACAGCGGCGTGCTCGACGGCATGCTCCAGACGATCGGCCTCCCCCGCATCGCCTGGCAGTCCGGCGGAGCGGCGGCCTTCGCCTCCGTGGTGCTCGTCACCCTGTGGTGGCGCACCGGCTTCAACATGCTGATCTACCTGGCGGGGCTGCAGGGGGTGAACCCGGCGCTCTACGAGGCGGCCCGGCTCGACGGAGCGAACGCGTGGCAGCAGTTCCGCCACGTGACGCTGCCGCTGGTCGGCCCGTCGTCGTTCTTCCTGCTCATCCTCAACGTCATCTACTCGTTCCAGGTGTTCGACATCGTCTTCGTGCTCACCGGCGGCGGACCGCAGAACGCGACCTCGGTGCTCGTGACCTACGCCTACGACACCGGATTCGTCACCCGCGACCAGGGCTACGCCGCGGCCATCGGCATCGTGCTGCTGATCCTGACCATGATCTTCACCGCGGTGCAGTGGCGCACCAACCGCTCGAGGGACCTCGTCGAATGATCCGCACGTCGCGCACCTCGCGCCTGCTCCGCCTCGCCCTAGCCCTCGCCGTCTCGGTGGTCATCGTCTTCCCTCTGTACTGGATGGTCGTCGTCGCGTTCTCCTCGCGGTCCGAGCTGCTCGGCGGCACCCTCCGCCTCTGGCCGCGCGAGCTGACGCTGGTGAACTTCGAGCGCGTGTTCTCGTCGTTCCCCGTGGCGACCTGGTTCGGCAACTCCCTCGCGATCAGCCTGGTCACCGCCCTGATCACCGTGACGATCAACCTGCTCGGCGGCTACGCCTTCGCGCAGCTGCGGTTCCGCGGATCCGGAGTGCTCTTCCTCCTGGCCCTGTCGACGCTCACCCTGCCCGTGCAGGTGATCATGGTGGCGCTGTTCCGGCTCGTCACCGACCTCGGCCTCTACGGGAGCTACTGGGCGGTGATCCTGCCGACGGCGGCCTCGGCGTTCGGGCTGTTCCTGGCGCGGCAGTTCATCCTCGCGATCCCGCGGGACCTGATCGAGGCGGCCCGGATCGACGGCGCCGGGCACTTCCGCGTGTTCACGGCCATCGTCCTCCCCCTCTCGAAGCCGCTCATCGCCGTGCTCTTCTTCATGTCGCTGCTCGGCTCCTGGAACGACTTCGCCTGGCCGCTCATCGCCCTGAAGGAGAACGCGCTGTTCACGCTCCCGATCGGGCTGCTCTTCCTCCAGGGGCAGTTCGGCAGCGACTACGGAGCGACCATGGCGTTCGCCCTGGTGAACGTCGTGCCGATGGTGGTGCTGTTCCTGGTGTTCCAGCGCTACTTCGTGCAGGGCTTCGCGCGCAGCGGCCTCCGCTGACCTCGCGGCGGGGGGGTGCGGATCGGTGCGCTGAGCGGCCATTCGTCCCCCCGTCCGGGGCCGGGAGTGTCAATCCCCCCGTTCCGCCGACCCGGCCGGCGCCGCCCCGCGGTACCGTCGTCGCAGGCGCCCACCTCGTGCGCTCCGGAGCGCACCGTTCGAGCGGAAGGCGGGATCGCCATGAGTACCGTCGCCGCGAACGCCGCCCAGCAGAAGGTGGCCGGCCGCTACTACCTGATCGAGCGCATCGGCTCCGGCGGGATGGGCTCGGTCTACCGGGCCCGCGACGAGACCGTGCAGCGCGAGGTCGCCGTGAAGGTGTTCCGCGCGGAGGCCTCGAACCCCGAGGACGTGGCCCGCCAGGAGCGCGAGGTGCGGATGCTGAGCTCCTTCGCCCACCCGGGCATCGTCAACCTCTTCGACGCGGGGCTGCACAACTTCGGCGGCGAGGTCCGCCGCTACGTCGTGATGGAGCTCGTCGCCGACCCCACGATGGAGGCGCGGCTCGAGTCCGGCCCCCTCCCGGCGGCGGAGGTCGCTGCGATCGGCACGCAGCTCGCCGAGGCCCTGGCCTACCTGCACGAGCGCGGCGTCGTGCACCGCGACGTGAAGCCCGCGAACATCCTGGTCAGCGAGGTCGCCTCCAGCGGCTACGCCCGCACCGCCAAGCTCACCGACTTCGGCGTGGCCCACTTCATGGACGGCTCCCGCCTGACCAGCGACGGCGTCGTGATCGGCACCGCGAGCTTCGTCAGCCCGGAGCAGGTCGCGGGCGAGCCGATCAGCGGAGCGAGCGACGTCTTCTCCCTCGGCCTGGTCCTCCTCGAGGCGATCACCGGTCACCGGGAGTACTCGGGCACCGTCCTCGAGGCGGCGATCGCCCGCCTCCACCGCAGCCCCTCCGTGCCCGACACCCTGCCGGCGGAGTGGCGGGCGCTGCTGACCTCGATGACGCAGAGGGACCCGGAGAAGCGGCCGACCGCCGACGACGTCGCGCACCGGCTCCGCGGCGGGATGACGACGGGCTCGGCTTCGGGCGCGCCGACCGCCTCGGACTCGCGCGCGGCACGGATCCGGCGCTCCGTGATCATCGGCTCGAGCGTGGTCGGCGTCGGCGCGATCGCGGCACTGTCGTGGATGCTCGGAGCGCTCGTCGGTCGCTGACCGTTCGGACGCGGGTCCCTAGGCCTCGCCCGGGAACGCGGGACGGAGCACGATCCGCGTCCAGGCGCCCACGTAGATCCGATCGCCCTCCTCGACCTCGCGGCGCTGACCGGCGGCGATCGGCGACTGCGGGAGCGGCGCCCCGGCCGGGGCGAGGTACGTGCCGTTCGCCGACTGCAGATCCTCGACCCACCAGCGGTAGCCGTCGGTGCTCAGCTGGCAGTGGCGCCGCGAGACACCGGAGTCGGAGCCGCAGTCCACCTGCGGCGAGATGCCGCGGGAGACGGACGGGCGTCCGACGAGCAGGGTGCGCTCGCGGAGGACGACGGTCGCGGGCGGGCCGGGCGAGGGCATCGGGTCGTCGGCGCGCTGCTCGGCGTACCACTCCGGGTCGACCCAGAGCTCGGCGATCCACGGGCGGTCCGGGTCCGCGGAGGCGGTGGCGGGGCGGGCGGAGCCGGTGGCCGGCGCGGACGCGGACTCCTCCTCCGACGCTGAGGCCCCGGGTGCCGCGTCGGGGACTGCGGCCTCGGGTGCAGGGGCCTCCGGGATCACCTCGGTCGGCGGAGCGGCGGGCGGCACGGTCGCGACGGGGGTGTCGAAGCCGGCCTCCTGCTCCGGGACCAGCTCGGTCGGAGCCGCGGGATCGGCCTGCGGCGCGGGCGCCTCGCCCAGGTGCTGGGCCGGGTCCCCCGACGGCGTCGCGGAGCCGCCGACCTCGCCCGGAGCGCGGACGGCGCCGGAGGAGGTGAACGGATCGGCCTCGGGGAGGGAGCCGGTCGTGAAGTCGTAGCCGCAGTTCTCGCAGAACAGGGCGCCGGGCTCGTTCGGGAACGAGCAGTGCGGGCAGACCGAGGGTCCGGTCGGGATCGCGGTGGTCGGCGCGGCGGGAGCGGGCGACGGGGCCGCAGCGGCACCGATGGGCGCCCCGCAGACGTCGCAGTAGTCGCCGGACTGCGAGGTGTGCCCCTCGGGGCAGCGGAAGCTCACTTGCGCACCCGCGTGGTCTTGGTCGACGCGGTGTCCAGCGCCATCTCGTCGAGGCGGTCCACGCCCCGCTTGAGCCGCACGGTGCCCTCGTTCGGGTCGTCGATCTCGACGACCTTCCGCAGCTTCGCGGTCGCCTCGTCGTTCCCGGTGACGGAGGCGAGCTGCACCGCCCGCCCGAGCTTGACCGTGGCGGTCGCCTCGTCGCCCCGCGCCTTGGCTGCGAGCCCGTCCTGGATCGCCGAGGCGAGCTCGGTCTGGCCGGTGTAGTGGGCGACGGCGGGGTCGATGCGGGCGGTCAGGGCGGAGTCGTCCGTCCAGCGCGCCTTCACCAGGGCGGAGGCGACCACCTCGTCGCGCACGCTGAGCTGCACCCGCGCGGCGAGCTGCTCCGAGCCGACCGGCTTCGACGCGACCCGGACCGCCACGTGGTACTCCCGCGACTCGTCGCCCCAGGCGCCGGTCGGGTAGGCGCCGGTGAGCGGGTTCACGGCGTTCCGCCGGGAGCTGAGGTCCTCGAGGTTCGGAGCGACCTGGCGGACGAAGAGCAGCTGCGCGCCCTGCGGAGTCCAGACGCGGAGCTCGCCGTTGGCGACTCCCCGGCCCATCGACGCCCGCATCAGCGACTCGAAGTCGGCCGCCATGTCGGCCGGGTTCGCGATCAGGCCCACGGTGCCCAGCAGGGCGCTCGCGATGGTGCGCGCCTCCTCGACGATCCAGCGGGAGCCGACGCCGCGCACGTCGCACTGGAAGTCGCCCGACGCCGCGCGGATCGCCGCGTCCAGCTGCATCCGCGACTCGTGCTCGTTCTTGCCGTCGGTGAGGAGGATCGCGTGCCTCTGCGTCGCCTCCGGCACGGTCGCGAACAGCTGGCGGGCGAGGGTCAGCCAGGTGCCCATCGCGGTGCCGCCGTCGGCCTGGAGGTAGCCGATCGCCTCCTTCGCCGCGGCTCGCGCCCCCGGCTCCATCCGCACCATCGAGACGGTGGCGTTGGGGTACGGGAAGGCGCGGTCGGCGCGCTCGGATCCGGCCACGACGGCGAAGAAGGTGCCGTCCAGGATCTGGTCGACGGCCACGGCGGCGGCGCGCTTGGCGGCCGTCATGTTCTCGCCGGTCATCGATCCGGAGCAGTCCACGATGATGATCTCGGCCGCGGCCCCGTCGGACCCGGCGACCCCCGTGCCGGACGCGGTCACCGTGACGATGGCGTGCACGTCTGTGGCGCCGTCCGAGAGGAACTCGTTCTGGAAAACACTCGCGCTGAACTCCGCCATTCCGGCAGTTTACGGGGACGCCCGGCCCGAGCGGCCCTCCATCGCCGAGGATCGGCCGGGCATCGCGGCCGGACGCCTGCACGACAGCTGTCGGGGCGGGCGGAGGCGGGTCGAGCGCCGCCGGAGCGCCCCCGTCAAGCCCGCCGCGACCGGACGCCGCCGGTGCCAGGGTGGAGCCGTGCCTCCCTGGACCCTCGCCCTCGCCAGCGGCGCCATCGGCGGCGCCACCCTCCTGATCGGCGCCGCGCTCGCCTGGTTCGTGCGCGTGCCCCCGAAGCTCACCGCCGCGATCTCCGCCTTCGGAGCAGGGGTGCTGATCTCGGCGCTCGCCTACGAGCTCGTGCAGGAGGCGGCGGACGACGGAGGACTGCTCCCGACGATCCTCGGCACGCTCGCGGGAGCCGTCGTCTTCGTCGGCGCGGACGCGCTGCTCACCCGCGCCGGCGCGGGGAACCGCAAGAGCGCGAAGGGGTCGGGCGGAGGAGGAGGCGCGGCCATCGCGGCCGGCGCCCTGATCGACGGGGTCCCCGAATCGATCGTGCTCGGCCTCTCGGTCGCCCAGGGCGGCGCGGGAGCGGCGATCAGCGTGCCCATCGTCGCCGCGGTCGCGATCTCGAACCTCCCCGAGGGCCTGTCCTCGACGGTCGGCATGAAAGCCGACGGCCGCTCCGCCCGCTACGTCTTCACCGTCTGGGGCGGGATCGCCGCGATCTCGGCCGCCGCGGCGCTGGTCGGCTTCCTGGTCTTCGCCACCGCACCGGGCGCGGTCGTGGCCTTCGTGACGACCGTCGCCGCCGGCGCGATCCTCGCCATGATCTCGAACACGATGATCCCCGAGGCGTTCGACCGCGACGACGTGCTCACCGGGCTGTACGCGGTGCTCGGGTTCGTGACGGCGTTCGCCTTGCACAGTGCTGGTTAGGACGCCGCTCCCCGCGCGGCGTCCCGCAGTCGGCTCGAGCGCATGGCCGGGTCCCGAGGAGCGGGTCGCGCACGGCGACGCGGATCCGCTGGAACGCGGATCCCCGGATACGCCTCGCGACGGCGCCCCCCGCGCGGCGTCCCGCAGTCGGCTCCAGCGCGGGGACGGGTCGCGAGGAGCGGGACGCGCACGGCGACGCGGATTCGCTGGAACGCGGATCCCCGAATACGCCTCGCGATGACGCCGCTGGTTAGGACGCCGCTCCCCGCGCGGCGTCCCGCAGTCGGCTCGAGCGCGCGGCCGGGTCCCGAGGAGCGGGTCGCGCACGGCGACGCGGATCCGCTGGAACGCGGATCCCCGGATACGCCTCGCGAGGACGCCGCTCCCCGCGCGGCGTCCCGCAGTCGGCCCGAGCGCGCGGCCGGGTCTCGAGGAGCGGGATGCGCACGGCGACGGGGATCCGCTGGAACGCGGATCCCCGGATACGCCTCGCGAGGACGCCGCTCCCCGCGCGGCGTCCCGCAGTCGGCTCCAGCGCGGGGCCGGGTCCCGAGGAGCGGGTCGCGCACGGCGACGCGGATCCGCTGGAAGGCGGATCCCCGGATACGCCTCGCGAGGACGCCGCCGCCTGCGGCACGGAGTGCGGTCAGCCGCTGAAGGCGGTGAGGGCGTCGTCGAGGATGCCGAGGCCGCGGGCGACCTCGGCGGGGGTGATGACGGCCGGCGGGACCACGTGGATCCGGTTGTCGGCGGTGAAGGGCAGGAGGCCGCGAGACAGCAGGTCGGCCTTGAGGCGGGCGACGGAGGCCGCCGGCAGCGGGGTGCGCGCGGCCCGATCGGTGACCAGCTCCAGAGCCCAGAACACTCCGGAGCCCCGGACCTCGCCGATCAGGTCGTGCTTCGCCTCGAGAGCCGCCAGGCCGGGGGCCAGGTGCTCCGAGCCGATGGTGCGCGCGTTGTCGACGATCCCCTCCTCCTCCATCGCCTCGAGCGTCGCGACGACGCTGGCAGCGGCGAGCGGGTGGCCCGAGTAGGTGAGACCGCCGGGGAAGACGCGCTCGTCGAAGTGGTGGGCGATCGGATCCGAGATGACGACGCCGCCGATCGGGACGTAGCCGGAGTTGACGCCCTTCGCGAAGGTGATCAGATCGGGGCGCACGTCGAAGGCGTCGAAGGCGAACCACTCCCCCGTGCGGCCGAAGCCCGCCATGACCTCGTCGAGGATCAGCTGGATGCCGTACCGGTCGGCGATCTCGCGGACACCCGCGAGGTAGCCGGGCGGCGGGGTGAGCACGCCGGCGGTGCCGGGGATGGTCTCGAGGAGGAACGCGGCGATCGACTCCGGCCCCTCCGCCTGCACGACGCGCTCGAGGTGGTGGAGGGCGCGCTCGCACTCCTGCTCGAGGCTCTCGGCCCAGAACTCGCTGCGGTACAGGTAGGGCCCGAAGGCGTGCACGTGCCCGCGGGAGTACTCGTTCGGGATGCGGCGCCAGTCGCCGGTCGAGACGATCGCCGCTCCCGTGTTGCCGTGGTACGAGCGGTACAGCGAGACGACCTTGTCGCGGCCGGTGAACAGCCGCGCCATGCGGATCGCGTTCTCGTTCGCGTCCGCGCCGCCGTTGGTGAAGAAGACCTTCTCCATGCCCTCGGGCGCCCGCTCGGTGATCAGGCGGGCCGCCTCGGCGCGGGTCTCGTTCGCGTAGGCGGGGCCGACCGTGGTGAGGACGCCCGCCTGCTCCTGGATGGCGGCGACGACCTTCGGGTGCTGGTAGCCGATGGTGACGTTCACGAGCTGGCTCGAGAAGTCGAGGTAGCGGGTGCCGTCGACGTCCCAGACCTCCGCGCCGAGACCGCCTGCGATCGGCAGCGGGTTCAGCGCGCCCTGCGCCGACCAGGAGTGGAACACGCGGGACCGGTCGGCGGCGGTGACCGAGGCGTTGTCGCGGACGGTGGGGGCGGTCGAGGACGTCATGCTCCCCATCGTGCCGCGCGCGCCTCGGAAGCGGGCGTGCGGATCCGTCGATCCGCGGACCCTACGATGGACGGAACGTCGAAGGGAGCCGCGCATGCCCGCGACCGTCCGCGATCTGCTGGCCGAACCGGCCTTCCGCCTCCGCGTGCTCGCCGGCGTCCACGACGAGGCCGACCTCGACGCCCCTCTGGTGTGGGCGCACTCCTCGGACCTCGTCGATCCGACGCCCTGGCTCGAGTCGGGCCAGCTGCTGCTGACCGACGGCGTCCACTTCACCGGGCACGACAGCGCCGAGTTCTCGGAGGAGTACGTCGCCCGGCTGCGCGGCCGCGGCATCCGCGCGCTCGGCTTCGCCACCCGCATCGTGCACGACGAGGTGCCCGCCGCTCTCGTCACGGCGTGCGAGCGCCAGGGCCTGCCGCTGCTGGAGGTGGCGGACCTGACTCCGTTCATGGGGATCATCCGCTTCGTCGCCGACGTGATCTCGCGGGAGCAGCGTGAGCGGCTGGAGTGGTCGCTCGAGGCGCAGCGGCGGGTCGCCCGCGCGGCGCTGCGGCCGGACGGGCTCGCGGCGATCCTCACCGAGCTGGAGCGGCAGCTGGACTGCTGGGTCGCCCTCTACGACGCCGCCGGGCAGAGGGTGCACCTGCCCACCCGGCTCGACGTGCCGGCGGAGGAGGCGGTCGCCGCGGCCGCGAGGCACGCGCTGACCCGCGGCAGCCGAGCGGGACTCCGGCTCGACGACGGCGGCGGGGTGACGCTGCAGACGATCGGGCGCCGCGACCACCTGCGCGGGGTGCTCGCCGTGGGCACCGGCACGCCCCTGGACCCGGCGGGCAGCGACCTCGTCGCGAGCGTCATCGCGCTGGCGAGCATCGCGCTGGAGCAGCGGCGCGCGCTGGACTCCTCCCGTCGGCAGCTGCGCTCCGGACTGCTCGAGCTGCTGGCCGCGGGAGCCTTCGACGTCGCCGAGAGCACCGCACGGCGCCTGGGGAGCCCGCTGCCCGCCGAGCCCGTGCGGGTGGTCGTGCTGAGCGCGCCCGTGCACGGCGACTCGCTCCTCGACGAGCTGGAGGTCGTGGCGGAGGAGGACGGCGCGCGCCTGTTCTTCGCCGAGAGGGACGGCTCGCTCGTCGCCGTCGCCGCCGCCGACGGACTCGAGCCGCTGACCGCCGTGCTGGAGCGGCACGGCGCGAGCGCCGGCGCCTCCGTCCCGATCGGCTGGTCGGACCTGGACCGGGGCCTCGAGGAGGCGCGGCGCGCCGCCGAGCGGACGGGAGACGGGACGGTGGTCCGCTTCGAGGACGTCGCCGCCGAGGGGATGATCGGGCTTCTCGCCGCCGCCGGAGCAGCACCGCTCGCCCGCCGGATGCTCTCACCGCTGCTGACCCCCGAGGGAGCCGTGCTGCTCGAGAGCGCCCGCGTCTGGCTCCGCCGCAACGGCGCCTGGGAGCCCGCCGCCCGCGACCTCGGCGTGCACCGTCACACCCTCCGCAACCGCATCACCGCCGTCGAGCGCGCCCTCGGCCTCGACCTCGACGACGTCTCCGCCCGCACCGAGCTCTGGACGGCGCTGCGGCTGCACTCATAGCCGATCTCCTCCTGCGTCGTCGATCGGCCGCGGTCGGCCGGGGAGGGTGGTCGCGCTGGGAAGAGCGGGTCGCGTACCGCGCACGACGATCCGCTCACACGCGGATCGACGGTTGCGCGGTGCTGGAAAGCCTCTCTCCTCCTGCGTCGTCGATCGGCCGCGGTCGGCCTCAGAACGCGGGAACGATGGGAAGAGCGGGTCGCGTACCGCGCACGACGATCCGCTCACACGCGGATCGACGGTTGCACTCAGCCGTCCCGGTGAGCCTCTCCCGTCGACCGAGCGCGTCCCGCCGGCGCGGAGCGCAACCGGCGATCCGCGTTCCAGCGGATCGTCGTGCGCGGAACGTTCGACGCCCTCGAGAACGGAACCACCCTCCCACGCCGACTGCGGGCGATCGACGACGAAGGAGGAGAGAGGCTCACCAGCGCCGCGACTGCGGGCGATCGACGACGCCAGGAGGAGAGAGCCTCACGAGCGCCGCGGAGCGCAACCGGCGATCCGCGTCTCAGCGGATCGACGTGCGCGGAACGCAGGACGCCCTGCAGAACGCGCCCACCCTCCCCGGCCGACTGCGGGCGATCGACGACGCCAGGAGGAGAGAGCCTATGAATGCTGCGGGAACCCGAGGTTGATGCCGCCGTGGGCGGGGTCGAGCCAGCGGCTGGTGATGGCCTTCTGCTGGGTGAAGAAGCGGACGCCTTCGGCTCCGTGGGCCTTGGTGTCGCCGAAGAGGGACGCCTTCCAGCCGCCGAAGGAGAACGTGGCGACGGGGACGGGGATGGGGACGTTGATGCCGATCATGCCGACCTCGACCTCGTTCTGGAAGCGACGGGCCGCTCCTCCGTCGTTGGTGAAGATGGCCGTGCCGTTGCCGAACGCGCCGTTGTTGATCAGCGCGACGCCCTCCTCGTAGGAGGCGACGCGGACGATGGAGAGCACCGGTCCGAAGATCTCCTCCGTGTAGGCGCGGGAGGTGGTGGGGACCTTGTCGATCAGGGTCGGGCCCAGCCAGAAGCCGTTCGCGTCGCCGTCCACCTCGATTCCGCGCCCGTCGATCACGACCTCCGCGCCGTCCTCCTCCGCGATCGCGATGTAGGAGGCGACCTTGTCGCGGTGCGCCTCGGTGATCAGCGGACCCATGTCGCAGCCGCGGCGTCCGTCGCCGATGCGCAGGGTCGCGGCCCGCTCCTGGATCCTGGTGATGAGCTCGTCGGCGACGGGCTCCACCGCGACGACGACCGAGATCGCCATGCACCGCTCGCCCGCCGAGCCGAAGCCGGCGTTGATGGCGGAGTCGGCGACGAGGTCGAGGTCCGCGTCGGGGAGCACCAGCATGTGGTTCTTCGCCCCGCCCAGCGCCTGCACCCGCTTGCCGTGCTTCGTGCCCGTCTCGTAGACGTACTGCGCGATCAGGGTCGACCCGACGAACGAGATCGAGCGGACGTCGGGGTGCTCGAGCAGCCCGTCGACGGCCTGCTTGTCGCCGTTGAGCACCGTGTAGACGCCGTCGGGGAGGCCGGCCTCCTTCCAGAGGGCGCCGAGCCAGATCGCCGGGGACGGGTCCTTCTCGGAGGGCTTCACCACGACGGTGTTGCCGGCGGCGATGGCGATGGGGAAGAACCACATCGGCACCATCGCAGGGAAGTTGAAGGGGGAGATGATCCCGACCACGCCCAGCGGCTGCTTGATCGAGTAGACGTCGACGCCGGTGGAGACCTGCTCCGAGTACTCGCCCTTGAGGTGGTGCGCGAGACCCGTCGCGAACTCCACGACCTCCTGCCCGCGAGTGATCTCGCCCAGCGCGTCCGAGACGACCTTGCCGTGCTCCGACGTGATCAGCTCGGCGAGCTCCTGCTTCTTCGCCTCGAGGAGCTCGCGGAAGCGGAAGACGATCTGCTGCCGCTTCGCGAGCGACGTGTCGCGCCAGGCGGGGAACGCGGCCTTCGCGGAGGCGACGGCGGCGTCCACCTCGGCGGAGTCGGCGAGCGCGACCTCCTTGGTCGCGACTCCCAGCGCCGGGTCGTAGACGGGAGCGGTGCGGCCGGACGAGGAGGCCGAGGGAGCCCCGTCGATCCAGTGGCCGACGACGGACAAAGCGGTGGCGGGCTCGGCGATGCTCATGGCGACGACTGTAGGGGCGTGACCACGGCCGCGGGGGTGCCGATCCGTCCAGCGGTGGAGGGGTGGTCTGGACGGATCGGCGCGCTCAGTCGGCGGGACGGGTGGCGTCGGGCGAGGGCGTCGCCGAATCGGGGCTCGAGGCGGCGGGGTCGGCCGCGCTCGGGTCCGCAGCGCCGGGGTCGGCCGCGCTCGGGCCCGCAGCGCCGGGATCCGCAGCGCCGAGGTCGGCGGCGCCGGCGCCGGCAGCATCCGGCTCCGCAGCGTCCGGCTCCGCACCGTCGGGATCGGCCCCGGAGTCGGCGGCATCCTGCTCGGCTGTACCGGTCTCCTCACCGTTCACCTCGGCAGCGGACGCTGCAGCCGCTGCCTCCGCCGCACCCGCCGGGTCGAACCGCGCCAGCGCCGCCGTGATGTTGTCGTGCCCGCCGCGCTCGTTCGCCCAGGCGACCAGCGCCTCCGCGAGCGTGACCGGATCGGCGCCCGCCCGCTCCTGCGCCTCGCGCAGCACGCGCGCGAGGTCCTCGGCGGCGGACGCGTAGTTCCACAGCCCGTCGGAGCAGACCAGAACCCAGCCCGGCTCGGTCAGCTCCTCGGAGGCGACCCGCGGCTCCTCGTCGTGTGCGTCGGCGCCGAGCCAGCGGGTGATGGCGTGAGCGTCGGGCGCCGTCTCGGCCTGCTCCCGCGGCACTCCCGAGGCGATCTGCTCCTGCGCCCACGAATCGTCGACCGTGAGCTGCCGCGGCTCGCCCGCGTCCGGCATCCAGTAGCTGCGGCTGTCGCCCACGTTGCCCGTGACGAGCAGCGCGCCGTCCAGCACCGCCGCGGTGAAGGTGCACGAGGGCGGATTCGACCGCTTCTCGGGCACGGCCGCGTCGATCGCTCCGGAGGCGCGCGCGGTGGCCATCTGCAGCAGCGCGCGCCAGCGGTCCGCTCCCGCGCTCTCCCCGCCGACCTCGGCCTGCAGCGCGCTGAGTGCCGCACGGGCCGCGGCGAGCGACGCCTTGTCGGAGTCGGGGGTCGAGGAGACCCCGTCGCAGACCACCAGCAGCGCCGTCCTCAGAGAGCCATCGGCGCCGGTGGTCGCCCCGAGCGCCATCGCGTCCTCGTTGGCCGGGTGCCGGAGCCCGCGGTCGCAGACGCCGCCGACCAGCGGGTGCGGCGCTTCAGCCCAGTGCTCGCGCTCGGTCGGAGCGGGGCGTCCGCACTGCTCGCAGTAGCCGTCCTCGGCGACCGCTCCCCCGCAGTAGACGCAGGCGGCGGATCCTCCGACGGCGACGGGCGGAGCGGAGGGGGTGGCCGCGACGATCAGCGGCGTCCCGCAGGCCTCGCAGAACGCGTCGCCCGTCGTGACCGGCTCGCCGCAGTTCGGGCAGGGAGTCGACAGCGCGCCGCTCATGTCAGCGTCCAGCGTCGGACCTCGTTGGCCCGGTCGACGAGGCGCAGGCGCTCGTCGCGCTCACGAGTGGAGGCGGCGAGCGCGCGGTAGGAGGCCTCGAGGCCGTCGCGGATGGCGGCCTCGTTCGCCTCGACTCCGCCGAGGGTCGCTCCCTCGGCCGGGCCGTCGCGCCGCACCAGCTCGAGAGCGGAGGCGAGGACCTGGGTCGTGAGCTCGAGGCGGGTCCGCTGGTCGATCGACACGGAGTCGACGCTCGCGAGGGCGGCCGAGAGCGCGGGCAGCCCGCGGCCCGACTCCGCCAGCAGCTCCGCCCGGCGGCGGCGCGCGTCGGAGTAGGAGGAGCGCGTGGGCGCGACGATGTCGAGCGCGTCGAGCGCCCCGTCGAGGTCGGAGCGCAGATGCCGCACCCGGGCGAGACCGAAGGCGGCGGGTGCCGTGTAGTTCGCGTCGGCGCGGGCGCAGATCACGTAGAGGGACTCGGCGACCTCGGGCTCACCGCTCGCCTCGCACGCCGCGGCGAGCGCGAGCTTCGGGGCGAGCTCGCCGGGGACCTGCCCGTAGACGGTGTTGAAGGAGGCGCGGGCCCCGATGTCGTCGCCGCGCGCGAGCTGCGCGAGACCGCTCATCCAGACCGCCCGCCACTCCCACGGGTCCTCCGTGAGGATCTCGCCCGTCGCGCGGGCCGCCTCCTCCCAGCGCTGCGCCTCGATCGCCGCCCGGGCGCGGGCGAGCCGCACCTCGACCGTCACGGTGGGCGCGAGCGCGAGAGCGCGCAGGCGCACGATCGGGTCGGCGACGTTCACGCCCGCGAGCCACGACCGGGCGGGATCGGACTCGTCGCGGCGGAGCGCCGGCAGCGCGTCCCACGGCGGGACGCGGTCGACCACGTCGGCCACGGGCGCCTCGAACAGGGCCGACTCCGTCGAGTGCAGCGCGGGGTGTCCGGGACCGCGGTCGGTCGCGACGACCTCGCGCAGCACCCCGAGCAGCTGGCCGCGCATCTCGTCCACCGTGGCGAAGCGGTCCTGCGGGTCGGGAGCGCACGCCTTCGCGATCAGGCGGTAGAAGGAGTCGTAGCGCTGGAACAGCGGCGTCTCCGACACGGGCGGCAGCGAGGCGACGAAGGTCGTCTGGTTGCCGCGGAAGTCGAGCACCAGCGAGGCCAGCGTGCGGCCGATCGTGTAGACGTCGGAGGCGACCGAGGGACCGAGGTCGGCGACCTCCGGAGCCTGGTAGCCGACGGTGCCGTAGATGGCGGAGTCCTCGTCGTCGATCCGGCGCACTCCGCCGAGGTCGATCAGCTTGACCTGGTCGCCCACCTGGATCATGTTGTCCGGCTTGAAGTCGCAGTAGAGCAGGCCGTGGTCGTGCAGGTAGGCGAAGGCGGGCATGACCTCGAGCACGAAGGCGAGCGCCTGGTCCACCGGCAGCGGATCCGCGGCGCCGCCGTTGGCGTCCAGCCGCTCCTTCAGGATCTGCTTGAGGCTCGGCCCGCCGACGTACTCCATCACGATGTAGCCGGCGCCGTCGTGCAGGACGAAGTTGTAGATCTCGACGATCAGCGGGTGCTCGACCTCGGCCAGGAACCGGCGCTCGGTGACGGCCGCCGCGTACGCATCGGGGTCGCCGGAGTTGAGCAGGCCCTTGAGCACCACCCAGCGCCCCGAGACGTTCCGGTCGCGCGCGAGGTAGATCCAGCCGAGGCCGCCGTAGGCCAGGCAGCCGACGACCTCGTACTGGCCGCCGACGACGTCGCCCTTCACCAGCTGCGGAGTGAACGAGAACGGCGTGCGGCAGTTGGGGCAGAACCCCTCGGTGCGGCCGGGCCGACCGTCGCGCCCGCGGCCGACGGCCGTGCCGCAGTGCGAGCAGAAGCGCTTGCGCTCGGGGAGGACCGCCTCGGTCATCAGAGCGGCCATCGGGTCGGCGGCCGGGCGGGACGGGACGGTGGTGAGCCCGGCGCCGAGCCTCGGGCCGCGCAGTCGGGTCGAGGTGGTGCCGACGCGGCGGGTGACCTTCGAGCCGGTCTGCGCCGTGCGGGCGGAGCCGAGGGCGGCGGTGGCGAGGCGGGCGGAGGAGGTGCGCGTGCTGCGCGCGGTGGCCGACTCCTCCGCGGGCCCGGGTGCCGTGGCGCCGGGGGTGCCCTCGACGAAGCCGGTGCCGAAGGCGGCGGAGGCGGTGGCCGGCGGGGAGGCCGGAGCGGCGCGGCGCGCGGTCGGCGTGGAGGCGGCGGCGCCCTCCTCGGGCGGGAGGCCGCAGACGTTGCAGTAGCCGTCCTCGATCGTCCCGGTGCAGCCGGGAGTCGCGGTGCAGGGGGCGCCGTTCATAAAGTGGCCTTCCGGTGGTGCGCGGGGTCGGGGTGCGGGAGGTCGCGGGTGACGACGTCGTACTGCTCGACCAGGTGGCGGGCGAGCGGGACGGAGCAGGGCACCGTGTCGAGGGCTGCGCGCACCTCCTCCTCGGCCGCGACGCCGACGGCGGTGGCAGCGCGGCCGTTGCCCTCGGCACGCTCCCGCAGCGCCCGGAGGCGGAAGCCGAGGGCGGCCCGTTCGCGCAGCGGCGAGGTGTAGGCGGCCTCGACCGCGTCGAACGCGCGGCCGACGGCGGTGAGCCGGGCGAGGTGTGCGTCGAGCGCCTCGCGGTCGGACGGAGGATCGCCCAGCCGGGAGACATCGGGCACGGCCAGCCGCGGCGGGTCGGCGATCTCGCGGCGGCAGCGGGCCACGAGCTCGCGCAGCGGCGCCTCGCGGCGCTCGGCCGCCTCCGCCAGCTCGAGCGCCCGACGGCGGTCGCGCTCGAGTCCGCGCCGCTCGGACGCGGCGATGATCAGGTCGCGCTCGAGCCGGGCGGAGTCGCTCTCGAGCTGGCCGAGCGGCCCCGTCACGTCGGCTCCCCGGCCCGCCCGCTCGGCGAGCGCGTCGAGGCGGGACCGCAGCACGGCGACCCGCTCCGCCCGCTCGCGGTCGACCGTGCCGCCGCCGTCACGGGTGAGGTCGCGGCAGCGCTCGATCTCGGCGCGCACCCCCACGATCCGTCCGGCGACGTCGGTGCCGCTGGGGTCGAGCTCGAGCCGGGAGCGCAGCTGGCCGACGACCGCGTCGCAGAGGCGCACCGCCTCCACCAGCGAGACCGCGCCGCTCCCGGAGGCGTCGAGACGGCCCCAGATCAGCTGCGACATCCGCTCGCGCGCTACGACGTCGACGCGGCCGGAGTCCCAGACCGCCTCGAGCTCGGCGAGGCGCCGGGTGACGGACTCGCGGAGCGACTGGGCGAGCACCACGTCGGCCGTGTAGTTCTCGGCCTGCGGCGACGCCAGCGCGGCGGCGTCCAGCCGCGAGAGCTCGCGCGTGGTCCGCTGGAGCCAGCGGGTGAGAGCGGCGAGGTACTCGAAGAGCTCGCGCTGCGGCGCGGCCTCCCCGAGCCGGCCCGGAGCGACGGGGGTCCCCTCCGCGAGACCGGTGCTCATCGGCCGTACACCGGGGCCGGCGGCGAGGCCTCGCCGAGGACCCCGAGCCAGCGCTCGTAGATGCTCTGCCAGCGGCCGTCGCTGCGGATGCTCTCGAGCGAGGCGTTGACGAAGCGCACGAAGTCGGGGTCGTCGGCGGGCAGGCCGAGGCCGTAGGGCTCCGAGCTCAGGGCGTCGCCGACGACCTTCGCGTACGGATCCTGCGCCACGAAGCCCGCGAGGATCGTGTCGTCGCCCGCGATGGCGTCGACCTCGCCGGCCTGGAAGAGGGCGAGGCACTGCGAGTGCGTGGCGGCCTCGACGGCCTCGACCTCCGGGTAGTCGTTCTGCAGGCGGCTGAGCGTCGTGGTGCCGCTGGGCGCGCAGACCCTCTCGCCGCCGAGGTCGCCGATGCCCGTGATCGGGACGCCGTCGGGGTCGTCGGAGACGAGCACCTTGAGGCCGGCGTCGTAGTACTCGGACGAGAAGGCGATCGAGCTCCAGCGATCGCAGGTCATCGTGAGGGTGCGGGCCACCATGTCGACCTGCGGGGCGCCGTCGCCGCCGGTGAGCGCGGGGAGGCGCTGAGCGGAGGTGATCACGACGTAGTCGATGGAGTCGCTGCCGAGGATCGCCCGGGCGACCTCGCGGGCGATGTCGACGTCGAAGCCCTCGATCGCCCCCGTGATCGGGTTGCGGGCGCTCATCAGGAGGGTGTCGGCCGAGACGCCGACGCGCAGGGTCCCGCGCCCGCGGATCTCCGCGAGCCTGGTGCTGTCGGTCACGCCGGTCGGCGCGTAGGAGGTGACCGCCGAGGGCGAGCAGTCCGCCGCGGCCGGAGCGGCGGGAGCGGACGCGCTCGCCGTCGGAGTCGGGGTCGCCGCGGCGAGGGGCGTGCCGAGGTCGTCCGCCCCCGTCGTGCAGCCGGTGAGGGCGAGAGCCGCGGCGGTGGCCAGGGCGAGGGCGGCGGCGCGCAGGCGGTTCATCGGTACTCCTCCAGTCGCTGGGCGATGCCTCGCCAGGCGAACACGGCTCCGGCGAGACCGGCCGCCAGCAGGATCCACGAGACGAGGGTCGCGAACTCCGCGCCTCGATCGAGCGTGGTGGCGGCGGCCAGTGCCTTCTCCTGCACCACGTCGCGGGCGTCGTCGGAGAAGGTGGTGAAGAGCTCGTTCGGCGTGCCGTTCCCGGTGATCGTGGCGACGCGGACGGCCTGGTCCCAGTTCCCGGCGTCGTCCGCCTGCCGGATCTCCTCGTGGAACGACTGCCACTGCCCGAACTCGTCGACGAGCCGTGTCCTCGCCAGCTCGTCCTGCAGGTCGCCCGACAGCTTCTCCCGGGCGGAGTCGACTGCCTGGGTGTAGCGCTCCTCGAGGGCGGCGCCGGAGCCGCGCTTGATCAGCGTGAAGCTCTCGAGCGACTTGGCGTCGCTCGCGGCGATGAGCGCGTTCGACACGGTGAGCGCCTCGCGGTAGGACTCGACCCGCGCCGTCCCCGCGTCCGCCGCGACCGATCCGTAGGCGAGCGCCCCGCCGACGCCGACGACCAGCAGGAGGGCGGTCCCCGTGGCGAGAGGGCGGTTGAGGTAGCGGTGCGTGCGGCGGGCGAGCCAGAGCTGCGCCGCCAGGAGGAGGACCAGCATCACGAGCGAGCCGATCATGAGCAGGACGCTCCAGCGGACGGCGTCGTAGGCGGCCGCGACCCGGTCGGCACCGGAGTCGACGAGCCCGTCGAGGTCCTCGAGGATGCCGCCGTCTCCCGAGAGGGCCGTCGACGCCTGGTCGAGATACGCCGAGGCGACGGGGAAGCCCTGCCGGTTGTTGGCCCGCGCCTGCTCGATCAGCCCGCTGTAGGTCGTGATGCTGCTGGCGACCCGGGCGAGGGCCCGGGTGTCCGCCGAGTCGGCGGCCGAGAGTCCGGCGATCGCGGAGGCGGCGCCGGTGAGGCTCGAGACGTACGACGCCCGCAGCTCGGTCGGCTCCAGTCCGCCGACGAGGAAGGTGTTGGCCGCGATCGCGTTGGCGTCCACCAGCAGCGTGCGGACGTTCTGCACGCCGAGCAGCTGCGCCGACTGCTCCCGGGCCGTGGTCGCGGCGCGCGCCTGCATCGCTCCTGCCTGCTGCGCGAACACGCCGAACAGCACGGCCGCCAGCGCCGTCAGGGCGAGCAGGAGGCGCAGGGTGGCCGGAGTGGTCGCGGTCGCGCGGGCCAGCAGCGACGGCTTCCGCTGCGCCGGCCGGTTGGCGACCTGGACGAGGGGCGGCTCGGGGATCCTCTGCGCGGGCGGCGCGGCGGGTGCGGTGCTCAACGGCTCTCCTCCTCGGGGTCGTCGGTGACGGGGACGGCCGTGCCGCTCGGGGCGGCGTCCGCCTGCCCGATTTCCTCCTCAGAGCCCGCGACCGAGCCCTCGTCGTCCTCGCCGTCCCCGTCCGGGCTGCTCGAGGCTTCGGGACTCTCCACCACGTCCTCGGGGAGCAGGATGCGCAGCTCGTCGAGCGTCGGCTCCTCCACGCCGCGGAGGCGCCAGGCGTGCCGGGCGATCGCCGCGTCGAGGACGTTGCGGACCCAGCGCCCGTTGCCGAACGCCTCCGTGCGCTGCTGCGCCGAGGCGAGGCCCGCGAACGCGGCGAGCGCCTCCTCCGTCGGCTCGAAGTCCGCGGAGGCGGTGAGGCGGCCGAAGATCGCCGAGAGCTCGTCGTCGGAGTAGTCGGCGAAGTCGATCGTGGTCGAGAAGCGGCTGGCGAGTCCCGGGTTCGTGTCGAGGAAGCCCTGCATCGGCCCGGAGTAGCCGGCGACGATCACGACGAGGTCGCCGCGGTGGTCCTCCATGTCCTTCACGAGGGTGGTGACCGCCTCCGCGCCGTACTGGTCGAGCGCGAGCGCGTAGGCCTCGTCGATGAAGAGGACGCCGCCGCGAGCGGAGGCGATCACCTCCGCGGTCTTCGTCGCGGTCTGCCCGAGGTAGCCGGCCACCAGCTCCGATCGGTCGACCTCGACGAGCACGCCCTTCGAGAGGATGCCGAGCGAGCGGTAGATCCGCGAGACCAGCCGCGCCACCGTCGTCTTGCCCGTGCCGGGGTTCCCCGTGAAGACGAGGTGGCGGGTGAGCGTGGGCGTGCTGAGACCGGCGGCCTGGCGCAGGGTGTCGATCCGGAGCAGCTGCGTCTGGCGCTTGATCTCGCTCTTCACCCGGTCGAGGCCGATCAGCGCGTCGAGCTCGGCGAGCAGGTCGTCGATGGACTCCGGCGGGTCGAGCGGCTCCGGCTCGGAGGCGGGCTCCGCGGCGGGAGCGGCGGCGGGCGCCGGCTCGTCCTGCGGACCGTCGTGCTCGGTCCGGCGGAGGCGCTCGAGGATCTCGTCGACCCCGGGCACGCCGGCGGGCAGACCGGTCGGCAGGTCGGCGCTCGCGGCACCGTCCGGCGTCCGGCCGGTCGTGTGCGGCGCTCCCCCGCTCGTCGTCGGAGCGGCGCCCCGAGCACCCGGGACGGCGGAGAGCTGGGCCGCGGCGGTCGCGGAGGCGGAGGCGATGCCGCCGATGCCCGGGTCGCCGAGAGCGCTGGCCGCCGAGACGACCTCGGTCAGGGCGCGGGCGTAGGCCGAGGCGTGGTGCGAGCCCGCGCCGACCAGGGCGGCCAGCTGATCGGTCGGCCCCGACCGCCAGCGCCGGCCGCTCGAGGCGGCGGTGAAGAACGCCTCCAGACCGCCCGTCGCGCCGGTCGCGGCGAGCCAGTCCTGTCCGGCGCCGCGGATCGACTCGGCGACGGCGGCGGCCAGCCGCGCACCCTCGTCGCGGACGGCCGCGGCGTCGAGGCCGGCGGCCGTCCCCGCGAGCACGAGGGCGTCCAGCGCTGGGGCGAGCGCGGTCACGAGGCGCTCGGCGGGGTCAGCGAGCCGGATCCGGACGGCGCTCCCGGCTGCGGAGGCGCGTCGAGACCGCTCGGGGAGAGCGAGGACTCCGTGAACTTCTCGGCCAGGAACTGCCCGTGCGCGATCAGCGCCGAGGCGTCCTGCCGCGAGACGGCGTCCGAGATGCGGTCGAGCGTGCCTCCGAGGAGGTCGAGCTGGTCGCAGAGGATCATCAGCGAGGTCTTCCCCCTGTGCACGGCGCGGCGGTCGGCGAAGTCCCTCGGCAGGCGGAGGTAGCCCTCCACCGCCTCGGGGAGGTAGCTGGTCGCGGTCGCGACGACGGTGTGGCCCTGACGGCTCATCCCGCCGAGGCGGTCGAGACGGGGCACCATCTCGCGGACCGTCTCGTCGATCCGCTGGATGCGCGCCGCGACGATGCCGGGCACCCGGCCCTCCGTCCGCGCGCCGACCCGGTCGAGCGCCGCGAGGATGTCGTCGCTCGTCGGGACGCTCGGCAGAGCGGGCGCGGTCTCCTCCGGCGCCGCGGGGGCACCCGTGAACAGTCGGGAGAACCAGCCCATCGGCTAGCGGCCGAGATCGAGCGAGGACGTCGCGTCGATGTCCGAGTTGCTGCGGCGGGCCCGCTCGACGTACTCGCCGGCCTTCGCCGTCTCGGTCTGCAGGACTCCGACGGTCTGGGCCATGCTGTCGAGCGCCTTGATCTTGAAGTCCGAGATCGAGTCCATCGTCTGGTAGATGTTCGCGAACGCGGCCTGCAGCTGCGGCAGCCCGACCGTGGCCGAGGCGGCCTGCGACTGGATCGAGGCCGACTGGTCGGCGAGCATGCGCGAGGTGGCCTCGATCATGTTGGACGTCGTGATGTTCAGCGCCGTGATCTGATCGAGCACGAGGCGCTGGTTGGCGAGCGCCTGCGCCACGATGACCGCCGTGCGCAGCGCCGAGACGGTCGTGGTCGTCGCGCGGTCGACGCCCTTGATCAGCTCGACGTTGTTCTTGATGACGACGTCGATCGCGAGGTAGCCCTGGATCGACACGGCCAGCTGGGTCAGCAGGTCCTGGTGCTTCTGGCGCGCGTAGAAGAGGACGTCCTCGCGCAGCGCCTTCGCCCGCTCCGGATCGGTCGCGTCGAGCTCGGCGATCTTCGCCGAGAGCTTCACGTCGAGCCGCTCGGCGACGTAGATGTACTCGTTGAGACGGGTCATCGTCTCCCAGAGGTTCTGCTTCTCGAGATTCAGGGCCGCGTTGTCCTTCCGCAGCTCGTCCTGCCCGTCGTACAGGGCCTGGATGATCGCGTTCAGGTGCGACTGGGCGCTCTCGTAGCGGCGGAAGTAGTCGGTGATCTTGTTGCCGAACGGGATGAAGCCCAGGATCTTCTTCTGCAGGTTGTCCTCGGACGGGTCCAGATCCTCCACCGTGCGGCGCAGCTCGAGCAGCGTCTTGCCGATGGTCGACCCCTCGGAGAGCCCGCCCTCCTGGAGGGCGCGCACGGGCGTGCTCAGCAGCCGGTTCGACGAGTCGGCGGCCGAGCGGATGTCGGCGTCGCCCATCGTGCGGATGTCGTTGGCCCGCGTCGCGAACTCGGGACTGCGGGACTCCGTCGCCAGGAGCGTGTCGAGGTAGCCGTCGACCTTCGCCTCGAGGCCGGGCAGGGCGGCTTCCGGCACCTTCGGCGCGATCGACGGCGCCGAGGTGGTCGGCACCGCCGCCACCGGCTCCGGAGGCGTGAGCGAGAGGGCGTTCTGGACGGGCGGCTGCAGGGCCTCGGTCATCGGGATCCTCACCGTTCCTGGCGCTCGGCGCCGACTGGGATGAACGTCCGCCCAGCATATCCCGGGCCCTCCCGCGGGATCCCCGCGAGCCGCCTCGTCCGAGGACTCGACGCGATCGGGCGGCTGTGGAGGAGCATCCGCCGCCGGTCAGACCGCCTTCGGGCGCCTCCGCAGCGTCGCCACCGCGACTCCGGCCAGGGCGAGCGCGCCTCCGAGCAGCGCGGCGAGCGGCGGGGTCTCGCCCAGGACGAGCCAGGACAGCAGCACGACCACCGCGGGCACCGCGTAGGTGGACGCCGCGGTGCGACCCGCGCTGGAGCGCGCGAGGACGTACCCCCACGTCGTGAAGGCGACGGCAGTCGGGAAGATCCCGAGGTAGACCACGGCCAGGATCGAGGAGAGCGGAGCGGCGGCGAGCGCCTCGACGAGCTCCGGGGCGAAGGGCAGGCACGCGACCGTGCCGGCGAGGCAGCCGAGCCAGGTCATCGTCGGTGCGTCGATCCGTCCCAGCAGGCGCTTCTGAAGGGTCGCCGCGCTGCCGTAGACGACGGCGGCGACCAGGCCGAGGGCGACGCCGATCACGTCGAACTGCCCGGTGGAGGTGGAGAACGCGATCACCGCGACGCCGGTCAGCGCCACGAGCATCCCGGCGAGGAGACGGCGGGGGAACCCCTCCCCCAGCAGCAGCCCGGCGAGCACGGCGGTGATCATCGGCGCGATGTTCACCAGCAGCGCCGCCGTCCCCGCGTCGACGTGCCGCTCCGCAGCGTTCAACGCCAGGTTGTAGACCCCGAACCAGGCGACCCCCCAGCCCAGCACGAGCAGGAGGAGGCGCCCGCGCGGGACCGCCGTGCGCGGATCCGGAGCCGCCTCCGAGCGGCGCCTCCGGGCGGTGAGGACGACGCGCACCACCGTGAGCGCGAGCGACCCCACCACGATGCGGCCGAGGGTCAGCGCGCCCGGGCCGAAGTCCTCCGTCGTGGCGCGGATGCCGACGAAAGCCGACGCCCAGAGCAGGACGGTGACCGCGATCGCGCCCCACAGCAGGAGGGCGTCCCTCGTGGAGGGCGGGGCGGAGGAGGAGACGTCGGTCATGAGGCCATCGTGGCGCTGCCGGGGATTCAGCACCAGTTCCGTTCACTGTCGGATCGTTCAGCCGGACTGTACGGTCGTCTCATGCTCGACGTGCACCGGCTCCGCATCCTCCGCTCCGTCGTCGCCTCCGGCTCGATCGCGGGAGCCGCCTCCGGCCTCGGCTACACGCCGTCCGCCGTCAGCCAGCACCTCTCCGCTCTGCAGCGCGAGACCGGACTGACCCTGCTGGAGCGGGTGGGCCGCGGCGTCCGCCCGACCCCAGCCGGACGCGCCCTCGCCGCCCAGGCGGACCGCGTCCTCGAGCGCCTCGCCGAAGCGGAGGCCGTGGTGGAGGAGCTGCGCGAGGGCCGCTCCGGCCGCCTCTCGGTGACGTACTTCGCCTCCGTCGGCAGCGCCTGGATGCCGGAGGTCGCCCGCCGGCTGACCGCCGCGTTCCCCGGCCTCGCCCTCGATCTGCGCCTGGGAGAGGAGCTCGACGACGACCTCGGAGCGCGCCCCGACGTGCAGCTCCTCGTCGCCTCCTCCGAGCCGACCGCCCCCGGATTCACGGCGCACCACCTCCTCGACGACCCCTACCTCGTCGTCCTGCCCGACGGTCATCCGCTCGCCTCACGGAGCGAGATAGACCTCGCCGAGCTCGCGAACGAGCGCTGGGTCGACAACGACCTGCCCACCGGCTGGTGCCGCCGGAACGTCGTGGAGGCCTGCGCCGCCGCCGGGTTCGCGCCGCCCTTCCACGTCCAGGCCAACGACCACATCACCGCCGCCGCGTTCGTCGCCGCGGGCATGGGCGTGACGGTCCTGCCGGAGCTCGCGGCCCACCGCCTGCCGGACGGCGTCCGCGCCGTGCCCGTCGTCCGTCCCCGGCCTGTCCGCTCCCTCGAGGCCGTCGTGCGGAACTCCGCCGCCTCCTCCGCACCGGTGGCCCTGGTGCTGGAGACACTGAAGGCCCTCGCCGCGCGCCGCTGAGCGCGCCTGCATGGGCGAGCTCGCAGCACACCGGAGCACGATGGGCGCGTGAGCTCCGTCGAACCCGTCACCCGTTCCGCGCCCGCGCTCGGCGGACCGCGCATCCTGAAGCAGCGCTGGACCGAGGCGACGTTCCTGCACTGGCGGGTCGACCCCGCCCTGGTGGCGCCCCACCTCCCGGCCGGGACGAGGCCCGACGAGCACGACGGCTCCTCCTGGGTGGGCCTGATCCCGTTCCGGCTCTCGCGGACGGCCTTCCTCGGCGGCCCGCGGGTGCCCTGGCTCGGCACCTTCCCCGAAGTGAACGTCCGGCTCTACTCCGTCGACGAGCAGGGACGACGCGGAGTCGTGTTCGTCTCGCTCGACGCCTCCCACCTCCTTCCCGTGCTCACCGCGCAGGCGGTGTTCGGGCTCCCCTACCGCTGGGCCCGGATGAGCATCGAGCACCGCCACGGCGCGGTGATCTACGACACGATCCGGCACTCGGACTCGGCCGCCCGCTCCCGGATCGTCGTCCGCCCGGGCGACCCGGTCGGCGAGGACCCGCTCGCCTCGTTCCTCACCGCACGCTGGGCCTACCACGAGCGCCACCTGGGCTCCACCTGGTACGGCCGCAACCTGCACCGGCCGTGGCCGCTGCGCCGCGCGGAGCTGCTGGCGCTCGACGACGGGCTGCTCGACGCCGCGGGCTTCCCCGGGCTGGCGACGCGCGCGCCGGACTCGGTGCTGTACTCGGCCGGAGTGGAGACCGTGTTCACGGTGCCGCGGAAGGTGTGAGGGGGGCGGGAACGGTCCTCCACAGGCGGCTCTTCGCGATGCTGTCCGATGGAACGGCGGTCCCGAGGTCCACGACGAGACTTCGTCCGCTGAGATCAGGGCATGAAGGAATCGGCGACAGTAGACGACGCGCTCACGGAGGCGCTCGCGCTCGCCGGCTCACGGCACGCCGAGCGATCATCCGTCGAAGCCTTGCGCTACCGGGCAGTCGAGGAGGCACGCCGCCTCGCGATGGCGGCACCGGCGGCGCTCGTCGGCGAGCACGTCCAGGTGCAGGTGGATCAGGCGGAGGCGGCGCACCGGGCGCTGATCGCGGAGCTCGCGACGGGACTCCGGGTCTCGGAGGCGCACGCCTCTGCACTGGTCGACGAGGCGCGCCTGCTGGTGAACGACCTCCCGGCGACGTTGCGCGCACTCGCGGACGGAGCGCTCTCCCCCGAGCATGCGCGACTCGTGGTGCGAGGAGCACTCGACGTCCCCGCCGAGGTCCGTGGGCGCTTCGACGAGGAGGCCGCCACGATCGCGGTCGCCTGCACGCCGCCCCAGCTGCGACGCGCCCTCCGGTCGCTCCGGGAACGGCTGCACCCGCAGACGCTCAGCGAACGTCATAGGGACTGCGCCCGTCGTCGCGCGCTCTGGGTGGAGGGCCTCGACGACGGGATGGCGATCCTGCACCTCTACACCGCAGCTCCCGATGTGCTCGGCGCGATGGACAGGATCGACCGGGCCGCCCGCTCCCTCGCGGATCTGCCGGACGAGGAGCGGACGCTGGGCCAGCTCCGCGCAGACATCGCGGCTGCGCTGCTGGTCGACGGGGAGACATCGGCCGACGGAGACGGCACGTCGATGCCGGCGGGAGTGCGCGCCGAAGTCGCGGTGACCGTGCCGGCGCTGACCCTCCTCGGGCGGTCCGACCAGCCCGCCGTCCTCGACGGATACGGACCCGTCGATCCGGAGACCGCGCGGCGTCTCACAGCAGGTGCTCCCTCGTTCACGCGGCTGCTCACCCATCCGGAGAGCGGAGCGGTCCTCTCCGTCGGACGCGACTCCTACCGAGTGCCGGCGGACCTGCGTCGCCACCTCCAGCACCGCGACGGGACCTGCCGGTTCCCGGGATGCACCCGCAGCACCCGCCACGCGGACGTCGACCACACGAACGACTGGCAGCACGGAGGCACCACGTCGGTCGACAACCTCGCACACCTCTGCCGACACCACCACCGGCTCCGCCACACCACGGCGTGGACCCACCGGCAGGAGCCGGACGGCACGCTGCACTGGACGAGCCCGGCGGGACGGCAGCATGTCACCCGGCCCGGGGAGCCGGGGAACGGGACGGAGGGCGGACACGATCCGACCGGGACCGGCGGGCCGTGACAAGGGGCAGGTCGGGTGGCGTGGACGGGCAGGTCAAGGGGCGGGCCCGCTTCGGCGCGCCCGCGTAGCGTGGACGGCACGGGCCGATAGGCGCGGAAGCGACAAGAGGGGCAGCGACATGGCAGGAACGAAGGACAGGAAAGACGCGACGACGGGGACCTCGGCGGTGCTCTTCGATATCGACGGGACCCTCGCCGACACGAACTTCCTCCACGTCGAGGCGTGGTCGCGCGCCTTCTGGCAGGCCGACCTCGTCGTGCCCGCCTGGCGCATCCAACGAGCGATCGGCGCAGACTCGTCGGAGCTGCTCGACATGCTCCTCGAGGACGACGTGAAAGAGGAGCAGCGCGCACTGGTGAAGTCGCTGCACACCAAGAACTACGCCGAGACGACAGCACGCATCGTTCCACTTCCGGGAGCTCGCGAGCTCGTCGCGACGCTCGTCGGTCGAGGCGTCCACGTCGTCCTCGCCACCTCGGCACCGCAGAACGAGCTGGACGTGCTTCTCGACGTCCTCGACTTCGGCGGCTCCGTCCACGCTGTCACCAGCGGCGCAGACGTCTCGACCGCCAAGCCAGCACCCGACCTGATCTCGATCGCGCTCGACCGCGCGGGCGTCTCCGTCGACCGCGCCGTCATGGTCGGCGACGCGACCTGGGACGTCCTGGCCGCCGAGCGCGCGGGCCTGGCAACGGTCGGAGTCCTCTCCGGCGGTACCTCGGAGCACGAACTCCGCGAGGCCGGGGCCGTCGCCGTCTACGAGGACGCGGCGGCCGTCCTGACCGGTCTCGGCGAAGGGCCCCTCGCGAGCCTCCTGAACTGACCGACCGCCACCCCAGGAGGCTCACGAGCCTCAGTCGCGGGGTCGCCGTCGCAGCACGAGGAGCGTCACTCCGATGGCGGCGGCGACCGCGGCGAGAGCGCCGCCGATCCACAGGACGTCCCCGAGGAGTGCCGGGTCCGATCCGGACGTCGCCTGCGCTTCGTCGGCTGACTCGGCATGTCCTCCTGAGACCGCGACGGTGCCGTTGCAGTCCGGGACCGAGTCCGACCCGTCGGCGAGCGCGGTCCCGTCGGACGGCGCCCAGTCGAACGCGTACTGGCCCGACACGGGGTGCCCGTCGGTGGACACGACCTGCCAGGTCACCTCGTACTCCCCCGCCGCGCCGAGCTCGAGCGGCATCGACGCTTCCGGCCCGACGACGCTGACGCAGCCGTCGCCGTAGTAGAGCCCGTCCGGCCCGACGACGCGCAGAGCCGCCGCCGTTCCGTCCGTCCCGAGGACGAGCAGGTCGTCGTTCGTCGTCAGCACCAGCGTTCCCGGCTGCTCCGTCAAGGTCGAGTCCGCAGCGGGAGTCGTCGAGACGAGGTAGTTGTGCGCGCTGGCGGGCGCCGCCACAGCGATCGAGCCGAGCAGCCCGATCGCGGTAGCGGCAACGAGGACCTTCCGACGGGTCACGCCGACGCCCGGGGTCCGCGGCGGCGGGAGGCGAGCCCGACGGCCACGCCGACCGCGCCGACGACGAGCCCGCCGACTCCGAGGATGCGGGCGAGCACGTCGTCGCCGCTCGTGGCCGTCGTCGCCGAGGCGGTGGTCGCGACCGCGTCGTCACCGTCGCCGTCGTCGTCGTGTCCGCCCCCGTGGCCGGACCCCGCTTCCGCCGCGGTCACCGCGACGGTGGGAGCGGGCAGCTCGGGCTCGTCCTGGCCGTCGACGGTCGGCTGGTCCCAGGCGGTGCTGCCGGTCTCGCACGTCTGCAGCACGGGGAACTCCAGCGTGGAGCCGGCTGCGTCCTCGGGGAGCTGAAGCTGGAGGGCGACGGTGTCGCGGTAGCCGTCGGCGAGGGGCGTCTTCGCCGTGTAGACCACGTCCGAGACCCGCTTGGTCGCGGTGTTCCCGTGGGAGTCGGTGACCGGGTCGGCGATCGCGACCTCGTTCTTCACGACGTCCCAGTTCGGGTTGATCGTCGGGCTGACCGAGTTGATGCCGTCGGGCATCGTGATCGTGAGTCCCGTCGTCGGCGAGCCCTCGCAGCCGTGGGCCAGCGAGAACGTCACCACCGTGTACGAGCCGGCGGCGGTGCTGCTCGCCGCCGCGGTCACGTGGGCGCTGGCCGCAGTGGGCGCGGCGACAGCGAGCGCGATCGATCCGGCGGCGACGAGTGCGCCGCTGCCGACGAGGCGGAGCCGCGAGAAGGAAGAAGAAGAAGAAGAAGAACGGGTCATGACGGTCGTGTCCTCGGGGGAGATCCGGCGCGGGGCCGGGAGTTCTGGACGCAGCGCGGGTTCGCGGTGCATGCGGAGGCGCCGACCGGAGCCGCTCCCGCACGGGAGGGGCGTCAGGCGGCGCGGAGGACCCGCAGCGGCGGCCCGCGGTGCCGGAGGATCGAGAGGACCGCGTCGAGGGAACGGGGCGCCCGCGGCTCGGGGGTGCCCGTCATCGAGACGCCGGGTGCCGACGGGAGCGCGACCGCGGACGCGCGGGCGACGATCCGTACGACGACGCGCTGGAGGCCTGCTCCCAGCGTCCAGAAGAGGCGCTCGCCGTACCGGAACGCCGCGATCGTGAAGGCAGCCGCAGCGAGGTGGGCGACGAGCATCAGCGGAGCGTGGGCCGCGTGTCCGCCTCCCCCGGCGATCAGCTCGATGGTCGACCCGTCGTGGAAGTGCGCGCCGGTGCCCGTCGTCCCGACGACGCTCACCTCCCCACCGCTGCCCGTGATGAGGAAGAGGCCGTGGTACGCGATCTGGCTGAGGAGCACGGAGAGCGTCAGCCGGGGAAGGGACGGACGGCGCCCCGAGAGGAGGACGCAGACGACGACGGCGAACGCCGCGGCGAGGGCGAGCATGGCAGGAGCGGGGGTCTCGGCGCCCGCGAGCGTGTGGGAGGCGGCGGCCGTGGCGGTCGCGGCGAGAGCGGCGGCGACGCCGCGAGCCACTCGTGCACCTCGGGTCTGCACTCGCCCGTCCTCTCGTCGTCGCGTCGACGCGTGCGCGCGACGTCTCCAGGGTAATCGACGCGGCGGAGCAGCTCCCCGCCGTCCCGGTTCCCTGCCGTTACGAAGCCGTTACCTAGATCACCGAAAGAAATCCAAACCCCCGCAGGGAGGGCTCCGAACACATGTCAACGGCCGCGACACGGTCCACACAGAACAGGTCCTCCGCATCACGTGGGGGCCGTCTCACGAAGGAGTAATCCCATGCGATCCACCAAGCGTTCCGCCCTCGCCGCATTCGCCCTGCTGGGCACCGCCGCCCTCGGCCTCACCGCCTGCTCGAGCGGAAGCGGCTCGACCACCGCCGCCAGCGACGCGGCGACCGAGATGTCGACCCCGATGGCCACCTCGTCGGCCTCCGCCTCCTCGACCCCCATGGCGACCATGGACCCGGCCGCGAACCTCGTCGGTCCCGGCTGTGCCGCCTACGCCGAGCAGGTTCCGGACGGCGCCGGCTCGGTCGAGGGCATGTCGCTCGACCCCGTTGCGACCGCCGCGTCGAACAACCCGCTGCTCACCACCCTGACCGCTGCGGTCTCCGGTGGCCTCAACCCCGACGTCAACCTCGTCGACACGCTGAACAGCGGCGAGTTCACCGTCTTCGCCCCCGTTGACGACGCGTTCGCCAAGCTCGACGCCGCGACCGTCGACTCCCTCAAGACCCCCGAGGGCGCCGCCACGCTGTCCTCGATCCTGACCTACCACGTCGTCCCCGGCCAGATCGCCCCTGACGCGATCGCCGGCGACCACGCCACTGTCCAGGGTGGCAACCTCACCGTCACCGGTTCCGGCGACGACCTGAAGGTCAACGACGCGTCCGTCATCTGCGGTGGCGTCCAGACCGCCAACGCGACCGTCTACCTCATCGACACCGTGCTGACCCCCCCGGCCAGCTAATTCCCCTCACCGGCTCCGGCCGGTGAACACGCCGAAGGGCGGGCACCTCGCGGTGTCCGCCCTTCGGCGTTCGTGCGTGCAGAAGCCCTCCGCGAAGCCGGACACTGCAGAGTCGTCCGGCACAGAGTCGTCCAGCACAGAGCCGCGCAACGCAGAGCTGTCCGAACGGGAAGCCGCACAGCGCGGAGCCCTGCGCAGTGCGGAGTCGGAGGGTCACCACGACCCGGCACTCGCCGTCACGCCGCACCACAGCACCCACCACGAACGACACGAGGCGCGGACCCCGATGCAGGGGGTCCGCGCCTCGTCGTCGTGCGGTCGGCGGCTACTCGGCCGGGGCGCTGATCTCGCGCAGGACGCGGTCGCCGGGGCGGGCCTCGATCATCTCGGCCTCGATCTCGGCCCGGTCGAGCAGCTCCTCCATGCGGCGGCGGCGGTTGCGCGTGATGAGCGTCACGACCGTGCCCGTCTTGCCCGCGCGGCCGGTGCGGCCGGAGCGGTGGAGGTACGTCTTGTACTCGTCGGGAGCGTCGGCCTGGATCACCAGGTCGATGTCGTCGACGTGGATGCCGCGCGCGGCCACATCGGTCGCGACCAGCACGTCGACGCGTCCACTGGTGAGCAGCGCGAGGTTGCGGGTGCGGCGCGACTGGTTGAGGTCGCCGTGGAGGCTCGTCGCGGGGATGTCCGCGTGGTCGAGCTGCTCCGCGAGCTGCTCCGCGAACGCGCGGGTCCGGGCGAAGATCAGCGTCTTGCCCTGGCGGGCGGCGAGCTGCTCGATGATCTCGGCCTTGTCGCGGTGCTCGATCAGGAGCACGCGGTGGTCGATGGTCGAGGACGCCTGGTCCTCGCCGGCGACCTCGTGGACGCTCGGCTCGACCAGGAACTCGTCCACGAGCGTCGCGACGCCCTTGTCGAGCGTGGCCGAGAACAGCAGCCGCTGGCCGCCGTCGGCGGTCTGGCGGAGGATGCGCTGCACGGGCTCGAGGAAGCCGAGGTCGCACATGTGGTCGGCCTCGTCGAGCACCGTGATGGTGATGTTCGAGAGGTCGAGGCGGCCCTGCTCGACGAGGTCCTCGAGGCGGCCCGGCGTCGCGATGACGATGTCGACTCCGCGCTGGAGGGCTCCGACCTGCTTGTACTGGGGGACGCCGCCGTAGATGGTCGTCGTGAACAGGCCGACGGAGCGGGCGATCGGCTGGATGGTCCGGTCGATCTGCATGGCGAGCTCGCGGGTCGGCGCGAGGATGAGCGCGCGCGGAGCCCGGCCCGGCTTGCGGCCCTTCGCTCCGTTGTTCTCCATCAGGCGCTCGACGACGGGGGCGCCGAAGGCGATGGTCTTGCCGGAGCCGGTCTTGCCGCGTCCGAGGACGTCCTTGCCGGCGAGCACCTCGGGGATGGTCGCGGCCTGGATCGGGAACGGCGCGGCCGCTCCGAGCTCGGTCAGCATCCGGACGATGTTCCCGCCCAGGCCGAGGTCGCCGAAGGTGACGCCCTCGACGTCGACGGCGAGAGTGGCCGTCGCCTCGAGGCGCTCGAGCACGACGTCGTCGGCCTGGTGCGGCGCACGGGCGTCGCGGCTGGGGTAGAAGTCCGAGCCGGAGTCGCGGCGCGAGGGCCGGGAGTCGCGGTCGAACGAGCGGGTCGGGCGGTCGCCGCGGTCGTGGCCGCGCGAGGGACGCGCATCCCGGTCGAAGGAGCGGGCCGGGCGGTCGCTGCGGTCGAACGAGCGGGCGGGACGCTCGGTGCGGTCGTAGCCGCGCGAGGGGCGCTCGTCGCGGTCGCCGGTACGGGCGGGCCGGTCGTCGCGTCCGTAGGAGCGGGCCGGACGGTCGTCGCGGTCGTTCGAGCGGGCCGGACGCGCGTCGCGGTCGAAGGAACGGGCCGGGCGGTCGCTCCGGTCGAAGGAACGCGCCGGACGCTCATCGCGCCCGTAGGAATGCGCCGGACGCTCGTCGCGATCGTTCGAGCGCGCCGGACGCGCATCGCGGTCGAAGGAACGGGCCGGGCGGTCGCTCCGGTCGAAGGAACGCGCAGGACGCTCATCGCGCCCGTAGGAACGCGCCGGACGCTCGTCGCGATCGTTCGAGCGCGCCGGACGCGCATCGCGGTCGAAGGAACGGGCCGGACGGTCACTGCGATCGAAGGATCGCGCCGGACGCTCGTCGCGATCGTTCGAGCGGGCCGGGCGTGCGTCGCGGTCGTACCCGCGGGCCGGACGCTCGTCACGGTCGTTCGAGCGGGCCGGACGCGCGTCGCGGTCGTAGCCGCGCGAGGGCCGCTCGTCGCGGTCGTTCCCGCGGGCGGGCCGATCGGCGCGCTCGGTGGCCCGCTCGGCGCGCTCGTCGGCGTTCCAGCGCGCCTTCTTGGGGGCGTTCTCGTCGACGGCGCGGAATCCGCGGTGGCCCTCGCTGCGCGAGCCCGGCTTGGCGCCGGGGAAGCGCGAGCGGCCGCCGAGTTGGGACTTGCCGCTCGAGGCGCCGAAGCGGTTGGGCTCGAAGTTCTTGGCCGGACGTCCGCCGGCGGGCTTCTTGTTCTTGGGCATGGCAGTTCTTCCTGGGTTCAGGTCGTGCGCGAGGAGGCGACGCCGGAGGAGCCCCGTCGTGAGGGGCGTCCGTGCGCTGGACTGCTGCGGGGCAGCAGGGGGAGAACCCGGGCGAGTCATTGACCGGGGCCGATTCACACATGTGATTCGTCTCACGACGACTGTCGGAGACTCGGCCCACTTGACTAACAAACCCATCCGCACGAGAACGCACGGTGTCAAGAGCCGACCGAGTGAGTCTACACGCGGCCCCGGAGCCTGGCTAGGGCGGGGAGACGTGCGGCCAGGAGCCGCTCAGGTCGGGAGCCGCGAAGCCCGGGAGTCGCGCACCTCCGCAACCGGTCCCCCGCGGAGTCGCCCCGCATACAGCCCCCCGGCCCCGAGCCGCAGCACGATCGACGCGCGCCCGCGCGCAACGACCGCCCGTCCGCTACTGCGACGCCCGCCGGGCCCGGTACGCGGCCACGTTCGCGCGATTGCCGCAGTTGCCCGTGTCGCAGTAGCGCTTCGAGCGGTTGCGGGAGAAGTCCACGAGCACCGCCTCGCAGTCCTCCGCCGCGCAGACGCGGATCCGCTCGCGCTCGTCGCCGCGGATCACGTCGACGAACGCCATGGCGGCCTCGACCAGGATGCGCGTGGCGAGCGGGCTCTCGTCGCGCGTCGCGTGGAGGTGCCAGCCGTAGGGTCCGTGCCGGACCAGCTGCGGGAGCGCGCGGCCGGAGTCGAGCATCCCGTTGACGACGGGGACGAGGTCCTCCTCGGCCCGCGTGAGCCAGAGGGTGCGGAGGGAGGAGCGGATCGACTGCACGGCCTCCAGCTCCTCGGTCGATCCGTCGCGGCTGCCCGTGTACCGGTTCTCGAGGAGGAAGTCGTCCAGCTGCTCGATCGTCGCCATCTCGTCCTCGCCGGACGGCGACAGCTCGGGGAGCGTGTTGACGAGGGTGGCGGTGGAGGTCAGTGACGCCTCGACGTCATAGGCGAACACCATGTTGACTCCTGACAGTGCGGCTCAGTAATGTGCGATCAGCTCGCTGTCACGAGTGTAATCCTTTTGACTCCTGAAGGAGCCGGCCATGACCGCCGAGAGCACTGCCGCCGTCACCCTCCCCGCCGCGAGCGCGCCCGCGCCTGCACGGCGCCTGGGCTCCGGCCTCGTCGCGGCGCTGGCCGCGTCGGCGGCGTTCGGTCTGGGCGGGCCGTTCGTGAAGCCGCTCCTCGAGGCGGGCTGGACGCCGGCGTCCGCGGTCCTCTGGCGCGCGGGCGGCGCCGCACTGATCCTCGCGATCCCGGCGATCCTGTCCCTCCGCGGCCGCTGGCCCGTGCTCCGCCGCAACCTCGGCACGATCGCCCTCTACGGAGTCTTCGCCGTGATCGCCGCGCAGCTCTGCTTCTACAGCGCGATCGAGCACATGTCGGTCGGCGTCGCCCTGCTGATCGAGTACCTCGCGCCGGTGTTCCTCGTCCTCTTCGCCTGGGCGCGCACGCGCCGGCACCCCGGCCGCTTCACCCTCGCCGGCTCCGCGCTCGCGCTCGGCGGCCTGGTGCTCGTGCTCGACCTGTCCGGCGAGTCGACCCCCGAGCTGGTCGGCATCGCCTGGGCGCTGACCGCCTCGCTCGGCCTGTGCGTCTACTACGTCATCGCCGGCCGGGTGGATCCGGAGCTGCCGCCGATCGCGCTCACGGCGGGGGCGATGACGGTCGGCGCCGCGATCCTGCTGGCACTCGGGGCGCTCGGCGCCACACCGCTGCGCGCGACCTTCGGAGAGGTGGTGTTCGTCGGAGCGGAGGTCAGCTGGCTCCTCCCCGCGGGCGTGATCCTCGGCATGTCGACGGTGCTGGCGTATCTGCTCGGGATCGAGGGCGGACGCCGTCTCGGCACGCGGATCGCCTCCTTCGTCGGCCTGACGGAGGTGCTGTTCTCGATCGCGGCCGCGTGGCTGATCCTCGGCGAGCTGCCCGCGCCGATCCAGTTCGGCGGCGGCGCGCTGATCCTCGCGGGGGTCGTCCTGGTCCGTCTGCAGCGCGAGCCCGGCACCCCCTGATCGCGGGGGTGCCGCATCCGGGGCGCCGGGCACCCCGTACGCTGATCGCACTCATGCGCGAGCCCACCCGATCCCCGCGACGCGTCGCCGCGGTCCTGGCCGCCCTCGCACTCCTCCTCTCGGGCTGCGCGAGCACCACTCCCGTCTCGGAGCCGGTGGCGCAGGCGCTCGGAGCGGCACCCGCACCCGACTGGTCCGGCGTGAGCGTGACGGCCGACGTCGTCTACGACGCGAGCACTGGGCAGAGCGTCGACGTCTGCTCCTCCCCTGCCCCGTCGGCGGAGCCGCGGCCCGCCGTCCTCGTCGTGCACGGCGGCAGCTGGGCCCGTGGAGGCAAGGCCGACGCGAACTGGCGTCCGATCTGCCAGTGGCTCGGATCGGAGGGGTTCGTCGCCGTCTCGGTCGACTACCGCCTCGCGCCCGCCGCCGTGTTCCCCGCGCAGCTCGACGATGTGACGGCCGCCCTCGACTGGCTGCTCGAGCCGGAGCAGACCGCGCGCTTCGGCATCGATCCGGAGCGGGTGGCGGCCTTCGGCGGCTCGGCCGGCGGCAACCTCGCCTCTCTGCTCGGCACGCTGCCGTCGACCTCGTCGCGCCTGGCCGCCGTGGTCGACCTGAGCGGTCCCTCCGATCTCAGCGCCGCCGGCCTCGCCGACGACGACCCGGTTGTCGGAGTCGCGGCCGCCGTGCGCAGCTACCTCGACTGCGCGGACCTCGCCTCCTGCCCCGCTGCGACCGCCGCCTCGCCCCTCGCGCAGGTGGACGGCTCCGAGCCGCCGTTCCTCATCGCGCACGCGGCGCACGAACGGGTCGCGCTCAGCCAGTCGACCCGCTTCGCCGAGGCGCTGCGCGGAGCGGGCTCGAGGGTCGACCTCCTCGTCCTCCCCGGCTCGCTGCACTCGATCGCGCTGCTCGACGACGCTCTGCGCGCTCGGGTCGTCGAGTTCCTCCGCGCCCACCTGGGCTCGTGAGCGGAGTCGTCGTCCGCCTCGAGGACGCAGCCGGAGCGGAGGGCCTCCTCGCCGCGGTCCCGCCCCCGCACGCCCGCGTCCTGATCGCCCGGATCGACGGGGCGGCGGCGGGCGCCCTGGTGCTCGCTCCCGGCCCGGACGACTTCGCCGAGGTGCTGGAGCTCGTGGTCGCCTCCGTCCACCGGCGCACGGGAGTCGCCCGACGGCTCGTCGCGGCGGCGGAGTCGTGGGCGCGGGTGCAGCGGATCCGCACGCTGCGCCTGGCCGCCGCTCCGGAGCTCGCCCCAGCGGCCGGGGCGCTCGGCTTCACGGCGATCGACGGCTTCGGAGCCCACGTCGGCGACGACGCGGTGCTCTGCTTCGCGCGTCCGGTCTGAGCAGCGCCGCTCCGAGGCGAGCCTGGTCCGAGGAGCCCGGCCCGAGGGCCCGTCCGGTCGGAGGCCGACACGGCAGGACGCCCGCTCCGATCCGAGTGCCGCTTCCGGGAGGCGGCCCCGCCCTCGTCCGGCGCGCACCCCCGCCGTCAGTCGATCGAACAGCCCGGCTCGTCCGACAGCGCCCGCTCGATCCGGGCGCGGTGCTCGTCCGACATCGGCGGCAGCGCGTCGGGCGCGAACCAGCCGACCTCGGTCGACTCGTCGTCCGCGACGTGGGCCTCCCCCGAGATCCAGCGGCAGCGCACCACGTGGTCGAGGTACTGCGAGCGGTCCCCGTTGGGGTACCGCATCGGCGGGAGGGTGTGCACCTGCACGAGGCGCTCGACCTCGATCTCGACGCCCGCCTCCTCCTGCGCCTCGCGGCGGGCGGTGCCGGCGACGGTCTCGCCCGGGTCGATGATCCCGGTGACGGCCGTCCAGGCTCCGGTGTCGGCGCGCCGGACGAGCAGGACCTCGAGCGCCGGCTCCTCGCGGAGGATCACCGCGGTCACGCCGGTGAGCCAGAGCAGCTCGGTCCCGATCCGCTTGCGCAGCCGCAGCACGAAGTCGGGAGTCGCCATCAGTGCTCTTCGGGTCGGAAGTCGAACGCGACGATGCCGGCAGTGTCGACGAACGGCCCGACGAACTCCTTGAACGCGTCGTGCGCCGGATCCCAGTGCGCGGGGTCCTCGACGGCCGGCCGGCCCAGGTAGTAGTGCAGGTCGCCCTCGGAGGAGAAGGTCAGCAGGAACGCGCGGTCGAAGCCCTCGCCCGCGCCCTCGATGCTCAGCTGCGGCCCCGTCTCGATCGACTCGATGTAGGGCCGTCCGTCGCGGACGCACTCGTCGGCCAGGGCGAGGAAGCGGCGGGTGACCTCGTCCGCCTCGGCGACCAGCGCCGTCGGGCGGAAGCGGATCAGGACGAGGTGCCGGAGCGTGCCCGGGCGGAAGTCGCGGGCGACGAAGCGCTCCGGACCGATCTCGTCGAGGACCGCGGTGGCGCGCTCCGGGCCGCTGCGCCAGCGCGAGCCGACCGTCTCGGCCGCATCCCTGATGTCCGTCATGCCGACGCCTTCCCGGCGCGGGCGGCACGCCGCCGCTCACGATACCCCTCGACCAGGTTGTAGACGACGGGCAGGACCACGAGGGTCAGCACCGTCGAGGACACCAGGCCGCCGATCACGACGATCGCCAGCGGCTGCGAGATGAATCCGCCGTGGCCCGTGATCCCCAGCGCCATCGGCAGGAGGGCGAAGATCGTCGCGAGGGCGGTCATCAGGATGGGCCGGAGCCGCCGCTCGGTGCCGTGCAGCAGCGCCTCCCGCACCGGCATCCCGCGATCGCGGTACTGGTTCACCAGGTCCACGAGCACGATCGCGTTGGTGACGACGATGCCGATCAGCATCAGCACGCCGATCAGGGACGGCACGCCCAGCGGCACGCCGGTGATCACCTGCAGGAGGATCGCGCCGGTCGCCGCGAACGGCACGGACACGAGCAGGAGCAGCGGCTGCAGGAGCGAGCGGAACGTCGCCACCATCACGACGTAGACGATCAGGATCGCGACCAGCAGCGCGATGCCCAGCTGCGAGAACGCGTCGGCCTGGTCGGCGGTCACTCCGCCGAGGGAGGCGTCGACACCGGCCGGAAGCGCCGTCGCGTCGATCGCGTTCTGCACGGCGACGTTGGCCGAGGCGAGGTCGTCGCCCTCGGGGGTGACGGTGATGGTCGCGGTGCGCTGCCCGCGCTCGGTGGTGATGCTCGCCGGACCGTCCGTCTGCTCGACCGCCGCGAGGGTGGAGAGCGCGACGGCGCCGGCGAGGGTCGGCACCTCGAGGGTCCGCAGCTCGTCCACGGTGGCCGGCGGCTGCCCGTCGGCCAGGTAGATCGAGAGGGTGCGGTCGTCGATCACGACGCTGCCGACCTGGCTGGGCTGGAGCGCCTGGCTGACGATCGTGCCCACGGCGACCTCGCTGAGACCCGCCCGGGCCGCGGCGTCGCGGTCGACCCGCACCGCGATGTAGGGCAGCGAGGAGGAGAGGTTGCTCTCGGCCTGGCTGATCCCGTCGGTCCCGCGCAGGGCCTCGAGGAGCTGGTCGCTCGCGCTCTGGAGGTCGCTCTGCGAGGCGGTCGAGAGGTCGACCTCGATGTCCGAGGAGGCGCCGAAGCCGGAGGAGGCGGCGACGCTGATGTCCTCGGCCGAGGCGACGCCCGACAGCGCGTCGCGGACGTCCGCCTGCACGGCCTCCTGGTCGGCCGACTCATCGGTGGTGACGGAGTAGCGGATCGAGGTGCCGCCGCCGCCTCCCCCGCCGAACGCGCTCTGCAGGCCGCCGGAGGAGCCGACGGTGAGCTGGACGGTCTCGACGCCGTCGACGCCGAGGATCGCCGTGCTCGCCTGCTGCGCCGTCGCGTCCTGCGCGTCGAGGCTCTGGCCGACGGGGACCGTCTGTGTGACGGTGAAGGTGTCCTGCCCGCTGGAGCCGAGGAAGTTCGTCTTCATCAGCGGGTACAGCGCACCGGTCCCGACGAGCACGAGCAGCGCGAGGAGGACGGTGACGACCGAGTGCTTCAGCGTCCAGTGGATGATCGGGCCGTACACCGACTGCAGCCCGCGCGCCCGCCGGGGAGCGGCGTGGGCGCCGTGGTGCGGGACCTCCTCGACCGGCGCGGCGGTGTCGGCCGGGACGCCCGAGGCGGGTGCCCCTCCGGCCGCCGCGCGCTCCTCCGCGAGCGCCGCCTGCGCGGCCTGGCGCACCGCCGGCCGCTTCGAGGGGCGGAGGAACCAGTAGGCCAGCACCGGCACGATCGTCAGCGCCACCACGAGGGAGGCGAGCAGGGCGATCGACACGGTCAGCGCGAAGGGCCGGAACAGCTCGCCCGTGGTGCCGCCGACGAACGAGATCGGCAGGAACACCGCGACCGTGGTGATCGTGGAGGCGGTGATCGCGCCGGCGACCTCGCGGACGGCGACCGCGATGGTCCGGGCCCGGTCCTCGCCCGCGTCGAGGTGCCGCTTGATGTTCTCGATCACGACGATGGAGTCGTCGACCACACGGCCGATCGCGATGGTGAGCGCGCCGAGGGTGAGGATGTTGAGGGTGTAGCCGGCCGTCTGCAGGCCGATGAACGTGATCAGCACCGAGGTCGGGATCGAGATGGCCGTGACCAGGGTCGAGCGCACCGAGAGCAGGAACAGCAGGATCACCAGCACGGCGAAGACGAGGCCGAGCGCCCCCTCCTGCGCGAGCGACGCGATCGACTCCTGGATGTAGGGCGCCTGGTCGAAGACCGGGGTGAAGGCGGCGTTGTCGCCGATCGACTCCTCGAGGTCCGGGAGCAGCGCGGCCACGCCGGTCGACACGTCGACGGTGTTCGCGGCCGGGAGCTTGGTGATCGAGAGGGTCAGGGCGGGCTGGCCGTTGACGCGCGAGATCGAGGTGACGGGGGCGTCGGTGACGGCGACCGTCGCGACGGAGCCGAGGGTGGTGACGGTCGGCTCTGCGGTCACGGCCGCGCCTCCCGCCGCCGCTCCGGCGTCGGAGCCGCCCGCCGAAGCGCCGGAGCCCGCGGAGGCACCCGCGCCCGCTGACGCACCGGCGCCGCCCGCACCCGCGGAGGCACCTGCGGACGGCAGCAGCGGCAGCGCCGCGATCGCGTCGGTCGAGTCGAGCTTGACGCCCGACTGCACCGAGAAGGTCGACCCGTCCTGGGTGATCTGTCCGCCCGCGACGAGCACGCCGTTCTGCTGCAGGGCCGAGCGGATGTCGCCGGTCGAGAGGCCGGCCGCGGCGAGCGCCGCGTCGTCGGGAGTGATCGTGACGCGCTGGGCGGTCTCGCCGACGAGCGCCGCCTCGCGCACGCCCTCGACCTTCTCCAGGTCCGGGATGACCGTGGTGCGCAGGCGCTCGGCCAGCGCGTCCGCGTCGCCGTCGCTCGACACGGCGAGCTGCAGCACCGGCAGGTCGTCGAGGGAGCCGGTGACCACCTGCGGGTCGACGCCGTCCGGGAGCGTGCTCTTGATCCGGTTGATCGCCTGCAGGATCTTCTGCTCGGCGGTGGCGAGGTCGGTGCCGTAGGTGAAGGACGCCGAGATGAGGGAGGAGTCCGTGGAGGACGTCGCGCTGGTCGTCTCGAGCCCCGGCACCCCCTGGATGGCGGTCTCGATCGGCGTCGAGACGTCGTCGTTGACCACCTCCGGAGCGGCGCCCGGGTAGGACGTGACGACGGCGAGCTGCGGGAAGGAGATCGACGGCGCGAGCTCCTGCTTGAGCCCGGTCAGGGCGACTCCGCCGAAGACGGCGATGACGACGGTGACGAGCGCGATGAGCGCCCGGTTCTTCATGCTGAGGACCGCGAGGAGATGCACCCTCCGAGTCTTCCATCAGCCGACTGAGTGTTGGGAGGGACGCGGCGTTCCGGGGCGTGCGACGGGGCGACCGGCGCCACCGGCCGGCCCCGGACGCCCTCAGCCCAGGCGGACCTCCGCCGTCGACGACCCGACGGGGAGGCTCACTGCAGCGCCCGCCCCGGCGCTCGAGAGCGCGAAGTCCCCGGCGAAGGCCCGGACGCCGACGCGCCCCTCGGCGTCCGTCCGGAGCACCGTCGGCTCGAGCCACCAGTCCCCGCGGATCCGCGAGCGCAGCGCCTCGTAGGCCGGCTTCGGGCTCCCGTCGCGGCGGAGGAACCCGCCCGGCGCTCCGAGCCAGGCGCCGGCGTCGTCGAAGCCCCAGTAGGTGATCGCCTCGACCGCCGGATGCGCGACCAGCGTCTCGTAGTGCCGCACCATCTCGTCCGCCTGCCGCGCCTCCCCCTCCGGAGTGGTCGGCCAGTCCTCGACCACGTGGTCGTTGAGGTCCTCGATCTCGGCGGGCATCAGCTCGCCAGAGACGAGGGTGGTCTCGGTCCAGTGCAGCGGCAGGCCGAAGCGCGCGAACCTGTCGCAGATCGCCGTGATCTGCTCCTCCCCGCGGAACCCCTGGTGCATGTGCGACTGCAGGCCGATCGCATCGGGCCGGATCCCGGCCTCGAGCACGTCCTCGATCAGCCGCTCGTACTCGGGCCCGAGGTCGAAGTCGTTCAGCACGAGCACCGGTCCGGTGCCGACGCTGCGCGCCTCCGAGAAGGCCAGCTCGACCATGCCGACGCGTCCCTTCTCGCGGGCGAGGCGGGTGACGGCGTTCGTCACGCCGTCCGGCTCGTTGGCGAAGCGCGGCATGATGACGACCTCGTTGATCGCGTCCCAGGTGTCGATCAGCCCGGCGAAGGCGCCCACCTCCCGGCGGATGCGCGCACGGAGGAGCTGCTCGGCCTCGTCCAGCGGCAGCGCGTCGAGCCACTCCGGCTTCACGTAGTGCCAGACCAGCGGGTGCCCCTTCAGGCGGACGCCGTCCGCGGCGAGCGCGCGCGCCTCGGCGAGCACCTCCTCCGTCGCGGTGCGGCCGCGCTCCGGCTCGAAGCGGCCCCAGTAGACGGGGAGCGTCGCCGTGTCGAACAGGTCGAGCCAGAGCCGGCGCTCCTCGGCGCGCGCGGGGTCGGTGCTCGGAGGGGTGCAGCCGAAGGCGAAGGCGTGGCGGCGCTGCTCGACCGTCACGTCGGCGTGGGCGAGCGGAGCGCCGTCGGCACCGAGGACGGTGACGAGGGCGTCGGCGAGACGGGGGCTGAAGTCGGTCATGCGGGGCCTCTCAGGCGGGGTGGCGCTCGTCGAGCGCCGTGTACTCGGATCGGGTGAGCGGGAGGACCGCTCCGTGCTTGGTGTCCTCGGGCAGGTCGAACTCCTCCGCGAGCTCCCAGCGGCCCAAGGCCGGGTCGGTGCTCGTGTAGGCGCGGTAGCCGTAGGGGCGGAGGGCGTACTGGTCGACCCAGAGCGACCAGCGCTCCTCGCGGTGGTGCCGGAAGACCAGCGGCCCCTCGATGCTCGGGCCGAGCTCCTGCCCGATCCCCCGCGCGACGGTGGCGAAGTCGTCCGCGAAGAGGGAGGAGCCGACCTGCTGGAACACCTGCATCGTGTGGGGGGCCTCGTCGTGCTGCTTGGCGAAGCGGTGGACGGCCGTGCCCTCGATCAGCAGCGTCATGTCGATCACTCCGCCGGACAGCCGCAGGTAGGTCTCGGGCTCGGTGAACGTGAGGAAGTCGCGCGTGCGGGACATCAGGATGCGGCTGTCGCCCGTCTCGCCGGTGGCGGGGTCGCCGTCCTCGGCCAGGCCGGAGGACCAGTGCACGAGGAAGTCGCCCGAGACCGGGTCGTAGACCGACTCCGGCGCCCAGGCCATGCCCGCGCCCTCGGGAGCGACGGCGACCGCGCGCGGCTCGGACCACTCGAGGAGGTCCGGGGAGTCCCAGACCACGAGGTCGCGGCTCCCCCGGTGCCGGTAGAGGTCCCAGTCCGGGCCCTCGGGCCGCCAGACGCGGAGGTCGGTGGCGACGAGGTGGAAGCCCCGCGGCCCGCGGACGATGTGGGGGTCGCGGACGCCGCCCGTGCCGCCGGTCCACTCCAGCACCGGCCCGAGCGCGCGCCAGCGCAGCGGATCGTCGCCCCGGCTGAGCGAGAAGAAGATCTTCTCGCTGTGGCCGGTCCGGTCCTCCACGAAGTGGACCAGCAGGTAGCCGTACCCGTCGCTCATGAGAGAACGATCTCACACGCCCGGCGGGCACTCCACCTCAGACCACGTCGGCGAGGTACCCCGGGTCGGCCGCCGGGTGCCGGGCGACCTGCGCCCACGCCGTCGCGAGCGCCTCCACGGCCCGGTCGGTCGCCTCGGGCGAGTAGCCGATCGGGATGCGGAGGAACCGCTCGAAGGCGCCGTCGATCCCGAAGCGCGGGCCCGCGGTGATCAGCAGGCCCGCCGTCCGGGCGGCGAGCGCCAGCTGCGAGCTCGCCGGCCGGCCCAGGCCCACCCAGGTGGAGAGACCGCCCGAGACCCGCGGCACGCTCCACTCCGGGATCGCGCGCGCCAGGGCCGCCTCGAGGTGGTCGCGGCCCGCGCGCAGCTGCGAGCGCCGCAGCTCCAGCACGCCGTCCATCCGGCCGAGCATGTCCGCGACCAGGAGCTGCTCCAGGATCGGCGTGCCGAGGTCGCTCGCCGAGCGCGCCAGCGCCAGCTTGCGGATCACCGCTCGCTCGGCGCGGATCCAGCCGATCCGGATGCCGCCCCACAGCGTCTTGCCGACGGAGCCGATCGAGAGCACCGTCCCCTCGGGCCCGTAGGCGGCGAAGGGCAGCGGCGTCATCCGCCGGTCGATGTCGAGCTCGGCCGTCGTCTCGTCGGCGATGATCAGGGTCCCCTGCCGGGCCGCGGCGGCGATCGCCCGCTCCCGCAGCTCGGGGGCCATGGAGCGGCCGGTCGGGTTGTGGAAGTCGGGCATCAGGTAGGCCAGGCTCGGGCTCGTGCCGCGCAGCGCGGCGATCAGGCCCTCTCCGTCCCAGCCGTCCGCCCCGTCGACGTTCACCGGCACGAGCCGCGCGCCGGCCAGCCGGAGGGCCTCGTAGGCGTGCGGGTAGGTCGGGGCCTCGATCAGCGCCCGGTCGCCCCGCGCGAGCAGGGTGCGGGCGACGAGTGCGATCGCGTGCTGCGCGCCGATGGTCACCATGATCTGGCCGGGCTCGGTGCGCAGACCCCGCGCGGTGTAGCGCTCGGCGATCGCGCGGCGCAGCACCGGCAGGCCGACCGTGTCGTAGGAGCCGGAGTCGAAGTGCTCGGGGGCCGCCTGCGCCGCGCGGGTGTACGCCTCGGCCAGCTCGGGGACGGCGGGCAGTGCCGCCCTGGTGAAGTCGAGGAAGTCCGGCGCGAGCGAGGGCACCGCGTGCACGGCCGCTCCCGGCAGGCGGGTGACGCTGCCGGAGCCGCGCACGCTGACGAGGTAGCCGCTGTCGCGCAGCTCGCGGTACGCGGCGGCCACGGTCGTGCGGCTGACGCCGAGGCGGGCCGAGAGCTCGCGCTCGGCGGGCAGGCGGCTGCCCGCGGGGATGCGGCCGTCGATCCCGAGGAGGCGGATCCGGTCGGCCAGAGCGAGGTAGGCGGGCCGGGTGCCGCGCTGCTCGCGCCAGTCGCCGAGGAGGGTCTGCAGGGCGCGCGCGCCGAAGTGGACATCAGCCATGCGTCCAAGGTAGCCGGATTGGACCGCGCGAAGAAGGCCAATGTCGCGCTGTGATGAGTCCATGACCCTCACCGCTCCCGTCGCCGCCGCCGCTCCCCCGGCTGGCCAGTGGCGCCTCCGACCCGTGCCGCGCCTGCTGGTGGGCCTGATCCTCTACGGATTCGCCGACGCGATGATGATCCGCGCGGCGATCGGCGTGGACCCGTGGACCGTCTTCGCCCAGGGGGTCGCGCACCAGACCGGGCTCGGGATCGGACTGCTCACGAACGTGATCGGCCTGCTCGTCCTGCTGCTGTGGATCCCCCTCCGACAGCGGCCCGGTCTCGGCACCGTGCTGAACGTGCTCGTGGTCGGCACGATGATCGACGTCGGACTGCGTGTGCTGGCGACGCCGGAGGAGTGGTGGGCCCGCGGCCTGCTCTTCGCAGGCGGTCTCGTTCTGCTGGCGGTCGCGAGCGGGATCTACATCGGCGCCCGCCTCGGTCCGGGGCCCCGCGACGGACTGATGCTGGGCCTGCACACCCGCACGGGCCTGCCGATCTGGGTGGCGCGCTCGGGCGTCGAGCTCACGGTGCTGCTCATCGGCTGGGCCCTCGGCGGCGACGCCGGCCTCGGCACCCTCCTCTTCGCGGTGCTGATCGGGCCGCTCTGCTCGGTGACCCTGCCTCTGCTCGGGGTGCGGAGGCACTGACCCGCGGACGACGGAGGCCCCGCCTCCCGGACCGGTTCCGGGAGGCGGGGCCGTCGCGATCGGATCGGCTAGCGCTTGGCCGCGATCTCCGCACGCATCCGCGACGCCTCGTCCGAGTCCTGGATCGAGGCGATCCCCTCGGTGATCGAGGTGCCCGACGCGGGGGCCTCGTGCTCGTCCGCTCCGAGCGTGGTCTCGTCGAACGGCGAGCGTCCGCCGAGGACCTCGCGGACCTGCACCATGTCGATCTGCTTGGTCCAGGTGCCCACGAGCAGGGTGGCGACCGCGTTGCCGGTGAAGTTGGTGACCGCGCGGGCCTCGGACATGAAGCGGTCGATGCCGACGATCACGCCGACGCCGTTGACCAGGTCGGGGCGGAAGGACTGGAGGCCGCCGGCCAGCGTGGCCAGGCCCGCTCCGGTGACGCCCGCGGCGCCCTTCGAGGCGATCATCATGAAGAGGAGGAGGCCGATCTGCTCCGGGATCGACATCGGCGCTCCGGTGGCCGAGGCGATGAACAGCGACGCCATTGTGAGGTAGATCGCCGTGCCGTCGAGGTTGAAGGAGTAGCCGGTGGGCACGGTGATGCCGACGACGGGCTTGGAGACGCCGAGGTGCTCCATCTTCGCGATCAGGCGGGGCAGCGCCGCCTCCGAGGAGGAGGTGCCGACGATGAGCAGGTACTCGCGGGCCAGGTACTTCATCAGCGAGAAGATGCTGACGCCGGTCACCAGGCGCAGCAGCAGGCCGAGGACGACGACCACGAAGATCGCGCAGGTGATGTAGAAGCCGATCATCAGGGTGGCGAGAGCGACGACCGCTCCCCAGCCGGTCTTGCCGACGACCGCGGCGATGGCGCCGAACGCGCCGATCGGGGCGACCCAGAGCACCATCGAGAGGATGCGGAAGACCAGGACCTGGAGCTGCTTGATCGCTCCGAGGATCGGCTGTCCCTTGGCGCCCATCTTCTGCAGCGCGAAGCCGACGAGCAGCGCGACGAAGAGGGTCTGCAGGATGCTGCCGTCCACGAGCGAGGAGAACAGCGAGACGGGGATGATCCCGAGGACGAAGTCGCTGGTGCTCTCGGCCTTGAGGTCGCTGGTGTCGTAGGTGGCGCTCGAGATGTCGAGGCCCTCGCCCGGGTGCAGGATGTTGCCGACGACGAGGCCGATCGCCAGGGCGAAGGTCGACATCACGATGAAGTAGCCCAGCGCGAGTCCGCCGACCTTGCCGACCGTGGCGGCCTTCGCGATGGAGCCGATGCCGATGACGATGGTGCAGAAGATGATCGGCGCGATCATCATCTTGATCAGTCCGACGAAGGCCTTGCCGACGGGCTCGAGCGTCGCCGCGAAGGCGGGAGCGACGAGTCCGACCACGACGCCGGCGACCACGGCGATGATGACGGCGATGTAGAGCCAGTGGTTCCGGTCGATGCGCCGCCGGGTCTTCGGAGGGGTGACCGCGGGGATCAGCCGGTCGGACGGCGTCTGAGGCGTCTTCGCCATGGGGGTGTCCTTCTCTTCGTCGAGGTGAGGGGGTAGGACGATGGTGGCCCCGCCTCCGGAGCCCGGCACGGTTGCGTTCATACTGTTCACGGCGGGGCGCCCCGAGCGCTCGCTCACGAGGGAGTGGCATGGTCAGGACGCCGAGCGCACGCGGACCGCGCGGCAGCATCGCCGCGCGCCTGTTCGCCGTGCAGCTGCTGAGCATCCTGCTGATCGCCGCAGCGGCCGTCGCGGTGCTGGCCCTCGACGCGCGGAGCCGGGCGGGCGACGAGGCCGCCCAGCGGAGCCTCGTCGTGGCGCGGACGGTGGCCGACAATCCGTTCGTCCTCGAGTCGACGGCCGGCGCGGATCCCTCCGCGAGCCTGCAGCCGTACGCCGAGGAGGTCATGCGGGACACCGGCGTCGACTTCCTCACGATCATGGCCCCCGACCGCACCCGGTACACCCACCGCGACCGCGACCGGATCGGCCTGCCGTTCCAGGGCACGATCGAGCCCGCGCTGGAGGGGCGGACCTTCACCGAGACGTACACCGGCACGCTCGGGCCCTCCGTCCGCGCCGTCGCGCCGATCGAGGACGCCGACGGCGCGGTCGTCGCGCTCGTGTCGGCGGGCGTCACGCTCTCGGCCGTGGACGCCTCCTTCGCCGCCCGCGTGCAGGTCGTCGCGTGGGGCGCGCTCGGTGCGGTCGCGCTCGGCGCGCTCGGCTCGTGGCTCCTCGCCCGCTACCTGCGGCGGGTCACGGGCGGGCGGGGCCCGGAGCAGATGAGCCAGGTCTTCGCCTACTACGAGTCCGTCCTGCACTCGGTGCGGGAGGGGCTGCTGCTGGTCGACGACCGCGGCCGACTGGTGCTCGCCAACGACCACGCGCTGGAGCTGCTCGGGCTCGAGGGCGTGCGGACGCCGGTGCCGGTCGCCGAGCTCGACCTCCCCGTCGCCCTGCGCGAGCTGCTGCAGGACGACGAGCCCGTCTCGGACCGCCTGGTCGTGGCCCGCGAGCGGATCCTCGTGGTGAACGAGCGGCCCGCCGCCTCCCCCGGAGCCCGCCCCCTGGGCACGGTCGTCACGCTCCGGGACCGCACCGAGCTGCAGCGGGTGAGCGGCGAGCTGGAGTCACTGCGCACCCTCTCGGACGCGCTGCGCTCGCAGACCCACGAGTTCTCGAACCGCCTGCACACCATCGCGTCGCTGATCGAGCTCGGTCGGCCCGACGAGGCGCTCGCGTTCGCCGCCGGCGAGCTGAACCTCAGCCAGCGCCTGGCCGACCGGGTCCTCGGCTCCGTGCAGGAGCCGGTGATCGCCGCCCTGCTGCTGGGCAAGGCCGCACAGGCCCGCGAGCGCGGCGTCGAGCTGCACTTCGAGACGCACCTCGAGCCCGGCACGCAGGGGCTGGAGCCCGGGGACCTCGTGACGGTGCTGGGCAATCTGATCGACAACGCCCTCGACGCGGCCGCCTCCTCCGCTCCGGACCGCGAGCCGTGGGTGGAGGTCTACCTCGGCCTCGCGGAGGGCGAGCTGGTGGTGCAGGTGTCGGACAGCGGCCCCGGAGTCGCGAGCGCCGCCGACGTCTTCGCGCGCGGCTACTCGACGAAGGAGTCGGACGGCTTCGGCCGCGGCATCGGCCTGGCGCTGGTGCAGCAGGTGGTGGAGCGCCTCGGCGGCTCGATCGAGGTCTCGCGCCACGTCGGCGCGGTGTTCACGGTGCAGCTGCCGCTGCCCGCGCGGGTGGCGTCGTGATCCGAGTGCTCGTCGTCGAGGACGAGCCGCTGACCGCGAGCGCCCACGCCGACTACGTCCGACGGGTCGACGGCTTCGAGGTGGCCGCGGTCGCCGGCAGCGGGGCGGAGGCGATCCGGGCGCTGCGCGCGGACCCGGGCATCGCGCTGATCCTGCTCGACATGAACCTGCCGGACATGGGCGGCCTCGACCTCTGCCGGGCCGTCCGGGCGGCGGGCCTGGACGTCGACGTCATCGCGATCACCGCCGTCCGCGACGCCGCGAACGTGCGCGCCTCCGTGGCAGCCGGCATCGTGCAGTACCTGATCAAGCCGTTCGTCTACAGCGCGTTCGCCGCCAAGCTCGCCAGCTACCGGTCGTACCGCGAGCGGATGCACGGCGCCGACGTCGCCAGCCAGCACGAGGTGGACGGGGCCTTCGCGGCGCTCCGCACCTCCAACGCCCCGGGTCTGGCCAAGGGGCTCTCGGCCCAGACCCTCGAGGCCGTCACCGCACTGCTGGGCCCCGTCGGCCTCTCGGCGGCCGAGCTCGCCACCCGCCTCGACATCTCGCGGGTGACGGCCCGCCGCTACCTCGAGCACCTCGCCGACTCCGGAGTGGCGGACCGCGCGCCCCGCTACGGCTCCCCCGGCCGCCCGGAGCTGGAGTACCGCCGCCGCTGAGCGCGCGTCAGGCGGCCTGCAGCGCGTCGGCGATCTCCTCCTCGATCAGGTCGTGGTTGATCGCCGCGCCCACGCGCAGCCCGTCGGCGGACGAGGCGACGACCTGAGCCATCGGCTCGACCAGCGAGCCCGCGGCGAAGACCCCGGCGACGCCGGTCCGGCCCATCGGATCGACGGCGAGGTGCCGCGCGACTCCCGACGGGTGGTCGGCGAGCTCGAGGCCGAGCCCCTCGGGGAGCCGCCCCTCGACCCGCGGGCCGACGACGAGCGCGTCGAGCTCGTGCCGCCGACCGTCGATCACCACGCCGACCAGGCGGTCGTCCTCGACGAGAACCCTCTCGACGCGGCCAGGCACCAGAGCGATCCCGCGGGCGGCCAGCGCCGGCGCCTCGTCGCCGGCGGGCGCGGGTGCGCCGTGGAGCAGGATCGACGTCCGGTCGCTGAGCTGACGGAACATCTGCGCCTGGTGCCCGGCGAACGAGCTGCCGAGCACGCCGATCCGCCGGCCGCGCACCTCGAAGCCGTGGCAGTAGGGGCAGTGCAGGACGTCCCGTCCCCAGCGGGCGCCGAGCCCGGGGATCTCCGGCAGCAGGTCGCGGACGCCGGTCGCGAGCAGGAGGCGGCGCGCGCGGAGGACCGTGCCGTCGGCGAGGGTCGCGGTCACGCCCTCGGCACCCGCGGAGGCGCGGACCGCCTCGCCCTCGATCACCCGGGCCCCGTAGCCCTCGGCCTCGGCGCGCACCAGGCGCACCAGCTCCGTCGGCGGGACGCCGTCGCGGGTCAGCACGTTGTGGGCACCGGGCGAGGGTGCGTTGCGCGGAGGTCCGCCGTCGACGACGAGGACGTCGCGGAGACTGCGGCCGAGGGCAGTGGCGGCGGCGAGGCCGGCGAAGGAGGCGCCGAGGATCAGGACGTCGGCGGGGGCAGGGACGGACGGGCCGGTGGGGGCGTCGGTGGAGGTCATGGGTCGATGCTCCGCCGCCCCGGGCTGGGCCGCGAGGATCCGTGCCGTTCCGGCATGCGGCGCGACCGCCCGTGCCAGGATGGCGTCGTGCCCGAGACCCCGCCCGCCCCCTCCGACGACGAGATCGTCGCCGCCGTCGGACCACGGCTCCGGCGCCTGCGCACCCGCCGCGACCGCACGCTCGCGTCCCTCGCGGCCGAGACCGGCATCTCGGCGAGCACCCTCTCGCGCCTCGAGAGCGGCGGCCGTCGCGCGACGCTGGAGCTGCTCCTCCCGATCGCCCGCGCCCTCGGGGCGCCGCTCGACGAGCTCGTCGGCGCCGCGCCGGAGGATCCCCGCGTGCACGGGCGGCCGGTGCGCCGGAACGGCATGCTCATCCAGCCGCTCAGCCGCGACGCGGGCGCGCTCCAGGCGTTCAAGCACACGCTCCCGGCCGGGCCGGTGACGGAGCCGGCGGAGCAGCGCGCGCACGAGGGCTTCGAGTGGCTCTACGTGCTGAGCGGGCGGCTCCGCCTGCGGCTCGGCGAGCACGATCTGGTGCTGCCGGCCGGCGAGGCCGCCGAGTTCGACACCCGGGTGCCGCACTGGTTCGGCCGCGCCGACGAGCAGCAGGTCGAGTTCCTCAGCCTCTTCGGCCGCCAGGGCGAGCGGATGCACGTGCGCGCGTCCACGCGCCGCTGAGCGCGGTCACGCCTCGCCGAGCACCTCGCGCGCGAAGCCCTCGGTGCGCGCCCGCAGAGTCGCGATCCGCTGCGCTCGCGCCGCCTCGAGGTCGAACCCGATGTAGGCCACCGACGGGCGCCGCCGCACGTTCACCGAGCACTCGAAGCGGGAGCAGACGAGCGTGCCGAGCGAGTCCCCCGCCCGCCCGGCCGCTCCGGCCTTCCGCGCCCCGAAGAAGACGACGTCGTTCGGGAGCTGCACGTCGCGGCACCACGAGCACTGCGCCCGCGAGCGCGGCAGGGCGTCGGCCTGGGTGAGCAGGACCCCGACGAGGCGCTCCTCCAGCGGCACGACGACGTAGGCGCGGCGGCCCATCCTCCGGTCGCGCCAGCCGAGATGGTCGATGACCGACCAGTCCAGCGCGTCGAAGTCCTTCGGCAGCGCGAGGTCGGCGACCTCCTTGCGGGAGGCGTTGACGAAGGACTCGCGGATCTCGGTCTCGGTCAGTGGCTGCATAGCGCTTCCGAGCCTAGGCCGGGATCAGCCCAGGTGGGCGACGGCCTCCTTCGGAGCCTGGGCGAGGAACTCCTCCTTCTTCACCCGGATCATCGCGACGGCGACGACGGAGGCGACGACCAGCCCGATCGCGGCCGCGACGAAGACCGCGGAGTAGCCGTCGACGAAGGCGACCGGCGACTGCTGCTCGCCCGCGACTCCCGCGTAGAGGGTCGTGAAGATCGACAGCCCGATCGAGCCGCCGATCTGCATGGCGGCGTTCGCGGTCGCTCCGGCGGCACCGGCGTCGTGGGCCGCGACTCCGGTGAGCGCGAGATTCTGCAGCGGCACGAAGACCATCGCCATGCCGACGCCCAGGAGGATCAGCGCGGGCAGCACCTCGAGGAGGTAGCCGCCGTCGGGGGTGATGCGGCTCAGGTAGAGGAGCCCGGCCGCCGCGATCAGCGGGCCGACGATCATCAGCACGCGCGGGCCGATGCGCGGCAGCAGCTTGGCGGCGACTCCGGCGACGATCATGATCGTCACCGTCATCGGCAGATTGGCCAGGCCCGCCTCGAGCGGCGGCAGGCCCAGGACCAGCTGCAGGTGCAGGGTCAGGTAGAGGGTGGAGCCGATCATCACGCTGCCGACGATCGCCTGGACCAGGAAGGCTCCGCCGCGGACGCGGTCGGCGACGATGCGCAGCGGCAGCGACGGGTGGTCGGAGCGGGCCTGGATCCGCACGAAGAGGGCCAGCAGCAGCACGCCGACGAGGAGGAAGCCGAGGGTGTCGACGCGGAGCCAGCCCTGCTCGGCGAGGGTGAAGCCGTAGACGACGCTCGCGAGCCCGAGCGCGACGGTGATCGTCCCGGCGACGTCGAAGCGGTTGCGCCCCTCCGCGCGGCTCTCGGTGACGAGCAGCTGGCCGGCGATCGCGCCGACCACGACGACGGGGACGTTGACGAGGAGGCACCAGCGCCAGTCGGCGAACTCGGTGAGCAGCCCGCCCAGCACGAGGCCGACGGCGGCGCCCGCTCCGGCGACCGCTCCGAAGACGGCGAAGGCCGTGCCCCGCTCGCGGCCGGAGGGGAAGGAGACGGTGAGGAGGGCCAGAGCGGCCGGAGCGAGCAGCGCGGCGAAGGCGCCCTGCAGCCCGCGGGCGGCGATCAGCTCGGTGCCGGAGGTGGCGAGGCCGCCCCAGGCGGAGGCGGCGCCGAAGCCGATCATCCCGATCAGGTAGGTGCGCTTGCGGCCGGTGTAGTCGGCGATGCGGCCGCCCAGGAGCAGGAGCGCGCCGAACGCGAGGGCGTAGGCGGTGACGACCCACTGGCGCTCGACGTCGGTGAGGCCGAGGTCGGCCTGTGCGGCGGGGAGCGCGATCGTGACGATGGTGCCGTCGAGCACGACGACGAGCTGCGTGAGCGCGAGGATCACGAGCACCCACCAGCGGCGGGCGGAGGAGGGAGCGGACGGGGAGGGCATGGCGGCCTTTCACACGGAGCGGAGCGGGACCGGCGGGTCCGGATCCGAGCCGCGTCATCGGGGCCGAACCACCCCAACCAGTTGGTTGGGCGAAGAAGAGTGTATCGTTCGAGCGCCCGGAGGTGAACCATGGAGCCGACATCCGATGCGGCGCTGCCCGCGCGCGAGCGGATCCTCCGCGCGGCCTCCGTCGAGTTCGCCGCCCACGGCTTCGCGGGCGCCCGGGTCGACCGTGTGGCCGCGGCGGCGGGTCTGAACAAGGAGCGGCTCTACGCCTACTACGGCGGCAAGCGCGGCCTGTTCGTCGCGACCGTCGTCGAGGCGCTCGGCGCTCTCGACGAGACGCTCCTCGCCGAGGCGGCGGACCTCCCCGACCTCGCGGGCCGCATGTTCGACCATGTGTGGGAGCACCCGGAGTTCCTGCGCCTGCTCACGTGGGCGCGCCTGGAGGGAGCCGGCGTCTGGGAGGAGGCCGGCGAGCAGCTCGGCGGGGTCCCCGCCCCCGAGGCCCGGGTCCTCGAGTGGCAGCGCACCGGCGTCGTCGACGCGAGCTGGTCCGCCGACGACCTCTTCATCGCCCTCCTCGGCCTCTGCGAGATCTGGCACCTCACCCCCTTCGCCTCCCGGGGCGGGGAGGAGACGCGCGACCGCCGCCGCGCCTTCGTCGTGCACGTCGCGCAGCTGGTGGGCGCACCGCGCTGAGGCCGACCCCTCCCCCGGCAACGGAAGCGACGTCGGCATCTCCGATCCGGACGCGGTGGACGGGGCGGCTCATCCCTCCGAGCCGGAACCCGACGGATCGGACTGGAGTGGGAGGTCCCACGGATCCGGCTTCGGGACGACCCCTTCATCACCCGGAAGGACCGCGCCCGCCGCGCGCTGAGCCTCGTCCTCAAGGAGGAGTGATTCGAAATCGCCGGGCGCGCACGGCATCTCCGCCCCGATCATGTACATCTCCTCGACAGCGCCGGTGACGAAGCTCGCCCGCAGCACCGGTCCGCCCTGCCCGTAGACCGTCGGGCGCGGAGTCGAATCGGTCACTCTCACCGTCATCCCCAGCGACTCCCAGTAGTCCGCGACCTTCCGCGCATCCCCCTCGACATCGGTGCCCGCCGGAGCCCACCAGTCGTAGCTGTAGCTCGCACCGCTCACCCGGTCGCCGGGGCCGCACACATCGGGCCTGGCCGCGCCGCTCCGCGGCCACCACCCCTCCACATCGAGCCGCCCCGCGGAGTCCCGCACGAACTCCACCACCCGGTCCCGACCCTCCCGAGGACTCATCGTGCTCACCGGTCTCGCCTCCTTCTCCGTTGCACAAGCGGTCATCGACATCACGAGCAGAGCGGCGACGGTCAGCGCGACGCCCGTCCGCTGAGGAGAGCCTCTACCCGCCATGGGAGGCTCCCACGACCGCCTTCTGGAAGGCGGTCGGTCCGAGCGGCCGGTTCTCGGTCAGCAGGTCGAGTCGCCGGGAGACGGCCCACGCCGCGTTCTGCAGGGACTCGGTGTTCTTGTCGAGATACCCCGCGAGATCGCCGTCGTCGCTCTTCAGCGCAGCGTGATCCGTCACGATCCTCCCGGCGTCGCCTCCGGTCTCGACACCGAAGACGCGCGCGCCGAAGTCCTCGTCAGCGGGATCCGTGTGGTGGTTCCAGCTGAAGGCGCGGCCCATCCACGCGGCCTCGTCGCCGCTCTCGGTCTCGCCGAGGTACTTGTCCCGCGCCTGCCCCGCGAAGACGGATTCCGCGTGCAGGTCGCTCGCCTCGTCGACGCTGTCCGGGAGGCCGGCCGAGCCCAGCGTCACGACGACCCCGAGCTCGACGTCCGAGCGCGAGGCGGCGACGGCCATGACGGTGCTGCCGTAGGAGTGGGCGACGACGTTCGGCTTCGGCAGGTCGTCGCCCCGGACCGCGGAGAGCCCCTGGACAGCCGAGGCGAGTGCGGCGCCGCCGGCGACCGCCTGGTTCGAGGTGAGGACGTCCATGCCGTTCCCGCCGAGCCGCGCCATCGGCGGGGTCTCGTAGCCGATCCAGGAGACGACGGCGCTGCCGGGCGGGAGGAGCGACTGCAGATTCTGCGACGCCTTCGTCCATCGGGTCATGCTCTCCGTCGTCTGTCCCATCCCGGGGACGGCGTAGGTGACGTTCGTGGCGGTGTCGGGATCGCCGATCGAGACGGCGGCGAGCGGAGGCTCGTCGGCGGTCAGGGAGATGAGGAAGCGCGGGTCCTGACCGAGACCGCGCCGGAGCGATGCCCGCACGTCCCTCAGCGCCACCAGCTGCGACTCCACCGCCGCGAGTCGCTCCCCGTCTCCCGCCTTCCCGCGCAGGCCCGCCGCCTCGCTCCTCAGCGCCACGATCCGCGCCCTCAGCGCCCTCTCGTTCGCCCTCACCCGGGCGCGGTAGGGAACACCCTCCAGATTCCCGATCACCCCGGGCAGACCGGCGACCAGCGCCTCCTGCTGCGGCGAGAAGCGCGCGCCGTCCGTGGAGTCGAGGCTCCGCCACCAGTCGTTCACGAGGGTCGGAGCCAGTCGCCCGAGGCGCGCCGCGAGGTCGGGCGACGCCGCCAGGAGTGTTGCGAGATCGTCGGACGAGAGCGCCGCGAGGGAGTCGAGCAGGCTCCGGCCGCCCCGGGGCCGCGCCAGGGTGCCGACGGCGTCGAGGACCGGAACGGAGAGCGCCGCTCCCCCCGCGGCGGTGAAGGCCAGGGAGATCTGCTCGACCCAGGTCGCGTCGGCCGCACCGATCGACAGCAGCTCGCGGAAGCCCCGGAGCACCGAGAAGGACTCGACCGGCGCCCACGAGCAGCGGTTGCCGAAGGCTCCCCAGGCGGCCATCAGATCCTGGAGCCGGGAGCGCATCGCCTCGTCCGCCTGCCGGGTCTGCGAGACGAAGACGTCGAGGCGCTCGGGGTCGGCGGAGGTCGTGCCTCTCGCGGCGGGGCCGCCCGGGGACGTGCGGGGCACCGACCGCGGGGAGAACAGCGCACGGATCGGCGGAGGCACGACCGGCCGATCGGACGGCGGCCGGTCGACGACCTCCTCGACTCCCGCCGCGAGGGCCGCGATCGGATCGAGGCGGCGCTGCTGCTCGCGCTCGTCCCCCCGCCGCTCCCAGGCCGCGTACTCCTCCCGGCGCCGACGCTCCTCCTCGGCCTTCCTCGCCACGAGCCGCACCGTGTCGGCGAGCTCGTGCAGCTCGGCGCTCAGCCGACCGCGGTTCTCCCTGTCGCAGAGGCGGACCCGGCGGAACAGCTCGGCGTACGCGCCGCGGAGCTCGCCCAGTGCGTACTCGGCAGCGACGGACCTCAGCAGCTCCTGGGAGGCGAGCGCCTCCGCCGCCTCGTCCGAGGTGCGGACCAGCTCCGCCGCTGCTGCATGGTCGAAAGAGAACAGGGTCATCGCCTCCTGAGTGAGAACATCTCAGGAAATGTAGAACGACCACGACGGCGTCGGCACCGGGTGGCGCGAGACGGCGCGCGGTCAGCGCGCCCACGCTCCGTCCGGCGACCCGCACGCAGAAGTGGCGCGGACCGCATCGGTCCGCGCCACTCGTTCAGATCACGCGGCTCACTCCGCCGCGGTCAGCCGCTCCAGGTATCCCGCGAACGCGCGCAGGTCCTCCTCGGGCCAGGCGCTCAGCGCCTCCTGCATCCGCTGCCGCTGACGGCCGCCGAGGTCGCGCATCCGCTCGCATCCGGCCGCGCTGAGCGAGAGGAACCGCGCTCGGCCGTCGGCGGGATCGGTGGTCATCTCGACCAGGCCCAGCTCGGCGAGCTGGCGGGCCTGGCGGCTGATCGCGCTGCGGTCGACCCCGAGCCGCTCCGCCGCGGCGCCGGAGTGGACCGGACCGCAGCGCTCGAGGATCCGCAGCAGCCGCAGTCCGAAGGGCGGCAGCGCCGGGTCGATCGACGCCGCCGCGTCCCGGACGGCGAGGCGCACCTGGACGGCGAGCACGGTGATCTGCTCCTCGACCTCGTGCAGCGCCTCGGCCGAGGGCGCGGCGGCGGGCATCAGGAGCGCTCGATCACGTCGACGGAGCCGGTGGGAGCGGCGTGGCGTGCGTGGCCGACCGGCTCCTCCTGCCGCTCGTCGTCGGCGTGGCGGCCGTGTCCGGCGGGAGTGGCCTCGCGACCCTCCCGGGCGTGCGTCGCGTCGTCCGTCCGCCGGGCCTGGCCGACGGGGCGGAGCGCCGCCTGGCCGTCCGAGGCGGCGATGAGGGCGTCCTCCGCGGCCTGCAGCGGAGTGGTCGGCTCCGCCTTGAGCTGCACCGCGTTCTTCGAGCCGAGGCTCACGTTGGGCAGGAGGACGACGGCGATCAGCGTGACCACGGCGAGCGGGATGCTGTAGAGGAACACGTCGCCGACGCCGATCCCGTAGGCGCTCTCGACCACGACGCGCACGGCGTCGGGCAGGGTGGCCGGCTGCGGGATCGTGCCGCTGCCCAGCGCCTGCGCGGCGAGAGCCTGGTCGGCGGGAGCGAGCCCCGCGATGCCGGTCTTGATGCGGTCGGCGATCACGGTGCCGAGCATCGAGCCCAGGACCGAGACTCCGACGGTGCCGACGAGGCTGCGGAAGAACGTGACCGCGCTGGTCGCGACGCCGAGGTTCTTCACCTCGATCGAGTTCTGCACCACCAGGACGAGGTTCTGCATCAGCATGCCCAGGCCGGCGCCGAGGACGGCCATGTAGATCCCGACGAGGACCAGGTCCGTGTCGTAGCGGAGGGTGCTGAGGAGGGAGGTTCCGATCACGGCGAGCACGCCGCCGCTGATCATGATCGCCTTCCACTTGCCGGTGCGGGAGATGATCCCGCCGAAGATCGTCGACGCGATCAGCAGGCCGGCCATCATCGGGATGGTGAGCAGGCCCGACTGGGTCGGCGTGGCTCCGCGGGCCAGCTGCATGTACTGCGCGAGGAAGACGGCGACGCCGAACATCGAGACGCCGACCGAGATGCTCGCCACGACGGCGAGGCTGAAGGTGCGGTTCTTGAACATCCCCATCGGGATGATCGGCTCGGCCACGGTGAGCTCGGTGATCACGGCGGCGATCAGCAGCACGACGGCACCGCCGACCATGACCGCGGTCTCCCACGAGGCCCAGTCGAAGTTCTTGCCGGCGAGGGAGACCCAGATCAGCAGGAGCGAGACTCCGCCCGCGATGAGCACGGCGCCGAGGTAGTCGATCCGCACCTTGCGCTTCGGGTGCGCGGGGAGGCGGAGGGTCATCTGGAGGAGGACGATCGCGACGATCGCGACGGGCATCGCGATGAAGAAGTTCCAGCGCCAGCCGAACGCGTCGGTCACGACGCCGCCCAGGAGCGGGCCGCCGACGGTGCCGATCGCCATCACGCCGCCGAAGAGGCCGGCGTACTTGCCGCGCTCACGGGGGCTGATGATGTCGGCCATGATGATCTGGCTCAGCGCGGCGAGTCCGCCGGCGCCCAGGCCCTGGAACACGCGGAAGACGATCAGCATGTTCGTGTCCTGCGAGAAGCCGGCCAGGGCGGAGCCGATGACGAACAGCCCGAGGGCGAGCTGGATCAGCAGCTTGCGGTTGAACAGGTCGGCGAACTTGCCCCAGAGCGGGGTGGAGACCGTGGTCGCGAGCAGGGTCGCGGTGACGACCCAGGTGTAGGCGTTCTGGTCGCCCTTGAGGTCGGAGATGATCCGGGGCAGCGAGGTCGACACGACCGTGCCCGCGAGGATCGAGACGAACATGCCCAGCAGCAGGCCGCTGAGCGATTCGAGCACCTGGCGGTGCGACATGGCGCCGTCCGGCCCGGCGGGGGCGTGCGGCGCGGTGGTTCCGCGCGATGCGGCGCGGTGTTCGGGGTGTGACATGGGCTCCTCTTCAGCACGGCGGCGGTTCTAGTTGACTGCGATCAACTATTGACCGAGAGCAACTATATAGCCGGGCGTCACGAATCTCCAGTGGCACTCTGCTGCCGTCCAGGCGCCGCTCCGGCCGCGCCTATCCTCGGAGCATGGACAACATCGATCGGAAGATCCTCGATCTGCTGCGCCAGAACTCCCGCGCGGGCTACGGCGACATCGGCGGCGTGGTCGGGCTCTCCGCCTCCGCGGTGAAGCGCCGCGTCGACCGCCTCGTGGCCGACGGCGTGATCCGCGGCTTCACGATCAAGGTCGACCCCGCGGTCGACGGCATGGCCACCGAGGCCTACGTCGAGCTCTTCTGCCGCGGCACCGTCGCCCCGGACGAGCTCCGCCGCATCCTCTCCGCGGTCCCCGAGGTCGTCGACGCGGGCACGGTCACCGGCTCCGCCGACGCGATCGTCCACATCCGCTCGCGCGACATCCCCAGCCTCGAGCTCGCCCTCGAGAAGGTCCGCATCGCGCCCAACGTCGACCACACGCGCTCCGCGATCGTCCTCTCCCGCCTCATCCAGCGCAGCGAGGCCTGACGGATCGCGCCACCTCCTCGACGCGCGTCGCGACCGCCTGGTACTCCATACCTGTATGGTGAATCCAGGAGGGCGAGCATGAGCGACAGGGAACAGGCCGGTACGGCGGCACGACGCAGACGGCGCATCTGGCTGATGCTGCCGGCTCTGTTCGTCGGCGTCCTGGCCGGGCACCTCGTCGCGACCGCGGTGGGCGCCGAGGATCCGTGGGACGTCGTGGTCACCGCCGCCGTCGCGGCAGCGGTGGCGTCCGTCGTCCTCGCCCTCGTCGACCGGCGGCGCTGAGCCCTCCCTCCTGGATCGGAATCCGAGGGAGGGAACGACGATGGAACGACAGAGGACGAGCACGGCACTGGTCGCGGCGGCGGCCGCTCTGCTGGCGGTGCCGCTGTTCACAGCGCAGGCCGCGCACGCCGAGCCGGCGAGGCAGGAGACGAGCAGCCGGGTGCACCTCGAGGCGCGGGGCGGATCGGCGTCGACGGTGACCTTCGACGTCACCGACGGCACGCGGATCGTCGAGCTGGCGGGCGGCGGGGTCGGCTTCACGGACGGCGCCGAGACGTCCGACGCACTCCCGGAGAGGATCGACGTCGGACGCGGCCGCACCGTGTCGGGCCACTGGTCGATCGACGACTCCGACACGCTCACCTTCCACTTCGCCCCGGACTCGGCGTCCCGCTCGGCGGCGGGCGGCCAGCACCTGAACAGCGACTGGAGCTCGCCCGAGTGGGGCCACTGCGTCGCCGGGAGCGGCGTCAGCGGTGCCGCGACCGGCGGGGTGATCGGTGCGATCTCCGGTCCCGGCGCGATCGCCTCCGCGACCGGCGGGCTGCTCGCGGGGATCATCGGCGGAGCGATCACCTGCTGAGCGCCGCCTCCTGAACGACCCGGATCAGGTGGGCGCGTCCGCTGCGGCGTGGACGCGCTCGCCGCCGATCCAGGTGCCCAGCACCCGGGTGTCCCCGATCGCGCCGGGGTCGCCGGCGAAGGGGTCCCGGTCCAGCAGGGCGAAGTCCGCCGCGAGTCCCACGGCGATCGAGCCCGACTCGCCCTCCAGGCCGTTCACCCACGCCGAGCCGGCCGTGGAGGCGGAGAGGGCGGTGGCGAGGTCGAGGCGCTGCTCCGGGAGGAACACCTCCTCGCTCCACCCCGGCTCGCGCTCGGACGGCGCCGAGAGCCGGTTCACCGCGACGTGGATCGCGGCGAGCGGGTCGGGCGTCGACACCGGCCAGTCGCTCCCCGCGGCGAGCACCGCGCCCGAGCGGAGCAGGTCGCCGAACGGGTACTGCCACGAGCCGCGCCGCTCACCGAGGAACGGCAGCGTCAGCTCCACCATCTGCGGCTCCAGCGAGGCCCACAGCATCTGCAGGTTGGCCGCGACGTCGAGCGCACGGAAGCGCGGCAGGTCGTCCGGATGCACGACCTGCAGGTGGGCGAGGTGGTGGCGGTTGCCGCGGCGCCCGTTCGCCTGGATCGCCCGCTCGACCGCGTCCAGGCACTCGCGTACGGCACGATCGCCGATCGCGTGGAAGTGCACCTGGAACCCGGCCGCGTCCAGGAGCGGCACGGCCTCGTTCAGGAGGCGCGGGTCGACCATCGAGAGGCCGTCGCCGTGACCGTGGCCGCCGTGCCCGTCGAGGTAGGGCTCGAGCATCGCCGCCGTGAAGTTCTCGGCGACCCCGTCCTGCATGATCTTGACGGTCGTCGGCGCGAAGCGGTCGGCGGCGAGCGCCGCGCGCCGCTCGACGAGCTCCGGGATCTGCTCGACGCCGCGGCCTCGGTCCCACCACAGCGCACCGCGGACGCGCCCGGTCAGCTCGCCGCTCAGCGCCGCGCGGCGGTACACCGGACCGGGGTCGCCCACATCGCCGTAGGAGCCGATGATCGCGTCCTGCCACGCCGTCACTCCGAACGAGTGCAGGGTCTCCTGCCCGAGGAGTAGCGCGCGGTGGAGCTCGTCCGCGCTCGCGGGCGAGAGGTGGCGGCGGACCGCGTCCATCGCCCCCTCGTGCAGGGTGCCGGAGGGGGTGCCGTCGGCCAGGCGCTCGATGCGGCCGTCGGCGGGGTCCGGCGTCGTGCGGTCGATCCCCGCGAGGCGCAGTGCGGCGGAGTTGACCCAGGCGCCGTGCCCGTCGGCGTTGGTGAGGAAGGCGGGCCGGTCAGGGACGACCGTGTCGAGCTCGCGGGCGGTCGGGGTGCCTCCGGGGAAGTCGGGCAGGTTCCAGCCGCCGCCGAGGATCCACTCCGCTCCGCTCTCCCGAGCCGCGTACCCGGCGACCGTCGCCAGGTGCTCGGCGGGCGACCCTCCCGCTCCGAGCCAGCAGCGCAGCAGCGCGGCGCCGCCCCAGACCGGGTGCACGTGGGCGTCCTGGAAGCCGGGGACGAGCATCCGGCCCTCGAGGTCGACCACCTCGGTGCGCGGCCCGATCAGGTCGGAGGCGTCGGCGCCGACCGCGACGATCCGCCCTCCGACGACAGCGACGCCGTGCGCTCGGGAGCGCACGGCGTCGGCGGTGAAGACGGCGCCGCCGGTCAGGACGAGATCGGCGGCGCGCACGGGTTCAGAAGCCCGCGGGAGCGAAGGCCTGCGTCATCTGGGAGAAGAGCGACACCGTCCAGCCGATCGCGATGAGGAACGACACGACCACGACGCCGAGGAAGACCCAGAGCGGGAGGAGTCCGCCGCCGGTCACGCGCTTCACGACCACGCTTCGGCCGATCACGTAGACGTAGGGAGCGGCGAGGAAGGCCCACGCCCAGTGGAACGGACGCTGCAGGCCGGCTCGCTTCAGCTGGCGCCAGTCGAGGAAGGCGAAGACGACCTCCGCCGCGTAGATCAGGAAGCCGACGACCTGGAGCATGCCGAGGCCGACGAGGTAGGCGGTCGACATCCCCATCGAGGAGCTCGGCCCGTAGGTCGAGGCCATCGACGAGTCGACGATCGCGCTCGGCGGGAGGAGGAAGATCGACAGCGCCGAGAGCAGCGGCAGGAGGACCACCACCCAGATCCACGGGGTGGACGTGACGATGCTCGTGTCGCGCTGCTGCACGGGTGCTCCGGGAGCCGCGGAGTAGGCCGGGTACTGCGGCTGCTGCTGGCCGTAGGGCTGCTGCGGCTGCTGGCCGTACTGCTGGGGAGCCTGCTGGCCGTAGCCCTGCTGCGGCTGCTGCGGCTGCTGGCCGGCGCCCTGCTGGCCGTAGCCCTGCCCGTAGCCCTGCTGCCCGTAGCCCTGCTGGCCGTAGCCCTGCTGCCCGTAGCTCTGCTGCGGGTCGGCGGACGACGGCTGCTGCGGATACCGACCCGAGGCCGACTGCCCGTAGCTCGTCGCCGCTCCGCTCGACGTCTCCCCGTAGGCGGGACGCTCGGCGGGCGGCGCGGGCGGAGTCGGTGCGGTCGGCGGAACGGGAGTCGCGGCGGCCTGCGCCGACCCGCTCTCGGCCGGGGCGGTGGGAGTGGCCGCCGGCGCGTCGCGGAGCGACTCCGTCCAGCCGGTCCCGTCCCACCAGCGCTGACGGGACGAGCCCGCCGGGTCCGGGTACCACCCGGCGCGGGGTCCGGAGGCCTCGCCGCCCGTGCTCGCGCCCTGGTCCGTGCCGGTTCCGTTGTCGTCCGTCATGGCGTCCTCCACTCCCCTCCGGGCGTCTGCCCGCGATCTCGGACCACCGTAGCGCCGCGACACGATGCGTGGCCTGAGGGCGGGCTGATCGCGCGCTGTCCGAGCGCTGTCCGCACCGGCAGGCGCCGGAGGCCGCCGACCGCCAGGATGGACGCATGCCCCATCTCCTCCGAGCCCGTGCCGCCCTCTTCGACATGGACGGGACGCTCGTCGACTCGACGGCCGTCGTGGAGACCATCTGGGGCGCCTTCGCCGAGCGCTTCGCTCTCGACCACGACGCGGTTCTCGGCGCCGTTCACGGTGTCCGCGCCGCCGACAGCGTCCGCCGCTTCGCTCCGGCCGGCAGCGACGTCGACGCGATCGTCGCGGAGCTCGACGCGTACGAGCTCGAGCACACCGAGGGCACCGTCGAGATCCCCGGCGCGACGGCGTTCCTCGCCTCACTCCCCCGCGAGCGCGTCGCCCTGGTCACGTCCGCGAGCCCGGCGCTGGCGGCCGCACGTCTGGCTGCGGCGGGCGTCCCCTCCCCCGACACCGTCGTCACCGCGCACGACGTCGCGAACGGCAAGCCTGCTCCCGACGGCTACCTCGCCGCCGCGGCCCTGCTCGGCGTCTCCCCCGAGGACGCGCTGGTGTTCGAGGACGCCGAGGCCGGCATCCGGGCGGGTCTGGACGCCGGCATGCGCGTCATCGTCGTCGGGAGCCACGAGAGTGCGAGCACCCGGGGGCTGCCCCGGATCGCGCACTACTCCGACGCGCACGCCGCGCTCGAGTGCGACGAGCTCGTCGTCACCCTCGGCGGGCCTCAGTAGCGGATCGCGTCGATCACCTTCACCCGCACGGCGACGATCGCCGGCACCAGGCCCGCGAGCGCGCCGACGAGGGTCGCCGCCCCGAGCCCGAGCAGCGCCGCCTCGGCCGGGAAAGGCGGGATGTCGGCGATCCCGTTGTCCTGCACGAAGGCCACCGTCCACGGGTTGGTGACGAGGATGACCGCGATCGTCACGCCGACCACTCCGGCGACCACGGTCGCCACGACGCTCTCCATCATGATCGAGAAGAAGATGCGGCCGGAGGAGGCGCCGAAGCTGCGCCGGATGCCGATCTCGCGGATCCGCTGCCGGACGGTGACCAGGGCGATGTTGAGCAGTCCGAGCGCGCCGAGCGCCAGCACCAGGCCCGCCACGCCGCCGATCACCCAGGTCAGCACGCCGAAGGGGTCGGAGTCGTAGACCAGGTAGTCCTGCCGGTCGACCGACACCTCGAAGTCGGATCCCAGGGCGCCGGCCACATCGCGCTCCACCGCCGCGGCGAGGGGCTCGGCCAGGTCGAGCGGCACCCACATCTCGTAGTTCGGCACACCCTGCCCGCCGTACTGCGGGTCGGCGTCGCGGGCGACCGCCGGGTAGGCGTCCGCGAGCATCATCATCGACGGATCCGTCTCGAACTGCGAGGAGGGAGTCACGCCGACCACCACGCCCGTGACGTCGCGCTCGGAGCCGAGCAGGGTGACCACCGGGTGGGTGCGCAGATCCGGGCTCCCGATCCGCTCCCAGAAGCGCTCGTTGACGACGAGGGCGGGAGCGAGGCGCTGGGAGTCGCGGGCGGTGAACCAGGAGCCGTCCACGATCTTCAGCCGGTGCATCTCGGCGAAGGGCTGGTCGACCGCCTGCACCGCGACGTCGACGGCGCCGTCGGCGAACTGGACGCGCGCGCTGCCGTAGGTCGAGCGGCTCGCGTAGGTGATGGAGTAGCGCTCCAGCGCACCGGTCCACGCGGCCTGGAGTGCGTCGGCATCCACCCCGGAGGTGCCGGTACCGGAGGGGTAGGCGGAGAGGAAGAGGCTCGCCGGGCGCCCGCTGGAGCGCTCGGCCTGCTCGATGCTGGCCTGGCGGGCGATGCCGCCGGCGGCGACGACCGCGGTCAGGGCGGCGACGGCCACCGCGACTCCGATCAGCGAGAGCAGCACGCGGCCGCGGTGGATCCGCAGCTCGGTCCACGCCTCGACGATCGCGCCGGCGATCCCGACGAGCGCGCGCATCAGAGGACCCCCGCCTCGGCGACGGGGCCCGCATCCGCGGTCGAGCCCAGGCGGCCGTGGTCGAGCCGGTAGTGGCGCTCGGCCCGCGCCGCGATGGCCGGGTCGTGGGTGATGGTGACCAGCGCCGAGCCGGACTCGCGGGCGATCTCGTCGAGCAGGCCCATCACGCTCTCGCCGGTGTCGGTGTCGAGGGCGCCCGTCGGCTCGTCGGCGAGGATCAGCCGCGGTCGGCGCACCAGGGCTCGGGCGATCGCGATCCGCTGCTGCTCGCCGCCCGACATGCGCCCGGGCATCGAGTCCACGCGGTGCCCGAGGCCGACCCGCTCCAGCATCTCGGCCGCGAGGTCGCGGCGGCGCCAGAACTCCGATCCGGTCGCGTAGAGCAGCGGCGTCATCACGTTCTCGCGGGCGGTCCGCCCCTCCAGCAGGTTGAACTGCTGGAAGATGAAGCCGATGCTGCCGCCGCGGATGCGCGCGCGGGCTCGCGAGGACAGGGTCTCGGTGGGAGCACCCTCGAGCAGCATCCGCCCCTCGGTCGGCTCGTCGATGAGTCCGAGGATGTTGAGCAGCGTCGACTTGCCGGAGCCGCTGCGCCCCACGACCGAGACGTGGTCGCCCTCGCCCACCTCGAGATCGACGCCGTCGAGGATCGTCAGCGGCGGTGCGTCGGGCAGCGGGACGACCTTGCGGATCCCCTCGAGCCGGAGGATCGTCACGAGCAGAAGACCGAGCCGTCGGGCTGCGCGATGCAGTCGCCGCCCAGCTGGACGTCGGGAGCCGCCTCCTCCGCGCCCGGCACGAACTGCAGGAGCTCGGCGCCCTCCTCCACTCCGCCGGTGATCTCGACGGAGCTGCCGTCGGTGAGTCCCAGCGTCACCGGGACCTCCTCGGTGCTGCCGTCGTCCGCCCGGCGGAACACGACGCCGGACTGGGCGGTGCCCTCGACCGCGGTGGTCGGCACGACGAGGACGTCCTCCGCCTTGCCTCCCGCGAGCGTCACCGAGGCGGCGAGCCCGGGGAACACGGTGACCTCCGTCGGCACCTGGCAGGTGAAGCTCGTGCCGGAGCCGCCGGTGGAGGTCCCGCCGCCGCCGTCCGTCGCGCCGCCGGTCGTGCCGCCCTCGCCGGCTCCGGCGAGAGGGGTGCTGATGGTGAGGTCGGTGCAGGTGAAGCCCGCGGGCCCGCCGGTGATCGCGACCTGCGCCTCCGTCGGCCGGTTCTGGATGCGGTAGAGCTGCTGCGCGTCGATCGTGCCGGTGACGGCGTAGCTCGGCGGCGCGACCTGTCCGGTCACCTCGCCGACCGTGACGGCCTGGTCGTGGATGACGCCGAGGGCGCTGAGGGTGCCGCCGGTCGCGGCGTAGACCCGCTCGAAGCGCACGGAGGGCTCCTGCTGGGTGAGGGTGACGGCGCCGTCCGGGCCGGTCGTCTCGACCGGGTCGCGCGGAGTCTCGACGCGGATGTCGTAGATGAGATCGCCCGACGCGACGGCCGCGCCCTGCTGCACGTAGACGTCGTCGACCGTTCCGGCCGCCGTCGCCTTCAGCGGCACGGCGGGGTCGGCGGCGACGGTGCCCTGGAGGGTGAGGTCGTTGGTGACCGTGCCGCGGGCGACCGTGACGGTCGGCTCGGTGATCTCACCGGTCGGCTGCGTCGGATCGGCCTCGGCCGCGCCGTCCGGGAAGAACGCGATCTTCACCAGGGCGATGCTCGCCGCTCCGATGATGACCATCCACACGATCGGGAACACCCAACGCCGAACCGCACCCATCAAGTCCCCCGACTCCGCTTCCAGGGCGCTCCGCCGTGGGGCGCCGGAGGCAGCCTATCCGGCGGGGAGGTCGCGTCACGGACCGTGGCGCGCCCGTCAGCCGACGAGCGCCGCGACGATCGAGGCGACGCGGCGCGCCCTCGTCTCCGCGGCCTTCGCGCCCTCGACCGACGTGACGTGGGCCTTCCGCGCGCTCGGCGAGAGCGCGGCGAAGCGCTCCGCAGCGCCCGCCGAGGCCAGCGCGGACGCCAGGTCCTCCGGCACGGCGACCTCGCGCGGCGCGGTGTCGAGCTCGATCACGACGTCGATCGCGTCACCGCCGGCGAGCTGCGTCTCGCGGCGCTTCTCGGCCGAGAACGGGATGAGCGCGCGTCCGCCCATTGCTCCGACCGTGCTGGTGAAGCGGTAGCCGTTCACCGTTACCGCGACGGCGGGACGCTTGCCGCCGCCGAGTGCCTCGAGGACCTCGGGCGGCACCTCGATGCCGGTGTTGTTGCCGATCTGGAAGAGCGTCGTGGTGAACTGCACGAGGCGATGATGGCACGGACTCCCGCGTGTCGCGCGGCCGATCGCCGGACTGACGCGGAGGGCCGTCGACTCGATCCTCGTCGACCTCCCGTTCACGGATCCGGAGCGCTCGAGGGCGTTCTCCCCGGCGCTCGGCCGGAGCCTGAATCCTCTGTTCAGGCCTGAATCCTCTGTTCAGCGACGACGCCGCCTGCTCCGTCGCCTCCGAGCACGTGTCCGCGATGGTCGTCCCGCACCCCTCCTTCTCGACCTCCAGGTCGAAGGAGATCATCGTCGCGCGCTCCCGGGTGCAGGGCCTCTTCGCGGTGAGCGTCGGCAGCAGGGAGGAGGTCGGCGAGGTGCTCGGGAACGGGCCGGCCTCCGGCGGCGCCGAGCCGGTCGCGGTGCAGGACCTCGGCTCCATGCGGGCGCGGCCTCGAGGACCCTGACGGGCACGTCCGGGAGTCCCTGTACACGGATCCGGCCGCGGCCGAGGCCGGTCCGCCCCGGGAGTAAGGGTCGGCGCGCTCAGCAGGAGCGGGTGTCGGGGTCTCCGAGCGAGGAGCGCACGGCGTCGACCGTCATCCTGCCCTCGGGGTCGAGCCGGGTGAGCATGCGGGACATGATGTCGGCCAGCTGCGGGATCTGCTCGGCGTCGAGCGGATCGATGACGTCGGCCAGCACGGTCGCGACGTGACCGGGCGCCGTGTCGACGATCTTCTGGAGGCCGGCGTCGGTGAGCACCGCGTTCGTGGCGCGGCCGTCGGAGGCGCAGGGGCGGCGCTCGAGGTAGCCGCGGGCGACGAGGCGGGTCACCACGTGCGAGAGCCGGGGCAGGGTCGCGTTGGTGCGGGCGGCGAGCGTGGTCATCCGGAGGGCGCGGTCAGGCGCCTCGGACAGCATCGCCAGCGTCAGGTACTCGAAGTGCGTGAGCCCCGCGTCGCGCTGCAGCTGCGTGTCGAGGGCGCCCGGCAGCAGTTCCACGACCGCGATGAAGCGCAGCCAGGCGTCGAGCTGATCGGGCGTCAGCCAACGTGTCTCGGGCGCACTCATCCCCCCACCCTACCCACTACTTGCCGCGACAAGTAAGTCCCCCCGCGCCTCGTCGAGCCGCGTCCCGGGGCTCCGTCGGGAGGCCGACCCGCGCCAGCCTGATCTCACCATCCCCGCGAGCACCGCCCCCGAGGCGAACCAGCGATCCGCGTACCAGCGGATCGCTGCAGCCGTACGCACCCCGCCCTGCAGAACGCACCCCGTCGAGAAGCCGACCGCGCCACACAGAATCCACACCATCCCCGCGAGCACCGCCCCCGAGGCGAACCAGCGATCCGCGTGCGAGCGGATCGCTGTAGCCGAACGCCCCCCGCTCCACAGAACGCACCCCGTCGAGAAGCCGACCGCGCCACGCCCGTCAGGGACGGGCGTGGAATCCAACTCACAGCACGTCGTCGCTCAGATCGATCGGGTTGCCGAAGCGGTGGTTCGTGATCGAGATCGCCTGCTCGCGGAGGAAGGGCAGCAGTTCGACGCGGCCGGCGGGGGTGACCGGGTCGGCGTAGACGGCGGTGTCGAGGGCGCCGCCGAGGGCTTCGGCGAGGGCGGTCGCGAGGGGGACGCGGGATCCGTCGGCGCGGGTGAGCGGGACCGGAGTTCCCGTGCTGCCGCGGGTCATGCCGGCGACGACGTCGGTGAAGGAGCCGGTCGAGTCGGACGATCGGCGGACGACGGCCTGCTGTCCGCGCGTCGGGCTGCCGGGGGCCTGCGGGCCCGCATAGCCGTCGACGCGGTCGGAGACGATGTCGCCGATGATGCGGATGCGCGGCGCCGTGATGCGGCCGGCCGCGGCGCGCTCGAGCCACTGGGCGTCGGTCTCGACGACGATGCGCGGGACGAGGCCCGCCATCTCGGCGAGCTCGTCGCCGCCGAGCATCTCCTGGACCCGCGGCGGGAGCGGGAGGGACGTGGAGATGTCCATCCGGGAGCGGGTCAGCAGGCCCGCGGCGATGACGCGGAGGAGCTCTCCGAGGTCGCCGCCGTCGGCCAGGCGCAGCGCGATCGGCACGCGGAGGTAGCGGAACAGGTTCCGCTCGACGCCGACCTTCGAGATGTCGGTGACGACGCCGAACTCGGTCGCCCAGGCGAGCTGGTCGGAGAGGGCGGAGCGGCGGAGCAGGTCGAACTGCTCGAACCGGAGCGAGGACTGGGCCGCCTCGATGAACTGGCGCGCGCGGTCGTCGAGGCCGCGCAGGTGCAGCGTCGAGGAGGAGCGCGCGGGCGAGGGCTTCCAGGAGCCGAGGCCGATGAGGTGGTTGGGTCCGCCCGCCTTCGCGCCGCCGCCGACGGACGAGCGCTTCCAGCCGCCGAAGGGCTGGCGCCGGACGATGGCTCCGGTGATGCCCCGGTTGACGTAGAGGTTGCCCGCCTCGACCGAGTCGATCCAGAGGGCGAGCTCGTCGGCGTGCAGGGAGTGGAGCCCGGCCGTGAGCCCGTACTCGGTGCCGTTCTGCATCCGGACGGCGTCCTCGAGGGTCGCCGCGTGCATGATCCCGAGCACCGGGCCGAAGAACTCGGTGAGGTGGACGTAGCTGTCCTCGGTGACGCCCTCGCGGATCCCGGGCGACCAGAGCGTGCCGCTCTCGTCGAGCCGCTGCGGCTCGACGAGCCACGACTCGCCTCCGCCCAGCGTGGTGAGCGCGTGCAGGAGCTTGCCGGTGGGCTCCTCGATGAGCGGCCCCATCACCGCCGACGGGTCGTCGGGCCGGCCGACGCGGAGCGACGTGACGGCGTCGACCAGCTGGGCGCGGAAGCGCTTGGAGCGGGCGACCGAGCCGACCAGGATCACCAGGGAGGCGGCGGAGCACTTCTGGCCGGCGTGCCCGAAGGCGCTGCGGACGATGTCGGCGACGGCGAGGTCGTAGTCGGCGTGGGGAGTGACGATGATCGCGTTCTTGCCGCTGGTCTCGGCCTGCAGTGCGAGGCCGGGCCGCCAGGAGCGGAAGAGGCGGGCGGTCTCGTAGGAGCCGGTGAGCAGCACGCGGTCCACGAGGGGGTCGGTGATCAGCGCCCGTCCCAGCTCCTCCTCGTCGAGGTCGACCAGGGCGAGGAGCTCCTGCGGGACGCCCGCGTCCCAGAGCGCCTCGACGAGCACAGCCGCCGAGCGGCGGGCCTGGGGCGCCGGCTTCACCACGACTCCGGAGCCGGCGGCGAGCGCCGCGAGGATCGATCCGGCCGGGATGGCGACCGGGAAGTTCCACGGCGGAGCGACGACGGTGACCCGCGCGGGGACGAAGGTGGCCCCGGTGACGGCGTCGAGCTCGCGGGCGCGGGTGGCGTAGTAGTGGGCGAAGTCGATAGCCTCGGAGACCTCGGGGTCGGCCTCGGCGATCGTCTTGCCGGTCTCGGAGGCCATCACCTCGATCAGGCGGTCGCGGTTCGCGGCGAGGACGAGGCCGGCGCGGTCGAGCACGGCCGCTCGGTCGTAGCCCAGGCGCTCGCCCCAGCGCTCCGCGCGGCGGGACACCGCGCGCAGCACCTCCTGGAGCTCCGCCTCGGTGCTCACGCGCGCGGCGTCGGCCGTGCCCGCTCCGATGGTCGAGCCGGCGATGCGCTCGGTGATCAGGCGCGCCCAGCGGCGGTTGCCGGGGAGGGCGGGGTCGGTGTCGGGCTCGTTGTGGAAGCCCGCGGTCGCGGCGGCCGCACCGGAGCCGCGGCTGAGGCCGAGGACGGCCTGCGTCAGGCCCGCGGCGGCCGGGTCCTGCGCCCGCTCGCCGGCGCGGGCGTGCTCCTGCACGAGGCGGCGGCCGGAGCCGGAGGACCACTCCCGCAGGCGGTCCTGCGTGCGGTTCGGCGGCGGGACGGAGTCGTCGAGGGCCTCGAGCGAGGCGCGGAAGCGGCCGAGCTGCCGCTGCAGCACCTCCTCGTCGTCGAGGCGGAACGCGGCCGGCAGGAAGTTCTCGGGGCTGCTGTTCTCCTCGAGCCGGCGGATGAGGTACGAGATGGCCACGTCGAACTCGTGCGGGTGCACGACGGGCGTGTAGAGGAGGAGTCGTCCCACGTCCTCGCGGACGGCGCGCGCCTGCCCGGTCGCCATCCCGAGCAGCATCTCGATCTCGACCGCGCCGGTCACCCCGCGCTCGGTCGCCGTGAGCCACGCCCAGGCGAGGTCGAAGAGGTTGTGCCCGGCGACGCCCACGCGCACCGCGTCGACGCGCTCCGGCCGCAGCGCCCGGTCGAGCAGGCGCTTGTAGTTCGTGTCGGCCTCCACCTTGCTGCCGACGGTCGCGAGCGGCCAGTCGTGCAGGGCCGCGTCGACCCGCTCCATCGCGAGGTTCGCGCCCTTCACGACGCGCACCTTGATCGGGGCTCCGCCGCGGGCCCGGCGCTCCTGCGCCCACTCGGTCAGCTCGTCGAGCACGCGGACGGAGTCGGGCAGGTAGGCCTGCAGGACGATGCCCGCCTCGAGGTCGAGCATGCCCGGCTGCTCGAGGAGGCGTCGGAACACGGCGACCGTCAGGTCGAGGTCGCGGTACTCCTCCATGTCGAGGTTGATGAAGGTGGGGTCGGCTCCGGACGCGGCGGCCTGGTAGAGCGGGGTGAGACGCTCCACGACGCGGTCGACCTCCTCCTCGAAGGCCCACATCGACAGCTGGCTGACGACGCTCGAGACCTTGACGCTGACGTAGTCGACGTCCGGCCGCTCGAGCAGGCGGAGGGTCCCCTCGAGGCGGCGGCGGGCCTCGCGCTCGCCGAGCACGGCCTCGCCGAGGAGGTTGAGGTTGAGCCGGTCGCCGCCCTCGCGCAGCGCGGCGACGGCCGCACCGAGACGCGCCTCCGAGGCGTCGACCACGAGGTGCCCGACGAGGCGGCGGAGGACCCGGCGGGCCGCGGGCACGACCACCCAGGGCAGCACGGGGCCGACGGCGCCGCCGGTGCTGATCGCGGCGCGCAGGTAGGAGGGGAGGAAGGCGGGCGTCTTCGCGGTGAGCGCCGCGAGGTTCTCGGCCGCGACCGAGAGGTCCTCGGGCCGGGCGACGCCGTCGACGAACCCGACGGTGAAGTCGAGTCCGTTCGGGTCCTGGAGCACGCCCGCGAGCCGCTGGGCGGCGGGCTCGACCGGGAACTCGCCGCTGCGCGCGATCCAGCGGCGGACCAGGGACTCGACGCGCTCGATCATCGGGCGGTCGTCGACCTCGGGCTCGGCGGCGGCGGGCGCGGCGAGCTCCGACTCCGACGCGGCGTCGGGCCCGCGCAGGACCTCGTCCTCAGCGTCGCGCACGACCTCGTCCTCTGCATCGGGCTCGCTCACGGCCTCGTCCTGAGCGTCGCGCACGACCTCGTCCTCGTCCTGAACACCGGGCTCGCGCAGGTCCTCGTCCTCAGCGTCGGACTCCTGCTCGTCCTGAGGCTCAGCCACGTCCTCAGCGTCGGACTCCTGGTCGTCCTGAGGCTCGGCCACGTTCTCGGACGCGGACTCCGGCGCCGGCACGACCTCGGCCCCGCTCACGGAGTCGCGCGCCTCACCGGCCTCGACCTCGTCGTCCGACCCCGTGCCGCCCTCCGGCGTCCGACCACCGATCGTCGCGTCGACCCCGCTCCGCACGGCCGCCTCGTCGGGCTCGCGCTCCGGGTCGCTGCCGGGCACACCTGGGGTCGTCGACTGCTGCATCCTCCGAGGCTAAGCCCGACCCGCCGCCCGGACGCGGCGTGACGCGGTGGTCGCGCCGACTCGCCCGCGAGCCGCCCCTGTGGAGGAGCGGATCAGTGCCGGCGGTGGTCCTGGATGGTCATCCGCGGGCCGTGCCGCGGCTTCCTCGCTCCGCTGCAGCCGATCAGCCGGATGACCCGCTGCCGGTGCCCGCGCCACGGCTCGAGGAGCTCGAGCATGCCGTCGTCGTCGACCCCGAGCCGGCCCGTGAGCGCGAAGCCGACGGCCGCGGCCAGGTGGTAGTCGCCCACGCTGACCGCGTCCGGATCTCCGTGGGCGCGCATCATCACCTCGGACGCCGTCCACGGCCCGATCCCCGGCACCGACTGCAGCCGGCGGGCGACCTCGTCGCCGCCCCGCCCGAGCGCGAGGGTCCGCTCGAGGCCGGAGGCGACGAGCGCGGCGGTCAGGACGGTCCGCGAGCGCCGCGGATCCACTCCCGCGCGGTGCCAGTCCCACGAGGGCACGCGCCGCCACTGCTGCGCGCTCGGAGCCACGTGCAGAGCGACCGGCCCCGGGGCGGGCTCCCCGTGGAGGCGCACCAGCACCCGGTAGGCGCGCCACGCCTCCGTGCTCGTGACCTTCTGCTCGAGGACCGACGGCGCGAGCATCTCGAACACCAGGTTCGCGCGCGTGAGGCGCAGGCCCGCCGAGCGGCGGAGCACCTCGGCGAGCGGCGCGTGGGCCGACAGGTCGAGCCCGCTCCAGTCGTCGCCGTGGCCGAGGAGCTCGGGGACCGCGTCGATCAGCCACTCCGCTCCCCCGCCCCAGGCGCGCGCGTGGATCGCGCCGTCCGCCGCCTGCCGCAGATGCAGCGTGCCCGGGCCGAGCGGCGTGCGGAACGCCCGCCAGAAGCCGGACGCGTCGAGGAGCATGGTCGGGTCGCCCGAGCCCCGCAGCAGCGTGCGGAGGGTGAGCTCGAGGCTCACGGGCTCCGACGGCGCGTAGACCGTCGCCCAGGAGGGCTCGGGAGCAGGGGCGGGGATCGACACGCAGTGATGCTAACCGGCGGCTCCGACACCGGATCGGACGCTCCTCCGCAGAACCCCCATCCACGACGTGTTCGGAGCGACACGCCCGGCGGATTGGTTCAGACGGCGTGAACACATGCGCGGATCCGATCGCCCGTTTCCACTGGTCAGCAGGTCGGTCCCGGGCGTAGCTTCGCGCTGTCGCGGCGGCGCTCCAGCTGCCCGGCACCCGCCTAACACTGGAGATGCGCACATGTTCGACACGACCTTCATCCGCAACGCGATCGTCAAGAGCTCTGAGACCGCTCTCGACCGTCGCCGCTTCTTCGAGGCCACCGGCGTCGCCGGCCTCGGCATCGGAGCCGCGGCCCTCGCCGCGCCCACCGCCTCCGCCGAGGAGGTCGCTGCCAGCGGCCCCAGCGACGCCTCGATCCTCAACTTCGCCCTCAACCTCGAGTACCTCGAGGCCGAGTTCTACCTCCGCGCCGTCTACGGCACCGGCCTCGGCGGCTCGGACGTGACCGGCAAGGGCACGCCCGGCGGCGTCATCGGCGGCCGCCCCGTCGACTTCAAGACCCCGTGGCTGAAGAGCTTCGCCACCGAGGTCGCGAACGACGAGAAGGCCCACGTGCAGTTCCTGCGGGCCGCGCTGGGCACCGCGAAGGTGGCCCGCCCGGCGATCAACCTGAAGGACAGCTTCAACTCCGCCGCCGTTGCGGCGGGGCTGATCAAGGCGGGTCAGTCGTTCGACCCGTTCGCGAGCGAGTCGAACTTCCTGCTCGGCGCCTTCGTCTTCGAGGACGTGGGAGTGACCGCCTACAAGGGCGCCGCCCCGCTCATCCAGTCGAAGACCTACCTCGACGCGGCCGCCGGCATCCTCGCGGTGGAGGCGTACCACGCGGGCGCGATCCGCTCGGCGATCTACGCCGCCGACCTGTCCGACTCGGCGAACAAGCTCTCCGACGCGCGCGACAGCCTCGACGGCAAGACCGACCTCGACCAGGGCGTCAAGGTCAACGGCCAGGCGAACATCGTCCCGACCGACGGCAGCTCCATCGCGTTCAGCCGCACCCCGGGCCAGGTCCTCAACATCGTGTACCTGAACCCCGCGGCCGGGACGCGCACCGGCGGATTCTTCCCCCGCGGCGTCAACGGCGAGCTCGTCACGACCTAGTCCCACCAGCACCGAGCACGACGACGGGCCCTTCCTCGAGGCGGCGAGGAGGGGCCCGTCGTCGTCCGCGTGCACATCCGTTCACCGGGTCCTCTAACCTGAGCGAGTGAAGATCGGGATCCTGACCTCCGGTGGCGACTGCCCCGGCCTCAACGCCGTCATCCGCGGTGCCGTCTACAAGGGCATCAAGGTCTACGACCAGGAGTTCGTGGGCTTCCGGAACGGCTGGCGCGGAGTGGTCGACGGCGACCTCCTGCCCCTGGGCCGCCCCGAGATCCAGGGCATCGCCAAGCAGGGCGGCACGATCATCGGCACCAGCCGGACGAACCCCTTCGAGGGCGAGAACGGCGGCCCCGAGAAGATCGCCGAGATGATGGACCGCAACGGCATCGACTCGATCATCGCGATCGGCGGCGAGGGCACCCTGGCGGCGGCCAAGCGCCTCACGGACGCGGGCCTCAAGATCGTCGGCGTCCCGAAGACCATCGACAACGACCTCGGCGCCACCGACTACACCTTCGGCTTCGACACCGCCGTCGGCATCGCGACCGACGCGATGGACCGCCTCCGCACCACCGGCGACTCGCACGGCCGCTGCATGGTCGCCGAGGTCATGGGCCGCCACGTCGGCTGGATCGCCCTGCACTCCGGCATGGCCGCGGGCGCCCACGTCATCCTCATCCCGGAGAAGCGCACCTCCCTAAACCAGATCGTCGAGTGGGTGCAGAGCGCGCAGGACCGCGGGCGCGCACCGCTCGTCGTGGTCGCCGAGGGCTTCTCGCTCGACACGATGGACGACGCCCACTCCGAGCGCGGCCTCGACGCCTTCGGCCGGCCCCGCCTCGGCGGCATCGGCGAGCTGCTGGCTCCGCTCATCGAGGAGCGCACCGGCATCGAGACCCGCGCCACGACGCTCGGCCACATCCAGCGCGGAGGCACGCCCACCGCGTTCGACCGCGTCCTCGCGACCCGCCTGGGCATGGCCGCCATCGACTCCGTCGTCGCCGAGCACTGGGGCCGCATGGTCGCCCTGCGCGGCACCGACATCTACCACGTGGACTTCGCCGAGGCGCTTGGCACCCTCAAGACGGTCCCGGACGCCCGCTACGAGGAGGCGCGCACCCTCTTCGGGTAGCGCGCGCTCCCCGCGGAGCGGGTCAGCCCTTCGCGCCGTCCGGCGTCGCCGTGGCGACGATCTGCGCCCGCGCGAGGGTGTGGAAGTGCGCGTTGAAGCCGAGGATCGCCGGCGTCGACTCCGGATCGAGGTCGAGCGACTCGACGTCGAGGGCGTGCACCACGAAGAAGTAGCGGTGCTCGCGGTCCGGCGGCGCCGCTCCGACGAACTGGCGCAGCCGCATCTCGTTGGGCAGCGTCTGCGCGCCCGCCGGGAGCAGCTCGAAGCCGGCGGCTCCGGCTCCCGTGGGGAGCTCCGTGGTGTCGGCCGGGAGGTTGTAGACGGCCCAGTGCCAGAAGCCGGAGCCGGTGGGCGCGTCGGGGTCGAACACCGTCACGGCGAAGCTCTTCGTCTCGGCGGGGGCTCCCGACCAGCGCAGGTGCGGCGAGACGTCCTCCCCGCCGGAGCCCTCGCCGTAGTGGCGGGCGGACAGGGGCGCACCGTCGGCGATGTCGTCGCTCTCGAGCGCGAAGGTCGGCACCTCGCCGAGGCGGGCGTAGGGGTCGTAGGTCCAGTCGGACATCCGGTTTCTCCGTTCGGGAAGGGCGGGCGGGGGCCCGCGCCCTCAGCCTAGGAACCCGGCGGTGCGCGCCGAAGGGCTTGCGGAGGGGGTCAGGACCCGAGATAGCGCCCGGGCCGGTGGTTGAACGCCAGGACCAGGTTGAGCACCACCACTCCCGCCGCCGAGATCAGCACGTTCAGCGGAGGCACCACCAGCAGCGCGGCCGCGACCACGCACGCGTCGAGCGCCATCATCACGTAGCCCGCCCGCCAGCCGAGCCGCTCCTGCGCGATCAGGGCGACGATGCTGAATCCGCCCAGGCTCGACCCGTGCCGGAAGAGGATCAGGAGGCCGATCCCCGCGAGCACGTCGCCCGTGAGGACGCCGTAGACGGGCTCGATCCGCAGCTCGCCGAACGCCAGCGGGTGCAGGCCCGCCAGGACCGAGACCAGCACGATCGAGAACATGGTCCGCAGCGTGAAGCGCCAGCCCTTCTTCCACAGCGAGAGGGCGAGGAACGGCACGTTGACCGTGACGAGGATCACGCCGAACGGGATGTCGAGCGGGTACCCCAGCAGCAGTGCGAGACCCGCGGTGCCGCCCGTGACCGCCTGGCTCGCGCGCAGCAGGTAGAGGCCGAGCGACACGACGAACGCACCGGTGACGAGACCGAAGACGTCCTCGAGGCGGGAGTGCGGCACGGGGGCGGAGGCGTCGGGCACCCGACGATGCTGCCACACGCCGCGCCCCGGTCCGGACGTCCTCGTAGGATGTGCCGGTGCTGCCGAAGATCCTGCTGTTCTACCGCTTCGTGCCGCTGGCCGACCCCGAGTCCGTGCGGCTGTGGCAGCGCGAGCTGTGCGAGTCGCTGGGCCTGCGCGGGCGCCTGCTGATCTCGGAGCACGGGGTGAACGGCACGCTGGGCGGCGGGATGGACGCCCTGAAGCGCTACGTCCGCCGCACCCGTGAGCACTCGGCCTTCCACGGGCTCGAGGTGAAGTGGAGCGACGGCTCCGGCCTCGACGACGACGGCCGCAGCCTCGACTTCCCCGGTCTCTCGGTGAAGGTGCGCGACGAGATCGTCTCGTTCGGCGCGCCCGACGAGCTGCGGGTCGACGCCGACGGGGTCGTCGGGACGGCGCCGCGGCTCGACCCGGACCAGCTGGACGCCCTCGTCGCCGAGCGCGACGACGTGGTGCTCTTCGACGGCCGCAACGCCTTCGAAGCCGAGATCGGCAGGTTCGAGGGGGCGATCGTGCCGGGGGTCTCCAGCACCCGCGAGTTCGTCGAGCAGCTCGACGCCGGCGTCTACGACCACCTCAAGGGCCGGCCCGTGGTCACGTACTGCACCGGCGGCATCCGCTGCGAGGTGCTGTCGAGCCTGATGACGGCGCGCGGCTTCGGCGAGGTGTACCAGCTCGACGGAGGCGTCGTCCGCTACGCCGAGGCGCGGCGCGACCGCGGTCTGTGGAAGGGGGCCCTGTACGTCTTCGACGGCCGCGGCTCCGTCTCCTTCTCCCCCGACGCCGAGGCGCTCGGCCGCTGCACCTCGTGCGCCGCGCCGACCAGCCGGATGCGCAACTGCACCGATCTCTCCTGCCGCGCCCAGCTCGTGGTCTGCGCCGACTGCGATGCGGCGGCCTGCGCCGCGCACGCGGGCCCTACGCTCGTGCCATGAGCATCGAAGCGCGCGGACGCACCCTCGTCGACCTCCACACCGCCCCCGAGCTGCTGCAGGTGGTGAACGTCTGGGACGTGATCAGCGCGACCACGATCGCCGCACTCCCGGAGACCCGGGCGCTCGCGACCGCCAGCCACTCCATCGCGGCGGCGTTCGGCTACGAGGACGGCGAGCGGATCCCGCTGGAGCTGCACCTGGGCATGATCGAGCGCATCGTCGCCGCCGTCGAGGTCCCGGTCTCGGCCGACCTCGAGGCGGGCTACGGCGACACGGGCGAGACGGTCCGCCGCGCGATCGGGATCGGCGTCGTGGGCGCGAACCTCGAGGACCAGGCGAAGCCGCTCCCGGAGGCGCTGCGGGCGGTCGAGAAGGCCGTCGCCGCGGCCGAGGAGGAGGCGGTGCCCTTCGCTCTCAATGCCCGCACGGACGTGCTCCTCCGCGCCGGCGACCGCGACCGCGGCGAGGTCCTGGCCGACGCGATCGAGCGCGGCCGCGCCTACCTCGACGCCGGCGCCACCTGCTTCTTCGTCCCCGGGCTGCTCCAGGACGCCGAGCTGGAGTCCCTCGTCGCCGCCCTCGGGCGGCAGCGCGTCAGCGTCATCGGCGTCCCCGGATCGCAGTCGCCCGCCCGCTTCGAGGAGCTCGGGCTGGCCCGCGTCTCCTACGGTCCGTGGACGCAGCGCGTCGCCCTGACGGCGCTCCAGGACGCGGCCTCCGCCCTCTACTCCGGCGGATCGCTCCCCGAGGGCACCCGGCCCCTGAACTGACCGCCCGGCCGCGGGCCCGCGGGCGTAGCGTGGGCCCATGTACCGAGCCATCGTCGTCGAGCGGCACTCCGACTCCGACACCGACACCCCCAACCGAGCCCGCCTCCTCGAGCGCGACGACCCCGACCGCTCGCACGGCGACGTGTCGATCGCCGTCGAGTACTCGAGCGTCAACTACAAGGACGCCCTGGCGCTGGCGGGGCGGCCCGGGATCGTGCGCCGCACCCCGCTCGTCGCCGGCATCGACCTGGTCGGCACCGTGGAGTACGCGGACGGCGAGGCGGGCGAGCGCTTCGACTCCGGCGACCGGGTGGTGCTCAACGGCGCCGGCCTCGGCGAGCGCCACGACGGCGGGCTCGCCGAGCGGGCGCGTGTCGACTCCGCGTCGCTGCTCCGGCTGCCCGGCGCCATCTCGGCGGCACGGGCCGGAGCGATCGGCACCGCGGGCTTCACGGCGATGCTGGCCGTGCTGGCGCTCGAGCGGCACGGCGTGCGGCCGGGCAGCGGTCCCGTCCTGGTGACGGGGGCCTCGGGAGGCGTGGGGTCGCTCGCCGTCGCGCTCCTGACGCGCCTGGGCCACGAGGTCGTCGCCTCGACCGGCCGGCTCGGCGAGCACGGCGCTCTGCTCCAGCGCCTCGGCGCCTCCGACGTCATCGACCGCGCCGAGCTGCAGGAGGGCGGGAAGCCGCTGCAGTCCGAGCGCTGGGCGGGAGCGGTGGACTCCGCCGGCTCGCACACGCTCGCGAACGCCCTCGCGCAGACGCGGTGGGGCGGCACCGTGGCGGCGTGCGGTCTCGCGCAGGGCCCGGACCTGCCGGTGAGCGTGATGCCGTTCATCCTGCGCGGAGTGACGCTGGCCGGCATCAACTCGGTGGAGGCGCCGCGCAAGCTCCGCGAGGAGGCCTGGCGCCGCCTCGCCCACGACCTCGACCTGGAGCTGCTCGACGAGCTGACGACGACGGTGCCGCTCGGCGGGGCGGTCGACGCGGCCGAGGACGTGCTCGCAGGCCGCTCGCACGGTCGGACGCTGGTGGACGTCCGCGCCTGAGGGCACGGCGTCGGCGGAGGGCGTCCGCCCGCCTCGAGCGTCGAGGAGGGGGCGCCTCGGCCGGCGCTGCGGGGCTGCTGCTCGTGCGGCGGTGCGCTACTCCGCGGCCTCGGTGGCGCCGCTCGGCTCGGCCGACGCGTGACCGACGGAGGAGTCGGGGCGCGCGGCGCGGGGTTTCGCCGGCGTGCGGGGCTTCGGCGCGGGCTTCGCGGCCGGCCCCGGCTTCGCGGGGGCGGGCTCGGCGGACTCGGATCCGGCGGGCTTCGGCTCGGCGGGCTTCGATCCCGCGGACTTTTTCTCGGCGGGCTTCGGCTCCGCGGGCTTCGGCTCGGCGGGCTTCGGCTCGGCGGGCTTCACCGGAGCTGCGGAGTCGATCGGCTCGGAGCCGATGACGTCCACGGGCGCGGAAGCCCCGGACTCGGCCGGCGTGCTCGCGGCGGTCCGAGCACTCGTTTTCGGAGCGCCCTTCGGCGTGGCCTTCGGGCTCTTCGGAGCGGCCCCCGCTGCTGACTCCGTCGGAGCCGCGACGTCCTCCGCGGCGCCGTCCGCCTCCGGAGCCGCGGTCGCCGCGCTCCCGCCGCTCGCAGCCTCCCGGCCCTCGACCACCGTCACCGGACCGGCCGCCTCCGCGGCCACGGCCGCGGCCTCCGCCGCCTTCGCCTTCTTCTTCGCGCGCTTCTCCGCGGCGGCCGCCTGTGCCCGCTCCGCCTGCTCGGCGACCTCGGGGACGATCACGAGGTCGTCGGTCTCGATCACGGGGATCGCCGCGGTCGTCGTCCCCAGCTGGAGGGCCGCGATCAGCTCGGGAGCGTGCTTGGTGCTCACGATCAGGCGGGAGTAGTCCTCGTCGACCAGGTCGATCACGACGGCCGAGGCAGTGCGCTTGATCAGCAGGAAGTCCTTGCCGCCGTGGAACTTCCACGTGCCGGCTGCGAGCGTGAGCGGCACCGCGGTGCCCGGCGCGCGGATGCCCCGGACCCAGATCCAGGGGTCCTCGGTGACCGTCGCCGAGCGGATGCTCGACCGGTCGACGACGACGTCGCTGCGGTGGAACGCGAGCAGTCGCTCGGCCGCGGTGAGGCGGAGTTCGAGGCGGTCGGGGAGCACGGTCACGACGGGCATGCCTCTAGTCTGCCCCGCCGCCCGCCGCCGGGTCAGCGCCGGATCGCACAACGATGCCCCGCCGCTCGCGTGGGTGGCAGCATGGTCGGATGCCGATGGATCCGGACGAGGCGCGCCTCCTCGACGCGCTGCTGGCCGAGCGGCAGGCCGAGACGCGCGACGAGGCGGCCCGGCTCGAGGCCTCGCTGGCCGAGCTCCTGCGCGACCGTGCCGACGGCACCGCCGATGACGAGCACGACCCGGAGGGCACGCCGCTCTCGGCCGAGTGGTCGCGGATGGCCGGAGTCCGCGACGCTCTCGCCCGCACGGCGCGCGAGCTCGACGCCGCTCGCACCCGCCTCGGCACCGGCGGCTACGGGGACTGCGCCTCGTGCGGCCGCCCGATCGGAGCCGCCCGCCTCGCCGCCCGGCCCACGGCCGAGCTCTGCATCGACTGCGCCCGGCTAGCGGAGTCGCGCATCCGCTGACGCCCCGCGAGGCGAGCCTGCGGCATGCCCTCCGTCTGAAGGCCCCCACAGATCCCGGCGTGCGGAAACCCGGTTTCTCCTGCGAGCATTCACATCCGGTCGCGTCCCTCGAACAGGTCTGACGGACCACCCCTCCCTCCCTGCTCGAAAGGCACTCCTGCGATGACCGAGACGTCGACCGCCCGATCGACCGGCGCCCCTCCCGCCCCCGACAAGCGCGCCTGGCGCTCGCTGATCGTCCTGCTCGCGGGCATGTTCATCGCCCTGCTCGACACGACCATCGTGAACGTGGCGCTTCCCACCATCCGCACCACGCTCGACGCCTCCGAGTCGACGCTCTCCTGGATCATCTCCGGCTACGCCCTCGCGTTCGGCCTCGCCCTGATCCCTGCCGGCCGCCTCGGCGACCGCTTCGGGCACAAGTGGGTCTTCGTCAGCGGCATCGCCCTCTTCACCGTCGCCAGCTTCGCGTGCGGACTGGCCGCGGACGACACCCAGCTCGTCGTCGCCCGCATCGTGCAGGGCCTGGCGGGCGGCGTCTTCGTCCCGGCGGTCAACGCCTACATCCAGCTCCTCTTCCGCGGTCCCTCGCGCGGCAAGGCCTTCGCGGTGATGGGCGCGGTCCTCGGCGTCTCGTCGGCGCTCGGCCCGATCATCGGCGGCCTGATCATCCAGGCCTTCGGCGACGAGAACGGCTGGCGCCTGGTCTTCTGGGTGAACCTGCCCATCGGCGTCGCGACCCTGATCGCCGCCGCGGTCCTCCTCCCCGCGCGCCGCGACCTCGAGGCCGGCGACCGCGCCCCGAGCGGAGGCGTCGACTGGCTCGGCCTCGTCCTCGTCTCCGGCGGCCTGGTCGCCCTGCTCGTCCCGCTCATCCAGGGCGAGGACGAGGGCTGGCCGCTGTGGACCTTCCTCTCGATCGCCGGCGGAGTCCTGCTCCTCGCCGCGTTCGGCGCCTGGGAGGTCCTCCACGTCCGCCGCGGACGCGCTCCCCTGGTGCCGCCGACGCTGTTCCGCCACCCGGCCTTCACCGGAGGCGTGATCCTCGCGCTGGTCTACTTCGCGGCCTTCACGAGCATCTTCTTCACCATCTCGCTGCTCTGGCAGTCGGGCCTCGGCCACACCGCGCTCGAGTCGGGCCTGGTGTCGATCCCCTTCGCGATCGGCAGCATCATCAGCTCCTCGCAGAGCAACCGGATGACGGCGCGCCTGGGGCGCAACGTCCTGGTGATGGGCAGCGGACTGCTCGCCGTCGGGCTCGGCTGGGTCTGGCTGGTGCTGCTGACCGCGACCCCGGACTCGATCAGCAACTGGCAGCTCCTGCCGCCGCTGCTGATCGCGGGCCTCGGCAACGGCTTCTTCATCGCCCCGAACGTGCAGTTCATCGTCTCGACCGTCGACCCGCAGGACGCGGGCGCGGCGAGCGGCGTGATCTCGGCGATCCAGCGCATCGGCTCGGCCGTGGGCATCGCGGTCATCGGCAGCGTGCTGTTCGGGAGCCTCGTCATCACGGGTCCGGACACGGTCGCCTCTGGCTTCCTCGACGCCGCGGCTCCCGCGATGCTCCTGAGCACCCTGATGGCGGTCGCCGCTTTCGCGCTGGTGTTCGTGCTGCCGAAGTCGGTCTCGCGCCGGGGCTGAGGGCCCCTGCCCGGTCGCCGCACGCCGGCGGCCGGGCGCGCGGGACGTCCGCCGCCCGGAGATCCGGTGCGGCGGGCCCCCCGCCTGATCCGCGGGTGGCCCGGGAGCCTACGCCCGAGCGGCCGCTGCGGCCTTCGCCGCCGCCGGCAGCGCGTCCACGATGCGCCCGATCGCCGCGTCGTCGTGCGCGGCCGAGACGAACCAGGCCTCGTACACCGACGGCGGCAGCGAGACGCCCGCGTCGAGCATCGCGTGGAAGAACGCCGGGTAGCGGAACGACTCCTGCGCCTGGACCTCGGCGTAGTCGCGCACCGGCCGGCCCAGGTCCGTGAACATGAAGCTGAAGAGGCTCCCGGCCGTCTGCACCGTGTGCGCGACGCCCTCGGCCGTCAGCGCCGCCGACACCTCGCGCTGGAGCGTCAGCGCCGTGGCGTCCAGCGAGGCGTAGACCGCGTCGTCGGCCAGCTGCAGCGTCCGGATGCCCGCGGCCACCGCGACCGGGTTCCCGGAGAGGGTGCCCGCCTGGTACACCGGCCCGAGCGGCGCCAGGTGATCCATGACGTCCGCACGGCCGCCGAGAGCCGCGACCGGCATCCCTCCGCCGATGACCTTGCCGAAGGTGTAGAGGTCGGCCCGGTACGGAGCCTCGGCGCCGCGGTTCTCGAGCCCCCACCAGCCGCCGGCGCTCACGCGGAAGCCGGTGAGCACCTCGTCCATGATCAGCAGCGAGCCGTTCGCGTGCACGAGGTCGGCGAGGGCCGCGTTGAAGCCCGGGTCCGGAGCGACGACGCCCATGTTGGCGGCCGCGGCCTCGGTGATGACCGCCGCGATGTCGGCGCCGCGCTCGGCCAGGACCGCGCGCACCGCCTCGAGGTCGTTGTACGGCAGCACGATCGTCTGGGCCGCGGTCGCGGCCGTGACGCCGGCGGAGGCGGGCAGCGAGAGGGTCGCGAGACCGGAGCCGGCATCGGCGAGCAGTCCGTCGGAGTGGCCGTGGTAGTGGCCGGAGAACTTGATCAGCAGGTCGCGGCCGGTGACGCCGCGGGCGAGGCGGATCGCCGTCATCGTCGCCTCGGTGCCGGTGGAGACCAGGCGGAGCTTCTCGATCGGCGAGACTCCCCCGGCCGTGATCCGCGCCTCGACCAGCTCGGCGAGGTCGGTCTCGGCGGGAGTGGACGCGCCGAACGAGAGACCGCGGGCGGCCGCCTCCTGCACCGCCGCGACGACCTCGGGGTGCGCGTGCCCGAGGACCGCGGGGCCCCAGGAGCAGACGAGGTCGACGTACTCGTGCCCGTCCGCGTCCGTGATGTACGGGCCGGCGGCCGAGACCATGAAGCGCGGGGTCCCGCCAACCGAGCGGAACGCTCTGACGGGCGAGTTGACGCCTCCGGGGATCGCGTGCCGGGCACGCTCGTACAGGGTGTCGTTCGCCGAGGTGGTCACCCCTCCAGGGTACGCGCGCCGCCCGGCGCCCTCGCGCCGGAGAGGCGCTTTCGGACGAGATGCCGAGGCTCGCTCCCGGGAGGAGGAGCGGCTACTTCAGCAGGTCGCGAGCGATCTCGACGGCCCAGTACGTGAGAACCGCGTCGGCCCCCGCGCGGAGGATCCCCGTGACCGACTCCAGGATCGCCGGCTCGCGCGAGATCCAGCCGTTCGCGGCGGCGGCCTCGATCATCGCGTACTCCCCCGACACCTGGTACGCCCAGACCGGCACGTCCGAGACGGATGCGACGTCCGAGAGCACGTCGAGATAGCTCATGGCGGGCTTCACCATCACCACGTCGGCACCCTCGGCGAGGTCGAGGGTCGCCTCGCGCAGGCCCTCGCGGCGGTTCGCCGGGTCCTGCTGGTAGGTGCGGCGATCGCCCTCGAGCGTGGACTGCACGGCCTCGCGGAACGGACCGTAGAAGCTGGAGGCGTACTTCGCCGAGTACGCGAGGATCGCGGTGTCCAGGTGCCCGGCGCCGTCGAGAGCGGCGCGGATCGCTCCGACCTGGCCGTCCATCATCCCCGAGAGCCCGAGCAGGTGGGAGCCGGCCTCGGCCTGGGCGAGCGCCATCTCCTCGTAGCGGAGGAGCGTGGCGTCGTTGTCGACGCGCCCGCGGTCGTCGAGCACGCCGCAGTGGCCGTGGTCGGTGAACTCGTCCAGGCACAGGTCGCTCTGCACGACCAGCGCGTCGCCGACCTCCTCCACGACGACCCGCGTCGCGGCGTTGAGCACGCCGTCGGGGTCGGTCGCACCGGAGCCGACCGCGTCGCGCGTGGTGGGCACGCCGAACAGCATCACGCCGCCGATCCCCGCCTCGGCCGCCTCCGTCACCGCTCCGCGGACGCTGTCCAGCGAGTGGTGCATCACCCCCGGCATCGACCCGATCGGCCGGGCCTCGGTGGTCCCCTCGGCCACGAAGAGGGGCAGGATCAGCTGCGCCGGGTGGATGCGCGTCTCCTGGACGAGACGGCGGAGTGCGGGGGTCGTGCGGAGGCGGCGCGGGCGGATGGCAGTCATGTCCTCCAGCGTAATCCCGCCCCGCCGAGCACCTCCCGGGAGCGCGGACGCCTCACCCCGTGGAGGTGCTCCGGACGCACGACATCAGCCGAGAGGCGGATCCCTGGCCTGCGGGGCGAGGCCCGCCCCTCCCGGCCGACGTCGCGCCGGGGAGGCGGCTCAGCGGGGAGCGCGCTCCGTGGCGACGGCGGCGACCGCGTCGATGAGGGAGGAGGCCGAGCGCTCGTCGGCGACGACGTCGACGCGCAGGCCGAAGGCGCGGGCGTCCTTCGCGGTCTGCGGGCCGATCGCGGCGACGAGGATCGACTCGGGCACCGGGCCGAGCTGCTTCTGGACCTGCTCCGCCACGCTGCCCGAGGTGACGAGGATCGCGTGCACGGCTCCGCCGGCGACATCCGCCACGACGCGCTCCTCCACCGGGACGCCGACCGTACGGTAGGCGACCACGGAGCGCACGTCGTGCCCGATGCGGGTGAGGCCCTCGGTGAGCAGCGGCTTGGCGATCTCGGACCGCAGCGTCAGCACGCGCAAGGGGTGCCGACCGCCGGTCGCCTCCTCCCACTCGGCCAGGAGGCCGCGGGCGGAGTTGTCCTCGGAGGGGACGAGGTCCACGGAGTAGCCGGCGGCGACGAGCGCGGCCGCCGTGGTCTCGCCGACCGCCGCCACCTTGGTGCTGGCGGGCACGGTGGTGCGCAGGAGGGAGAGGACATCGACCGTGGTGGCGCTCGTGACGGTCATCCAGTCGAAGGCGCCGGCCTCGAGGTCGGCGAGGGCCTGCTCGAGCGCCGGGAAGTCGTCGGTCGGCGCGAAGTTGATCATCGGAGCGACGACGGGCGAGGCTCCCTTGGCACGGAGAGCGGCGGCGACACCGTCCCCCCACGGGCCTCCGCGGGGGACGAGGATGCGCCACCCCTGCAACGGCTTCTCCCACTGGGAGTAGGCGGCGGGGACGATCACGAAGGGGCTCCCAGGGGTGCGAGTTCGGCGGCACCCGCACCGAGAAGCGCGTCAGCGAGCAGAGAGCCGCAACGGAACGCGGCTTCGACGACGGGCAGTTCGCGACCACCATACTGCGGATCCGCCCGGTGTCGACCACCGCCGACCGAACCGTTACCGACCGGCTCCGCGACCTCCCGTGCGAGGGACGCCGTGCCGTCGACGGCGAAGACCACGCCGTGCAGGACCACGCGGTCCTCCTCGACGACCGCGGAGGCTCCGATCGGAGCGGCGCACCCGGCCTCGAGGGAGGCGAGGAGCGACCGCTCGGCCGTGATCGCCGCGCGGGTCGGCACGTGCTCGACCGCCGCGAGAGCGGCACGCAACTCCTCCGACGGCTCCTCGTCGCGCACCTCGATGGCCAGCGCTCCCTGACCGGGGGCGTGCGGGGAGACGTCGAAGCCGAGCACCTCGGTGATCGCGTCGACCCGGCCGAGGCGGCGCAGGCCGGACAGGGCGAGCACGATCGCGTCCAGCGGCGAGTCGCTGCCGGGCAGCACCCTCCGGAGCCGGGTGTCGATGTTGCCGCGGATGTCCACGATCTCGAGGTCCGGACGGGCGGCCAGCAGCGCCGCGCGCCGACGGGGCGAGCCCGTGCCCACGCGGGCTCCGACCGGCAGGGTCGCCAGGGTGAGCCCGTCGCGGGCGCAGAGCGCGTCGCGCGGGTCCTCCCGCTCGGGGACCGCTCCGAGCAGCAGGCCCTCCACCGCAGCGGTGGGCAGGTCCTTCAGCGAGTGCACGATCGCATCGCAGCGCCCGGCGAGCAGCGCGTCGCGCAGGGCGCTGACGAACACGCCGGTGCCGCCGAGGGAGGCGAGCGAGCCGCGCATGCGGTCGCCGTCCGACTCGATGCGCACCAGCTCCACGGGGACCCCCGCGGCGGCCGACATCAGATCGGCCGTCATCCGGGTCTGCGCCACCGCGAGCGCGCTCGCGCGGGTGCCGACTCTGATGCTCACGACAGACGACTCCTCATCACGGTGCGACTCCCGCCAGGGCGGGCTTGAACCCCGCTCGCACGTTCTCGCAGCAGCCGGGGCGGCAGACGTCGTACCAGGGGCCGAGCGCCGTCATCGAGAGCCGGTCCTCCGTCGGCACGCCGTTGACGCGCTCGAGGACCAGGTCGATCAGGCCGGAGACGTAGACCGGGTCCGTGCCGGGGGTCGCGACGCGGAGCGCGACGAGTCCGTGCTCCTCCGAGGTCTCGAGGGCCTCGTTGTCGAGGTCCCACATGACCTCCATGTGGTCGGACACGAAGCCGAGCGGGACGATCAGCAGCGCGCGGCGGCCGCGGGCCGGCAGCTCCGCGATGGCGTCGTTGATGTCCGGCTCGAGCCAGGGCTGGGTGGGCGGGCCGGAGCGCGACTGGTAGACCAGCTGCCAGGGCACGTCCTCGTCCGTGGCGGCGGCCATGACGACCTCGGCGACGGCGAGGTGCTGCGCCTCGTAGGCGCCGCCCGGTCCGAACTCGTGCACGTCGACGACGGTGCCGTCGTCGTGGCGCTCGTGGGGTCCGCTGCGCTCGGCGTCGGCCATGGGGATCGAGTGCGTCGAGAACAGCACCTCCACCTCGGACGTGACATCGAGGTCGGGCATCCGCTCGCGCAGCTCGTCGAGCCCGTCGTGGACGGCCTTGATGAACGGCATCACGAAGCCGGGGTGGTCGAAGAACTGGCGCACCTTGTCGATCCGCAGCTCGCCCTCGAGGCCGGTCGCGTCGAGCGCCGCCGCGTAGTCCTCGCGGTACTGCCTGCAGGACGAGAAGGAGGAGTACGCGCTGGTGGCGATGGCGAGCAGGTTGGTGAACCCGCGCTCCTTCGCCTCGGCGACGGCCTCGCTCATGTAGGGCGCCCAGTTGCGGTTGCCCCAGAGCACGGGGAGGTCGATGCCGCGGTTCGCGAGCTCGGCCTCGAGCGCCTTCTTCAACGCGCGGTTCTGCGCGTTGATCGGGCTGACGCCGCCGAAGTGGCGGTAGTGGTGGGCGACCTCCTCGAGGCGCTCCTCCGGGATGCCGCGGCCGCGGGTGACGTTGCGGAGGAACGGGATGACGTCGTCCTGGCCCTCGGGCCCGCCGAAGCCGGCGAGGAGGATCGCGTCGTAGGCCACGGGGACCTCGACGTGCTCGGGGCCGGACGCCGCCGCAGGGGTGGCCCCGCGGACGAGGATCGGCTCGCTGGTCGTGTCGCTCATCGAAGCACCTCGGCGATCTGGTCGGCGTCGATGCGCCGGCCTGTGTAGAAGGGGACTTCCTCGCGCACGTGGCGGCGGGCCTCGGTGGCGCGCAGGTCGCGCATGAGGTCGACGAGGTTGACGAGCTCCTCGTCCTCGAGGGCGAGGATCCACTCGTAGTCGCCGAGCGAGAACGAGGCGACCGTGTTGGTCAGGACGGAGCGGAACCGCGAGCCCTGGCGCCCGTGCTGGGCGAGCATCGCGCGGCGCTCCTCCTCGGGGAGGATGTACCACTCGTAGGAGCGGACGAAGGGGTAGACCGTGAGCCAGCGGGCCGGCGCCTTCCCGCGCATGTAGGCGGGGAGGTGGTTCGAGCTGAACTCGGCGTCGCGGTGCACGCCCATCGCGTTCCACGTCGGCAGGAGGCCGACCAGCAGCTCCGTGCGCCGCAGCTCGCGGTAGGCCCGCTGCAGCTCCTCGGGCGCCGGGCCCGTGAGCCACAGCATGATGTCGGCGTCGGCGCGCAAGGCCGAGACGTCGTAGGTGCCGCGGACGGTCACGCCCTCGCCCTCGAGCTGGGCGACGAGGTGCTCGTACTGCTTCACCGCGGGATCCACGGCGTCGCTGGAGAGGGTGAACGGACGTGCGGGATCCCTGCGGAGAACCGCCCAGAGCGTGTACCCCAGGGCCTGATCGGAGTGATCCTGATCGGCGGGGGGCTGCGGCGCCGGAGCGGCGGCGCTCGTGTCGGGGGCGGACTGAACGGGACCCGCCGTGCCGGCGGTCTGATCGGTCATTGATCCATCATCCCTCCGCTCGTGCCGATGCACAAAAGCGGCGGGGGCTCTGGCGCCGGAGGGCCCGGGACGCTAGCGCCCCCGGCCCTCCGGCGCTCAGTCCTCGATGATCTGCTTCGCGACGCCCCAGACGACGAGGCCCACGGCGGCGGCGGCGCCGACCGCTCCGGCGATCAGCGCGGAGGGGTTCTGGCGGCGCACGACCTGGAGCTTGCGCTCGATCGTCCGCTGGGCGGTACGCACCTTGCGCGGCACGTTGACCTTGTACTCGATGGCGTCGAGGGTCGCGGCGAGCTCGGAGCGAGCGCGCTCGATGTCGGCCTTCAGCTGGCCGGGCTTCAGCTCCGCCGGGTCGACGAAGCGGGGCGTGGTGCTGCTGACGGATCGCTCAGTTGTCATAGCTGCCCACTCCCTTGAACGCCTGGACGTCCTTCTTGATGCTGTCGATCGAGTCCTGCGGCACCGGCGGCACGGCCTTCTTGATGGTGCGCACGCCGACGAGGGCGAGGATCACGGCCACCAGGAGGAAGAAGACCGTCACGATCAGCGCCGACAGCCAGTCCGGCAGCCAGGAGGCGATGCCGATGATCGCGAAGGCGACCAGCGTCGCCCACGCGGTCAGGAGGAGGAAGGCCGCGACCGCGAACAGGCCGACGGCCAGACCCGCGCTCTTCGCCTTGCCCGCCAGCTCGTTCTTCAGCGAGGCGACCTCGGCCTTGACGAGCTCGATCACGAGGCCGGGCAGGTCGCTGACCAGCTCTCCCAGTGATCGGGCGTTCTTGGGATTGCGTTCGTTCACCACGGGAGCTCCTCGAGGGTGGGACGTGCCGGCCGGCGCGCGCCTGGCACGGCCGGAGGGATGAGCACTAGGCCCTGCTGGTGGAGGTGGACGTCGTCGACCCGCCGGAGCCGGCCGACGCCGCGGCCTCGTCGACCTTCGAGGCCGCCTTGCGGGCGGCGGCCGACGCCTCCGCGTCGCTCGCTCCCTGGGCCTTCCTGCCGCCGGACACGGCCTTGACGACCACCGAGCGCACGACCTCGTACGCCTTGTCCGAGACGCTGCTCAGCTGGGTCTTCGCGGCACCGCCGACGGCGCCCGCGACGTCCTGCACCGGCTGGGTCCGCCAGAAGCGGCCTGCCGCCGAGGCGATCTGCTCGTACCGCTTGCGGCCGGCGCGTGCTCCCAGCACGTACCCGGCTGCGGCTCCTGCCACGAAAAGAATCTTGCCCTTCACGCCTACTCCTCGTCCTGGGTCGCTCTCGCGATCGTCCACGCGGTCGGTGACCACTCGTGCCGGGGCACGCCGCGCGCTCGCGCGGATGCCTGGGCCTAAGAGTAGCCGTCGGCGTCGTGGGCGTCGCTCGGCAGCCCGACTCCTTGACGCACCAGTCGGCGCCGGATAAGGGCGGCCGTCTCGGCGGCGTGCGGGAGCACCGAGGCGAGGCCCGTGCCCGCGATCCAGGTGCCGGTCACGGCGACTCCCTCGATCGGGAGGAGCGCCTCGCGGAACGCCTCCAGGTGCGCGCGGCGGCCGAGCGCCGCGGCGGGCCGGACGTTGGCCCAGCGCACCCGGGCGGAGTCGACGAGCGACGCCGGATCGAGGGCGAGTCCGAGCAGCGTCGAGGCGTCGAGCAGGGCGATCGCCGCCGCCTCGGCATCGGTGCGCCCCTCGAGCGGCGGGCGCTCGCCCGGGCGCCCGTAGGAGAGGCGCAGCACGTGGCGCCCGGGAGGGAGGGAGGCGGCCAGCCAGTCCCACTTCGCGGTCGCGTGCGTGATCGCCTTGGCCGTGACGTCGGTGGCGGTGGGCGCCACGAGCACACCGGAGCCGCGGGGGGCTGCGTCCAGGCGGGCGTCGTCGAGGACGAGGGTCACCAGCTCGACGGAGTCGTGGGGCGCCTCGTCGGCGCGCTCCGCGACGGCGGGGGCGAGGCCGGCCAGCAGCGCCCGGGCGTCGCGCTCCGGCGTCGAGACGATCACCGCTCGGGCGCTCAGAGTGCCGTCGGCGAGGGTCAGGACGAAGTCCCCGTCGGAGCCCTCGAGCCGCTGCACGGAGGCGCCGGTGCGGATCTCGCCGGAGAGGTAGTCGATCCGCTGGACCAGCGCGGCGACCAGGCGGTGCATCCCGCCCTCGAGCCCGCGGACCGCGACTCCGGCCGGGAGGTTCGCGCGGAGGGCGGCCACTGCCCGGGCGAGGGAGCCCGCGCGGGTGAGCGCGCCGTTCAGTCCGGGTGCGGCGAGGTCGACGTCGATGTCGTCCGGCCGGCTCGAGTAGACGCCGGAGACGACCGGCGCGACCAGGTCCTCGAGCACGCGCTCGCCCATCCGGGTGCGCACCAGCTCGGCGAGGGAGTGGGCGCGGCCGATGCGCAGCACCGGCATCAGGGTGTCGAGCCAGGCGCGCCAGGCGCCGCGGCGGCCGATTGCCCGCACGACGTCGGGGGCGAGCGGCGTGCCGGGGATGCCGAGGATGCCGGCCCGGGGCGACGGCACGGAGCGGCCGCCCGAGAGGTGCAGCCACGAGCCGTGCGTCCGCGGCTCGACGATCGACTCGGCGAGCGGGACGCCGTCGAGGGTCAGCGCGGCGAGCGCCCGCTCGACGTGGCCGCCCCGGGTGGCGAAGCTCTCGGCGCCCGCGTCGAGCAAAGCGCCGGCCAGCGCGAGCGGGGAGACCGAGCCCCCGACCCGCTCCCCCGCCTCGAGCACCACGACGCGCAGGCCGATGCGCAGGCACTCCGCGGCGGCGGCGAGCCCCGCCACTCCGCCGCCGACGACGGCGACGTCGTACGACGCCGCGTCGCGGGGGCGCTCCTCGCTCACGGCCGCCAGGCGTGCACGAACGCGACGAGGCGCGTGAGCACGTCGGGGTCGGTCTCGGGCGGTACGCCGTGGCCGAGGTTGAGCACGTGCGCGGGGGCGCTCAGGCCCCGGCGGAGCACGTCGTCGACGTGGGCCTCGAGGACCTCCCACGGCGCGGTCAGCAGCGCCGGGTCGACGTTGCCCTGCACCGGCACGAAGCCGCCGAGGCGGTGGTTGGCCTCGTCGAGCGGGATCCGGTAGTCGACGCCCACCACGTCGGCGCCGATGCCGTGCATCGCTCCGAGCAGCTCGCCGGTGCCGACGCCGAAGTGCACGATCGGGACGTTGCGGCGCGTCTCCCCGTGGTCGAACGCCAGGTCGCGCACGTGGACGAGGGCGCGCGCGGAGGCGGGAGCGACGTGGGTCGTGTAGTCCGAGAGCGAGAGCGCCCCGGCCCAGGAGTCGAAGAGCTGCGCGGCGCTGGCCCCGGCGAGCACCTGCGCGCGGAGGAAGCGGCCGGTGACCTCGGCGGTCCACTCCATCAGCTGGGCCCAGGCGGCGGGGTCGGCGTGCATCATCGTCCGCGCGCGCAGGTGGTCCTTGGACGGGCCGCCCTCCACCAGGTAGGCGGCCAGGGTGAAGGGAGCGCCGGCGAAGCCGATGAGCGGGGTGTCGCCGAGGCCCGCGACGGTGCGGCGCACGCCCTCGCGGATGGGCTCGAGTGTCTCGTCGAGCACGGACGGGTCGATCGAGGCGAGCTCGGCGACGTCGGCGGCCGTGCGCACCGGCTTCTCGAGCACCGGACCGCGCCCGGGGACGATGTCGACGCCGACGCCCGCGAGCCGCAGCGGGATCACGATGTCGCTGAAGAAGATGGCCGCGTCCACTCCGTGGCGCCGCACCGGCTGCAGGGTGATCTCGCTCGCCAGCGCCGGGTCGAGGCAGGCGTCGAGCATCTTCGTGTCGGTGCGCAGGGCCCGGTACTCCGGGAGGCTGCGGCCGGCCTGGCGCATGAACCAGACGGGCGTCCTCTCGCCCCGCTCGGAGCGGTAGGCGCGCAGGAGCAGCGAGTCGGCCGTGCGGCCGGCGGAGAGGGGGTGCAGCGGATCGAGCAGGCCGTCGGTGGGGGAGGTCACCGCGGCATTATTCCAGGCGCATCCGTGCATTCCTCCCCAGTCCGGGACCCCGCCCCGCAGAGCGCGGGTAGACTGACGTGGTGCTTCTGTGTCTGACGGCGTCGCACAAGAACGCCAGCTTCGATCTCCTCGAGAAGCTCTCCGTCGACTCCTCCGCCGTGACCGCGGCCCTCTCCGAGGGGATCGACTTCGTCTCCGGAGCCGTCGTCGTCGCGACCTGCAACCGCTTCGAGGCCTACCTCGACATCGAGGAGCCGCTGACCGCCGCGCAGGCCGTCGCCGTCGAGGCCGCCACCGCCGCCGTCAGCGCCGCGACCGGCGTCGAGCAGGACGAGCTGCGCGGGAGCGTCGACGTCGTCTCGGGCGACCGGGTGGCCGAGCACCTCTTCGCCGTCTCCAGCGGGCTCGAGTCCGTCGTGGTCGGCGAGGGCGAGATCGCGGGCCAGGTCCGCCGGTCCCTCGAGGAGGCGCGCCGCCTCGGCACCACCTCCTCCGAGCTCGAGCGGCTGTTCCAGCGCGCCTCGCAGACCTCGCGCGGCATCAAGAACCGCACCGGCCTCGGCAGCGCCGGCCGCTCGATCGTGCGCCTCGCGCTCGACCTGGCCGCGAGCCGCGTCACCGACTGGCGGGCCGCCCGCGTCCTCCTCGTCGGCACCGGCAGCTACGCGCGGGCGACCGTCGCGGCCCTGCGCGACCGCGGAGTGGTCGACATCGCCGTGCACTCCCCCTCCGGCCGCGCCGAGGGCTTCGCCGCCCGCCGCTCGCTCCGGCCCATCGCCGCCTCCGATCTCGCGCTCGAGGCGGTCTCGGCCGACATCGTCATCACCTGCACCACGACCCACGAGCCGGTGCTCGACGCCGCCCTGCTCGCCGCCGGGCGCCTCCAGGGCTTCTCCCGCGAGCGCCAGCTCGTGATCGACCTGGGCCTGCCGCGCAACGTCGCCTCCGACGTCACCTCGGTCGCCGGCGTCGAGCTCCTCGACCTCGAGACGATCAGCCTGCACGCACCTCTCGACGTGCTCGACGCGTCGCAGCAGGCGCGCGCGCTCGTCGACAAGGCGGCCCGGAAGTTCTCGGACGTCGCCGACGAGAAGAGCCTCACTCCGGCCGTCGTCGCCCTGCGCGCCCACGTGTTCGACGCGCTCGACGCCGAGATCGAGCGGGCCCGCTCGCGCGGCGACGAGGACGGCCGCACCGAGCAGGCGCTCCGCCACCTCGCCGGCGTCCTGCTGCACACTCCGAGCGTCCGCGCCCGCGACTACGCGCGCGCCGGAGCCCAGGGGGCCTACCTCACCGGGCTCGAGGCGCTCTTCGGCATCGAGGTCCCGGCCGAGCCCGCCGCCGCCGCCCGCCCCGACGCGGACGCCGCCACCGCGTGAGCCTCCGGCTCCCCTTCGACGCGGAGCCGCTGCGCTCCGCGCCGCTGCTCACCGAGCGCCTGCTCCTGCGTCCCCTCGGACCGGAGGACGCCGAGGACCACGCGCGCTACCAGGGCGACGCCGACGCCGTCCGGTTCCTCCGCTGGCCGGTGCGCACCCCCGAGGAGTCGCGGGCGCACCTGCAGCGCCGCCTCCCCTCGACACGGCTCGCCGCCGACGGCGACGCGGCCGTGCTGGCGATCGTCCCCCGGGAGGGCGTCCTCGCCGGGAGGATGATCGGCGACCTCACGCTCATCGCGACGTCCGTCGAGCAGGAGGCGGTCGAGATCGGCTGGGTGCTGCACCCGGAGGCGCAGGGGCGCGGCTACGCGACCGAGGCCGCCCGGGCGCTGCTCGACCTCGCGTTCGACACCCTCGGCGCCCACCGCGTGATCGCGCAGCTCGACGCTCGGAACACCGCCTCCGCCCGCCTCTGCGAGCGCCTCGGGATGCGCCTCGAGGCGCACCACCGGGAGGACGAGTTCTGCAAGGGCGAGTGGACCTCGACCCTCGTCTTCGCCTTGCTCGCCCGCGAGCGCTGACCGCAGGGCCGGCTGGTCCGCGCCCTCCGGGACGCCGCCGACCCGTCCGGTCGGCGGAGTCCCGGGAGGAGCGTCAGGCCCCGCGGAGCCCGGTGAAGAGGTACGACTCGAGCTGCTCGAGCGGGATGCGCTCCTGCTTCATCGTGTCGCGGTCGCGGACGGTCACGGCGTCGTCCTCGAGCGAGTCGAAGTCGACGGTCACGCAGTACGGGGTGCCGATCTCGTCCTGGCGGCGGTAGCGGCGGCCGATCGCTCCGGAGTCGTCGAAGTCGACGTTCCAGAGCTGGCGCAGCTGGTCGGCGACGCGGCGCGCGAGCGGCGAGAGGGCCTCATTGCGCGAGAGCGGCAGCACGGCCACCTTCACCGGCGCCAGGCGCGGGTCGAGGTGCAGCACGGTCCGCGTCTCGACCTTGCCCTTGGCGTTCGGCGGCAGCTCCTGCTCCTCGTAGGCGTCGACGAGGAACGCCATGAGCGCGCGGGTGAGGCCGAACGACGGCTCGATCACGAACGGCACGTAGCGCTCGTTCTTGTTCTGGTCGAAGAACGAGAGGTCCTTGCCCGAGTGCTCGATGTGCGTCTTGAGGTCGTAGTCGGTGCGGTTCGCGACTCCCATCAGCTCGCCCCACTCGCCCGAGGCGAAGCTGAAGCGGTACTCGATGTCGACGGTGCGCTTGGAGTAGTGGGAGAGCTTGTCCTTCGGGTGCTCGTACTGCCGGATGTTCTCGGGGTTCATCCCGAGCCCGACGAACCAGTCCCAGGCGAGCTGCATCCAGGTCTCCTGCCACTCCTCGTCCGTGCCGGGCTCGACGAAGAACTCGAGCTCCATCTGCTCGAACTCGCGGGTGCGGAAGATGAAGTTGCCGGGGGTGATCTCGTTGCGGAACGCCTTGCCGATCTGGCCGATGCCGAAGGGCGGCTTGCGACGGGCGCTCTGCAGCACGTTCGCGAAGTTGGTGAAGATGCCCTGGGCGGTCTCGGGACGCAGGTAGTGCAGACCCGACTCGTCGTCGACGACGCCGAGGTAGGTCTTCATCAGGCCCGAGAACTGCTTGATCTCGGTCCACTGGCCGACCTTGTCGGGGTGCTCCGGGTCGGGGATGTCGGCGAGGCCGTTCACGGGCGGGTGGCCGTTGACCTCCTCGTACTTCTCGAAGAGGTGGTCGGCGCGGTAGCGCTTGTGGGTGATCAGCGACTCGGTCAGCGGGTCCGAGAAGACGCCGACGTGTCCCGAGGCGTGCCAGATCGCCGTGGGCAGGATGACCGCGGAGTCCAGGCCGACGACGTCGCCCCGGCCCTGCACGAAGGTCTTCCACCACTGGCGCTTGATGTTCTCCTTGAACTCCACGCCGAGCGGCCCGTAGTCCCACGCGGAGCGGGTGCCCCCGTAGATCTCACCCGAGGGGAAGACGAATCCCCTGTGCTGCGCGAGGGTGATGACTTTGTCGAGGGTGGTGGGTTCTGCCACGGGTTGCTCCTCAGCTGTTCGGGCGCACGGGGCCCCGGCGCGCGCCGGCTGCGCGCGTCCTTCTGGTGTGCCCCCATGGTAGCCGCGGGGGCGCCGCGACGGTCCGCCCGCGGCGGGCATGATGAGCGGATGAGCACCCTCCCTCCGATCGTCGTGTCCGCCGTCGCCGTCCTCCGCGACCGGCGCGTCCTGATGGTCACGGCGCGGGGCCGCGACGTCCTCTACCTCCCCGGCGGCAAGGTCGACGAGGGCGAGAGCGGGATCGAGGCGGCGGCCCGCGAGGCCCGCGAGGAGCTCGGCGCCGTCGCGCTCGGCCTCGAGCCCCTGTTCACCGTCCGCACCCAGGCGCACGGCGAGCCGGAGGGGCGGGAGGTCCACATGAGCGTCTTCGCCGCCGAGCTCGACCGGGAGGCGCGCCCGAGCGGCGAGATCGACTCGCTGCACTGGGTCGACGGCTCCGATGCGGGCCGCTGCCCGCCCGCCGGGGTCGAGACCCTCCGGCTGCTGCGCGGTCTCGATCTCGTCGACTGACCCTCCGGCTCCGGGCCGACCGCGGGGCGGCTAGCCTCGTGGCGTGGAGACGAGACGGCGTGCACGGGACCGGTCGAGCGCGGAGGAGCCGGATCGGCTCGAGCCGGTGCGGCTGGAGGCGGCCGTGCCCATCCTGCGGATCTTCTCGGTCGCCAAGGCGGGCGAGTTCTACGTCGACTACCTCGGCTTCGAGGTGGACTGGGAGCACCGCGCCGCGCTCGACGCCCCCCTCTACCTGCAGGTGTCGCGCTCGGGGCTGCGCCTGCACCTCAGCGAGCACCACCGCGACGGCAGTCCCGGCGCCGCGGTGCACGTCGCCCTCCGCGGTGTCCGCGAGCTGCACGCCGAGCTCGACGCGAAGGCGTACCCCTACCTCAACCCGCGGATCACCCGCACGCCGTTCGGCTTCGCGCTCGACGTGATCGATCCGTTCGGCAACCAGCTGCGCTTCGCGGAGCCGGCCCCGGTGCCGCGCCTGCCCTGATCGGTGCGCGTGCGGGTGCTTGTACAACCTGAGCGCCGACTGATCAACCGTTCACCGGCCGTCCATGCACTTCGGAGTCCCATCCTTTAGCGTGGCTCCGATGGCTTCACGGGGGACGATCGAGCGGCCGGACACGGCCCGGGCAACGGGACGGCAGCGCCGACCGCGGCTCCGCTTCATGGAGGCCGCACCGCTGGCGACGGGCCTGCTGGGCTCGATCGCGATCCTCCTCGGCTCGCTCGGCGTGGGCTACCTGCCCGCCGGCTCGCCCATCCGCGACTGGCCTCTCGTCGCCTCGATCCGCGCCACGGGCTGGCTCACCGAGTCCAGCGGCGCCCTCGTCGTGGGCGGCGGGATGCTGCTGCTGATCGCGTGGCTCCGCCTGCGCACGGTCGCGCTCGCGGCGGGCCCCGGCTCCGTCCGCACCATCGTGGTGGCGGCCCTCGCCTGGACCGCTCCGCTCCTCGTGACGGTGCCGCTGTTCAGCCACGACATGTTCTCCTACGTGGCGCAGGGTCGCCTGATGACCCAGGGCATCGACCCCTACACCCACGGCGTCGCGACGCTCCCGGGCTGGTTCGACCTCGGCGTCGACCCGCTCTGGGCCGACACGCCCACGCCCTACGGGCCCCTCTACCTCCTGATCGAGCGCACCGCCGTGCAGTTCGCGGGCTACGGCGCACCGGAGCTCTCGATCGCGATGCTCCGCGCCGTGTCGGTCGCGGGCGTGGCCGTCATGGCCGTCTACGCGCTCCGCCTGGCGCGCCTGCGCGGCCTCTCGGTCCCGCTCACCGCCTGGACGATCGTCGCCAACCCGCTGACCCTCGTGCTCTTCGTCGTCGCCGGCCACAACGACTCCGTGATGCTGGCGCTCATCCTCGCGTCGCTCTACTACGCCCAGACCGACCGGCGCATCGCCGCCGTCGTGCTGATGGCCGGAGCGATCGCGATCAAGCCGATCGCCGTGATCGCGCTCCCCGTGCTCGCGCTCCTGTGGCTGCGCCACGACGCGACGTGGCGTGAGCGCACCCGCGGCTGGCTCTGGACGGGCGCCGGAGCGCTCGGCCTCGTGGTCGCCGTCGGGCTGCTCGCGGGCGTCGGGGTCGGCTGGGTCGCGGCGATGGTCGTGCCCGGCTCGATCCTGCACTGGTACGCGCCGATGTCGTTCGTCACGGTCTCGGTCTCCCGCGCCGTCGAGTTCACCGGTCACGACCCCGCCGCGGCGATCGCCGTGGTCAAGATCCTCGCGCTCGGGCTCGCCGGCCTGATCGCTGCGCGCCTCATGCTGTCGCGGCGCTCCATCGATCCGCTCGCCCGCCTGTCCGGCGCGCTGCTCGCGTTCGTGACGGCGTCGACCGCCATCCACCCCTGGTACGCCCTCTGGATCCTGCCGATCGCCGCGCTCGCGCGCCCGTGGAGCCGCTCCCACGTGCACCTGGCGGTCTACGCGTCGATCTTCCTCATGTGCGTCACGCTCGCCGAGCCGATCGACGGCGGAGGCGGCATGATGGACCAGATCCCGGCGCGGGTCGCGACGATCGCCGCGATCGCCGTGGTCGGGATGTACGTCCTCCTCGGCTACACGGACGAGGAGCGGGTCGAGGGTCTGCCCCTGGTGCGCGCGCTGCCGTTCGGCTCCGTGATCCTCGCCCGCCTCAGCGGCGGCCGCCTGGTCGACGCCCGGATGGCCGCCACTCGCCTGCGCGACTAGCCGGGGCCGCGGCTCAGGAGTCGGACTCGTCGCTCCGACGGCGCGTGCGGCGGTCGAGCGCGGCCTGCGCCGTCTCGGCGGCCGAGTCCGGGGAGCCGACCGGCCCGGTGGGACCGGCGAGGGTGCTCGAGAGCGACGACAGCCAGCCGGAGTCGTCGCGGCCGGCGTTCAGCGCATCCGAGAAGAGGGGGAGGTCGCTGCGGGCGGCGTGGATCGCGTAGGACTCGCGGGAGAACCCGTTGTCGGGGACGACGGGCGTCCTGCGGGACGCGCGCGTGGAGTCCGGGGCCTGCTCCTGTCGAGCAGCGTTCGACACCTGCTCCTGGGTGGACTGCTCCTGGGCGGCCTGCTCCCGGCGGGCGTCGCGCTCGTCGCGCGGGGTGCTGCTGTCGTGGTCCACGGCGGTCCTCCTGCTCTCCGCCCCGAGCGGAGGGGCAGGCGCCGCGATGACGGGGCGGCGCCCGGTCAGGCTACCCCTCGTTCAGGGTGTGGCGTCGTCGGCGGCCCCTGATCGTGTCGCGGGGCGCCAGACGACCAGCTCGGTCCGGCGCTGCGCGCGCGTGCCGTGGCGCAGAGTGACCACGTCCCCCTCGAGTCCGGCGGCGAACACGCGGCGGCCCGGCCGGTTCAGGAGCTCGTCGGCGAGGGCCGCCTCCAGCTCGCGCACCCGCTGCGAGAGCGACTGCACCTGGTTCTCGAGCTGCAGGATGCGCGCGATGCCCTCGAGAGAGACGCCCTCGGAGGAGAGCCGGGCGACCTCGCGCAGCTGCACCACGTCGCGCATCGAGTAGCGGCGCGACTTGCCCGCGGTGCGGGTCGGGCTCACGAGCCCGAGCCGGTCGTACTGCCGCAGGGTCTGCGGGTGCATCCCCGCCAGCTCGGCGGCGACGGCGATCGCGAAGACGGGCGTGTTCTCGTCCATGTCTCCTCCTCCGACCGGTCGCGCCGATCCGGTGCTAGTAGCGGGCCTTCTCCAGGATGTCCTCGCGCGGGTCCTCGTCCGGCTCGGCGGCGGCGTAGGCCTCGAGGGCCTCACGGGCGGCGGCGGACAGGTGGCTCGGGACGGCGACCTGCAGGACGGCGAGCAGGTCGCCCGTGCCCTTGGGAGTCGTGACGCCGCGGCCCTTGACGCGCAGGACGCGGCCGCTCGGGGTGCCTGCGGCGACCCGGAGCTTGACGGGCTCGCCGCCGAGGGTCGGCACCTCGATCGTCGCGCCGAAGACCGCCTCGACGAAGGTCACGGGGACCGTCACGCGCAGGTTCAGCCCGTCGCGCTCGAACACCGGATGCTTGCGGACCGAGACAGTGAGCACCAGGTCGCCGGGATCACCGCCGTCCGGGCTGGGGCGGCCCTTGCCGCGGACGCGGATCTTCTGGTCGTCGGCCACGCCGGCCGGGATGCGCACCGAGAGGGTGCGCCCGTCGCCGGTCTGCAGCTGGACGGTGTCACCCCGGGTCGCGGTGCGGAAGTCGATGGTGGTGCTGGCGGTGACGTCGGCGCCCTTCTGCGGGCCGCCGAAGCCGCGGTAGCCGCCGCTGGGCTGGCCGAAACGGCTGCCTCCGCCGCCGAACATGCCGCCGAGGATGTCCTCGAAGCCGGGCGGCGGGCCCTGCTGGGTGCTGTAGGAGGTGCGCCCGCCCTGGCCGAACATGCCGCCGAAGACGTCGTCGAACCCTCCGGGCTGGCCGCCCGCGGTGAAGCGCGCTCCGCCGCCCATGGCGCGGATCTGGTCGTACTCCTTGCGCTGCTCGGCGTCCGAGAGCACGGTGTACGCCTCGCTGATCTCCTTGAAGCGCGCCTCGGCCTTCGCATCCCCCGGGTTGGAGTCGGGGTGGAACTGGCGGGCGAGCTTGCGGTAGGTCTTCTTCAGGTCCGCGGCGGAGACGTCCTTGGACACGCCGAGGACCTTGTAGAAGTCCTTGTCGAACCAATCCTGGCTGGCCATGTGCCTCTTCCTGTGTCGAATGCGGCGAGGGACCCCGCCCCGGTCCGGCAGCGTGCTGCCGAGCGGGGCGGGGTCCTCCGCGGTGGTGGTGCCGGTGGCGGGGTCAGTCGGCGGGGACTGCCACGACCACCTTGGCGGCCCGCAGCAGCGAGCCTCCGAGGTAGTAGCCCGCCTCGACGACGTCCGCGACCGTGGAGGTCTCGGCGCCGGGGGTGGGCTGCTGGAAGATCGCCTCGTGGATGTTCGGGTCGAACAGGTCGCCCACGGCGCCGGTCTTCACCAGGCCGAGCTTCTCCACTCCGCCGCGCAGCTTCTGCGCGATGGCCGTGAAGGGCCCGCCCTCGGCGAGGTCGCCGTGCTTCTCGGCGCGGTCGAGGTCGTCGAGCACGGGGAGAATGACCTTCACCGCGTCGCCGATCGCCCGCTCCTTGTCGACCTGGCGGTTCGCCTCGGTGCGCTTGCGGTAGTTCGCGTACTCGGCGGTCACCCGCTGGAGGTCGGCGAGGTGCTCGGCCGCGAGCGTCTCGGCGCTGGACTGTCCCGACAGGAACGAGAGGTCGGCGTCCGAGAGGCTGGTCTCGACGTCGGGCCCCTCGGCCTCGATGAGGCCCTCCTGGTCCTGGGCGTCCTGCGCCGCCTCGGCTCCCGCCTCGCCGCCGGTGACCGGCTGCTCCTCGGGGAGGTCCTGGGGCTCGTTCTCGGCTGCCATGGCTACTTCGTGTCCTTCGGCTCGTCCTCGTCGATGACCTCGGCGTCGACGATGTCCTCGTCGTCCTTCTTGTCACCGTCGGCCGGAGCGTCCGCGGGGGCGCTCTGCGCGGCCTGGTCCTGGGAGTAGATCGCCTGGCCGATCTTGGTCTGCGAGGCGTTGAGGGCGTCGAACGCGGTCTTGACGGCCGCGTCGTCGTCGCCGGCGAGCGCGGTCTTCAGCGCGTCGACGTCTCCCTGCACCTCGGACTTGACGTCCTCGGGCAGCTTGTCCTCGTTGTCCTTGATCAGCTTGTCGATCGAGTACGCCAGGGTCTCGGCGTTGTTGCGGATCTCGGCGGCCTCGCGGCGGGCCTTGTCCTCGGCGGCGTGCTCCTCGGCCTCGCGGACCATGCGGTCGATGTCGTCCTTGGGCAGCGACGAGCCGCCCGTGATCGTCATCGACTGCTCCTTGCCGGTGCCCTTGTCCTTCGCGGACACGTGGACGATGCCGTTGGCGTCGATGTCGAAGGTGACCTCGACCTGCGGGATGCCGCGCGGGGCCGGCGCGATGCCGGTCAGCTCGAACGTGCCCAGGTTCTTGTTGTCGCGGGTGAACTCGCGCTCGCCCTGGAAGACCTGGATCGCGACGGACGGCTGGTTGTCGTCGGCCGTGGTGAAGGTCTCGGACCTCTTGGTCGGGATCGCGGTGTTGCGCTCGATGAGCTTGGTCATGATCCCGCCCTTGGTCTCGATGCCCAGCGAGAGCGGGGTCACGTCGATCAGGAGGACGTCCTTGCGCTCGCCCTTGAGGACGCCGGCCTGCAGCGCGGCGCCGACGGCGACGACCTCGTCCGGGTTGACGCCCTTGTTGGGCTCCTTGCCGCCGGTGAGCTTCTTGACGAGCTCGGCCACGGCCGGCATGCGGGTCGAGCCGCCGACGAGGACCACGTGAGCGATGTCCTCGACCTTGACGCCCGCCTCGGCGATGACGTCGGTGAAGGGCTTGCGGGTGCGCTCGATCAGGTCGCTGGTGAGCTCCTCGAACTTGGCGCGGGTGAGCGTCTCGTCGAGGTTCGCCGGGCCGTTCTCGGTGAGCGAGAGGTAGGGCAGCTGGATGCTGGTCGAGGTGCTCGAGGAGAGCTCCTTCTTCGCCTGCTCCGCGGCCTCCTTGAGGCGCTGGCGAGCGATCTTGTCCTTCGAGACGTCGACGCCGGTCGAGTCCTTGAAGCGCTTGACCAGGTGGTCGACGACGCGCTGGTCCCAGTCGTCGCCGCCGAGGCGGTTGTCGCCCGAGGTCGCGCGGACCTGGATGGTCGAGAAGTCGTCGTCCTTGCCCACCTCGAGGAGGGAGACGTCGAACGTTCCGCCGCCGAGGTCGAAGACGAGGATGAGCTCGTCCTCCTTGCCCTTGTCGAGGCCGTAGGCCAGCGCGGCCGCGGTGGGCTCGTTGATGATGCGCAGGACGTTGAGTCCGGCGATCTCGCCGGCGTCCTTGGTCGCCTGGCGCTCGGCGTCGTTGAAGTAGGCCGGGACGGTGATGACCGCGTCGGTCACCTTGTCGCCCAGGTACTGCTCCGCGTCGCGCTTGAGCTTGCCCAGGATGCGGGCCGAGATCTCCTGCGGGGTGTACTTCTTGTCCTCGACGCCGAAGGTCCAGTCGGTGCCCATGTGGCGCTTGACCGACGCGATGGTGCGGTCGACGTTGGTGACGGCCTGGCGCTTCGCGGTCTCGCCGACGAGCACCTCCCCGTCCTTGGTGAACGCCACGACGGACGGCGTGGTGCGGAAGCCCTCGGCGTTGGCGATGACGGTGGGCTCGCCTCCCTCGAGGACGGCCACGACAGAGTTGGTGGTTCCCAGGTCGATGCCTACGGCACGGGACATATGCGTTGTTCTCCTTCGCGATCGGCGTCGCGCGGGCGGCTGCCGGTCAGTTGACGGGTGGTGCGGAATCCTCTGCGGGGGTTGAGCCCCGCACGCTCAAGTTTACGCATCCGTCGTCTCGCGTCAAGTCCGGAGGCGAGAAGTTGAGTCGCATCGGCTCAACTCTCGGACTCACGGGTCCCGCCGCTTCCGGCCGTTCACCTCCTCCCCCTACGGTGGGCCCATGACGACGCGCACCGGCCGCTGGCCCGTCCTCGCCTGGGGCCTGTGGGACTGGGGCGGATCGGCCTTCAACGCGGTGGTGACCACCTTCGTCTTCACCGTCTACCTGACCACCGACGGGCTCTTCGGCACTTCGAGCGGAGTCTCGGCCGCGCTCGGCTGGTCCCTCGCCGCCGCCGGCGTGGTCGTCGCCGTCATCGCGCCGATCACCGGCCGCCGGGCCGACCTCGGCGGGCGCCGCCGACTCTGGCTGGGGATCCACTCCGCCGTCGTCGTCCTCTGCATCCTGCTGATGTTCCTCGTGCGCCCCGACCCGGCCCTCCTCTGGCTGGGACTCGGACTGCTCGCGGTCGGCACGGTCTTCTTCGAGTTCGCGAGCGTCAACTACAACGCGATGCTCCTCCAGGTCTCGACCCGGGCGACCATCGGCCGCGTCTCCGGCTTCGGGTGGGGCATGGGCTACGTCGGCGGGATCGTCCTGCTGCTGATCGTGTACTTCGGCTTCATCTCGCCCGAGGTCGGGCTCTTCGGAGTGACGGGGGACGACGGCCTCGACGTGCGCGTCTCGATCCTGGTCGCCGGCGTGTGGTTCGCCGTCTTCGCCCTCCCTGTGCTGGTCGCGGTGCCGGAGACGCCGGCGCGCGCGAGCCGGGCGGAGCGCGTCGGCGTGATCGCCTCCTACCGCGCGCTCTTCGCGCAGGTCGCCGCCCTCTGGCGCGAGAGCCGCAGCACCGTGGCCTTCCTCATCGCCAGCGCGGTGTTCCGCGACGGGCTCACCGGGGTCTTCACCTTCGGCGGCGTGCTGGCGCAGGGCACCTTCGGCTTCGACGCCGGCGAGGTGATCCTCTTCGCCATCGCCGCGAACGTCGTGGCCGGAGTGGCGACCATCTCGGTCGGCGCGCTCGACGACCGCATCGGCCCCAAGGCCGTGATCGTCGCCTCGCTCATCGGCCTGGTCGTCTGCGGCACCGCCGTCTTCGTCCTGCACGACGGGGGGAGCACGGTGTTCTGGATCTTCGGCCTGCTGCTGTGCCTGTTCGTCGGCCCGGCGCAGTCGGCGAGCCGCAGCTACCTGGCCCGCCTCATCCCGGAGGGACGCGAGGGCGAGATCTTCGGCCTCTACGCGACCACCGGGCGGGCGGCCTCGTTCCTCGCGCCCGCCGCCTTCGCCGCCGCCGTCTCGATCGCCGCGGCCGTCTCGGGCAGCGGCGAGGCGAACGTGCAGTACTGGGGCATCCTCGGGCTCGTCCTCGTCCTCGCCGTGGGGCTGGTGCTGCTCCTGCCGGTGCGCCGCCCGCCGGCCACCGCCCCCGTCGTGCCGGAGCCGCGGCTCGCGCCGCCCGCCCGCCGGGACTGACGAGGCCCGTCCCGCGGGAGACGCGGGCGAGGCCCCTCCCCGCGCGCCGCCGGCCGCGGATCAGACCGTGGCGATCCAGAACACGATCAGCAGGAGCGTGACGAGGAAGCCGGTCAGGAAGTTCAGCGCGAGGAAGCGCTTCCAGCCCGCATTCGCCCGCTCCGCCTCGGCGTCCTCGAGCGACCGGTACGGCCAGATGCTCACCGCGTACGGCACCGCGAGGATCGCCGCGAGGGTCCCCGGCCAGGGCAGCAGGAGCAGGAGCAGGCCGCTCGCGACGTAGGCGGCGATGGCGAAGCGCGTGGTCGCCTTCGCTCCGATCACGGTCGCGATCGAGCCGATGCCGCCCGCGCGGTCGGCCAGGATGTCCTGCACCGCGCCGAAGGCGTGGCTCGCGATCCCCCAGAGGAAGAACGCCACGAGCAACGCCACCAGAGGTCCGGTGACCACGGTGCCCGCGAGGGCGATCCCGAAGACGGCCGGGCTGACGAAGTGGGTCGCCGAGGTCAGCGAGTCGACGAACGGACGCTCCTTGAAGCGGAGCCCCGGCGCACTGTAGGCGATCACCGCGAAGACGCTGATCGCGAGGACCAGCCACGAGACCGGGGATCCGAGCAGCACGAGCGCCACCAGGAACGGCACGTTCGTGGCCACCGCCGCGATCAGCGTCGCGCGGTGCTCGCTCCGGTCGAGCACGGCGCCCTCGACGCCGCCCTTGCGGGGGTTCCGCAGGTCGGACTCGTAGTCGAAGACGTCGTTGATCCCGTACATCGCGAGGTTGTAGGGGATGAGGAAGTAGGTCGTGCCGAGCACGAAGGCGAGGTCGATCTCGCGGGTGGTCAGCAGGTACGCCGCCGCGAACGGGTAGGCGGTGTTGACCCAGCTCAGCGGGCGGCTCGAGACGAACAGCGCGCGCAGCCGGTTCACGGCTCGCTCCGACGACGCGAGGGCAGGAGCACCCAGAGCGCCGGGAGGGCGAGGGCCGCGGCGATCGCGTAGGCGAAGTCCTCGATCGGAGCGACACCGATCCGGATGCCCGAGATCAGGTCGTCGTCGTAGGCGACCAGCAGGCCCACTCCGATCATGATGTTGTCGAACACGGCGGTCATCACCAGCAGCACGGCGAGGGTGCCGAGGACGGCGGGCAGGCGCAGGACGCGTCGGCGCAGCGCGAGCAGCACCAGCACCAGCACCACCGCGAGGAACACGGCGTTGAGGAGGAGGTAGGTCACGCGCGCGCCTCCGCCCGCCGGGCGACCCGCTGCGAGAGGAAGCCGTGCACGTCCATCGTCAGGTAGCAGAGCAGGGTGAGGAAGAGGACCTCCTCGACCGGGAGCTCCGGCGCGATCTGCAGGCCGGTCATGTAGGAGGTCTCTCCGCGGAAGAAGACGCCCAGGCCGATCCCCACGAGGTCCCAGACCAGGAAGAACGCGACTCCCACGGGCAGCACGATCGCCGCGCGTCGCGCGTCCGCCCAGAAGAACAGCCGGAAGCGGCGGTCGAACACGATCATCCCGGTGATCGAGACGAGGAGCGCGAGCAGGTAGAGGATCCCCACGCCTACTCCCCCACGGCGACGGGCGCGACCGGAGCGGACGGCGCCTCCCGCACGGGCAGCGGCTCGGTCGACACGTCGCCGCGCACGCGCTTGAGCATGACCTCGGCGCTGATGATGCACATCGGCAGGCCGATGCCGGGGATCGTGGAGCTGCCGGCGAAGAGCAGTCCGTCGACGTGCCTGCTGACGTTCCCGGCGCGGAAGAAGGCGCTCTGCGAGAGGACGTGGGCCGGTCCGAGCATCGAGCCGCGCCAGGCGCCGAGGTCGCTCTCGAAGTCGGCCGGGCCGATGGTGCGGCGGACGACGATCCGCTCGGCCAGGTCGGTCGCGCCGGTCCAGGACGCGAGCTGCGCGATGGCCTGGTCGGCGATGGCCTCGACGCGCGCGTCGCCCGCGCCGTCGACTCCGCCGTGGCCGATCGAGGTGTCGGCCGGGATCGGCACGAGCACGAACAGGTTCTCGTGCCCCTCCGGAGCCGTGCTCGCGTCGGTCGCGCTCGGGCGGCAGACGTAGATCGACGCGGGATCGGGGACGGTCGGGTGCTCGCCGAAGATCTTGTCGAAGTTGTCGCGCCAGTCCTTCGTGAAGAGCAGGGTGTGGTGCTCGAGCTCGGGCAGCTCCCCGCGCACGCCCAGGAGGACGAGGACGGCGCTCGGGCCGGGCTCGCGGTTCTCCCAGTAGGCGGGCGGGTAGGTCCGCAGCTCCTCGGGGAGGAGCGACTGCTCGGTGGTGAAGAGGTCGGAGGCGTTGACGACCAGGTCGGCGGGGATCCGCTCCGTGCCGTCGGGGCCCGTGAACTCGACTCCGACGACCTCGGCGCCGCGGCGTCGGCCGCGGGGCGAGCGGGTGGTGAGGATCCGGGTCGCGGGCGAGGACGTGCGGACGGTGACGCCGGCCTCCTCGGCGACGTCGGCGACCGCCTCGATCAGCTTCGTGAATCCGCCCATCGGGTAGAGCACGCCGTCGGCGAGGTCGAGGTGGCTCATCAGGTGGTACATGCTCGGCGCGGCGAACGGCGAGGAGCCGAGGAAGACGGCCGGGTAGCCGAGGATTTGGCGCAGCCGGTTGTCGGTGACCGCCGTCGCCGCGAACGTGTCGAGCGGAGTGAGCAGCAGGCGGCCGAGCCTCCCGGTCCGGCTGAGCACGTCGCGGCGCAGCAGCGGGAGGAAGGACGAGAAGCTCGTGTAGAGGAAGCGGCGCTTGGCCATCTCGTAGGTGTCGCGCGCGGAGTCGAGGTATGCGCGCATCCGCTCGCCCGCTCCGGGCTCGATGCTCTCGAAGAGCGCGAGGTTCGACTCGAGGTCGGCGAGCACGTCGATCGGCTCGTCGACGCCCTCGCTGTAGACCCGGTAGCCGGGGTCGAGCGTGACGAGGTCGAGGCGCTCCTCGGCGCTGGTGCCCATGAGGCGGAAGAAGTGGTCGAACACCTCGGGCATCAGGTACCAGGAGGGACCGGTGTCGAAGCGGAAGCCCTCGTGCTCCCACGAGCCGGCGCGGCCGCCGACGGCCTCGCGCGCCTCCAGGAGGGTCACGTCGTAGCCGTCGCGCGCGAGCAGCGCGGCGGAGGCGAGTCCGCCGATCCCCCCGCCGATGACGACGGCGCGGTGCGGGCCGGTCCTCGAGCGGGTCGCGCGGACGGGGCCTGGGCCCAGGCGCGGGCCGAGCGTCGACACGGCCGCCTTCGCCGCGAGCGCCGCCTTGGCGGCCGTGGGCACGCTGACGCGGGCGCGGAGGAGCTCCTCGGCGGGCGTCGCGCGGATCCGGTCGGCCAGGGCGGCGAAGAGGGAGTGGGCCAGCAGGACCGCGCGCCGACTCGAGCGCGGGAGCTCGGCCACGATGGCTGCGGCCTCGGCGAGGTCGTCGTCGAGGTCGGCGAGCAGCGAGGCCTTGTCGCGCTCGGAGAACGCCCACGGGTCGACTCCGGGGAAGTAGCTGCGGCCGAGGCCGTCGACGTCGGCGGCGAGATCGCGGAGGAAGTTGACCTTCTGGAACGCGGCGCCCAGGCGGCGCGCTCCGGCCACGAGCCGCTCGCGGGCGGTCTCGGAGACGAGCCCCGCGTCCGGCGCCGCGAGGAACACGTGCAGGCACATCAGCCCGACGACCTCGGCGGAGCCGTAGACGTAGGCCTCGAAGGACTCGGGGGTGTGCTCGGTCTCGCGGAGGTCGGCGCGCATCGACGCGAAGAACGGCCGGGTGAGCTCGGTGCCGAATCCGGTCGCCCGCGCGGTCCGCGCGAAGGCGTGGATCACGAGGTTGGAGCTGTAGCCGGAGGCGAGCGCGCGCTCGGTCTCTGCCTCGAAGGCGTCGAGGGACTCCTCCACCGCGGCCCGGTCGAGACGGGCCTCCTCGGCGACGCCGTCGACGATCTCGTCGGCGACGCGCACGAGGGCGTAGACGTCCTCCACCCGCTCGCGGACGCCCGGGGCGAGCAGGCGCGTGGCCAGCCCGAAGGAGGTGGAGTAGCGGCGGATCACCTGCGCGGACGACTCGTGCGCGACGCGGTCGTACAGTTCGCTCTGGCGGCTCATCGTGCCACCGTACGGGGGCTCGGCCGGGCGGAGCGCATCGTCGCGCGCATCCGCGCGTGGCGGATAGCGCTCATCGGGTGCGCCCGACCACGCTGGCCACGAGCGGGCGGACCTCGTTGCGGAAGGCCTCCGACACCGCGGGCGTCTCCAGAGCCGCCCAGGCGCGATCGGCGAACTGGTTCGCGAGCCCCTCGGCGTAGCTGCGGGCGCCGCACTCCTCGAGGATGCCGCGCACCTTCTCCGCGGTCTCGGGCGCGAGGTGCTCGTCGCCGATCAGCGCCTCGATGTCGGGCCAGCAGTCGGTGCCGGCCGCGTGGGCGATGAGGACGGTGCGCTTGCCCTCGCGGAGGTCGCCCAGCGTGGTCTTGCCGGTCTGCCCCTCCGAGCCGAAGACCCCGAGCAGGTCGTCGACGATCTGGTAGGCGATGCCGATCCAGCGGCCGAACTCGCCGAGGGCGTCCACCGCGGCGTCCGAGGCCCCGGCGAGGATCGCTCCGGCCTGCAGCGGCGCCTCGAACGAGTAGACGGCCGTCTTGAGGCGCTCCATCTCGAGCACCTCGTCGACCGAGGGCATGCCCGGCATGAGGGAGAAGTCCACATCGGCCAGCTCACCCGCGGCGGAGGCGAAGACGGCCTCGTCGAGCAGGGTGAGCAGGCGGGCCCGCACGCCGTCGGAGGCGCCGACGCCCTCGACGAGGCGGTGGGCGCCGGTGAGGGCGAGGTCCCCGGCGATCACGGCCACCGAGGTGCCCCGGTGCTCGGCGATCGGGATGGAGAGGCCCGCGGTCGTCGCCTCGTCGCGGTAGCTGCCCGAGACGTTCGGGCCGCCGCGGCGCACGAAGTCGCGGTCGATCACGTCGTCGTGCACGATCAGCGCGGTGTGCAGCAGCTCGAACGCCGCGCCGAGATGGGCGGCGGCCTCCGGATCCTGGCCGCCGTGGGCCTCGTACGCGGAGATCACCATCAGCGGGCGGAAGCGCTTGCCGCCGCGGGTGTTGGCCTCCAGCGTCTGCCAGAGGGTCAGGTAGCGGGGTCCGAGACGCACCGCCCGGGACCTCGCCAACGAGAAGAACCTGTCCAGGACGGCATCGACGTGCTCCTGCCTCAACCGGGACAGAACCACGGGGTCGCGCGTATCCACGTGGGAAGGCTAACAAAGGGGAGAACCAGGACGATAAGCCGGCTGATGTGTTGCGGCGTGCTTGACTTGCGGGTATGACTTCGCCAGCCGCCACTGTGCAGACGGACCGGATCGAGCAGGTGGTCCTCCTCGACGAGGCAGGGAACGCCGTGGGGGTCGCCGACAAGGCGACCGTGCACGACACGGCCACTCCCCTGCACCTCGCGTTCTCCTGCCACGTCTTCTCCCCGGACGGCGCGCTTCTGGTGACCCGCCGCGCACTCGAGAAGCGCACCTGGCCGGGCGTCTGGACCAACTCCTTCTGCGGGCACCCCGCCCCGGGCGAGCGGATCGAGGACGCCGTCGTCCGCCGGGCCGAGCGCGAGCTCGGCGCCCGGCTGGCCACGCTGGAGGTCGCCCTGCCGGACTTCCGCTACCGCGCGGTCGACGCGTCCGGCGTCGTCGAGAACGAGATCTGCCCCGTCTACACGGCGACGCTGTCGAGCCGCGACGCCCTCGATCCGCGCCTCGACGAGGTCATGGACTACGAGTGGGTCGACGCCGAGGCGACGCTCGCCGCCGTCCGCTCGACCCCCTGGGCGTTCTCCCCCTGGCTCGTGCTGCAGCTCCCCCGCCTGCTGGGCTGACCCCCGCGCCCTGATCCCTGCGCCGGAGTCAGTCGGTGTAGACGTCCGTGCGGTGGAAGTTGAGCGCCGAGCGCGACGCGGTCGGACCGCGCTGGCCCTGGTACCGCGAGCTGTACTCCGCCGAGCCGTAGGGCTTCTCGGCGGGCGAGCTGAGGCGGAAGAAGCACATCTGGCCGATCTTCATCCCCGGCCAGAGCGTGATGGGGAGCGTCGCGACGTTGCTGAGCTCGAGGGTGACGTGGCCGGTGAAGCCCGGATCGATGAATCCGGCGGTCGAGTGGGTCAGCAGCCCGAGCCGTCCGAGAGAGCTCTTGCCCTCGAGGCGCGCCGCGATGTCGTCCGGCAGCGACACCTCCTCGTAGGTCGAGCCGAGCACGAACTCTCCCGGGTGGAGGATGAACGGCTCGCCCTGCGGCGTCTGGACCAGGCGGGTCAGCTCGGGCTGGTCCTCGGCCGGATCGATGTACGGGTAGCGGTGGTTGTCGAACAGCCGGAAGAAGCGGTCGAGGCGCACATCGACGGACGACGGCTGCAGCATCGACGGATCGTGCGGGGCGAGCCCCACGCGGCCGGAGGCGAGTTCGAGCGAGATGTCGCGGTCGGAGAGGAGCACGCTGCGATCCTAGGGCGTGGCGCGACCCGGGGCATGGGCCGGCTCCGGGCCTTGCTACGATGTCCTGGTGCGCCCGAGCGGCGCCGCGCGAGTGTAGTTCAATGGTAGAACTTCTGCTTCCCAAGCAGATGGCGCGGGTTCGATTCCCGTCACTCGCTCTCCTCCCCCCCCCCTCGTCTGCGGCCGGTCCTCCGGCCCGACGCGAGCGGCTCCTCCTCCGGCGCTGCAGCGGCGTCCGTCAGCGCAGCGGCGTCCGGCAGCCCCGCGGTGTCCGTCAGCCCAGCAGCGGCAGCCGCCCGACGATCCTGTCGATCCGGTTCCTCGGCCCCACCAGGCTGACCGCGAGGTACTGCAGCTCGTCGGAGCCGCTCGCCGCCACCGCCTCCCGGTACTCGTCGTACACCCGGGTGGCCTGCGCCGACGCGGGCATGTCGGCGACGAACGTCCCGTCGTGCGCCTCGGCCTTCGCGCGGATCGCGAGCAGGGTCGCCGCGTCGGCGGCGAGGACCGTGCAGCCGGCCCACGGCAGACCGGGATGCAGCGATCCGGACGCGTCGGCGGGGCTCGGTCCGAGCAGTCCCGCGACGTGCGCGGCCGTCGCGGCGCCCACGCAGATCGCGGCGTTCACGGCGCGGCCGGCGGGGAGGGACTCGTCGACGACGACCACCCACTTGAGGCGGGCCGAGCGGGTGGGCGCGGCGGTGTCGATCTCGTCGGGGTGGAAGCCGACGGCGTCGGGGGCGGGGATGGTCATGCTGCTCCTCGGTTCGTGCGCAGCGACGTTACGAACAGTAGGCAGGAGGGCTCCCCTTCGGCAGGATCTCCGTATGAACGACCAGCAGAACGGCCCAGGAGCGGCACTCGACGAACTCGACGTCCGGATCCTGCAGGTCCTGCAGTCGGATGCACGGATCACGAACCGTGACCTCGCAGCCGCCGTGCACGTCTCGCCGACCACCGCCCTCGACCGCACGAGGAGCCTCCGGCGCCGCGGCGTGATCACCGGCGCGACGCTCACTCTCGACTTCGCGGCCCTCGGGCGCGGCGTGCAGGCGCTGATCGCGGTCCGCATCCGTCCGCCGTCGCGCGAGATCATCGAGGCCTTCCGCGACTGGGTCGCCGGCCTCGACGAGACGGTCGGCGTGTTCGTCACCTCCGGCTCGGAGGACTTCATCATCCATGTCGCCGTCCGCGACAACCAGGACCTCTACGCCTTCGTCATCGACGAGCTGACGCAGCGCCGCGAGGTCGCCGACGTGCGCACCTCGGTCGTCTACGAGCACCTGCGCGAGCAGGTCGTCCTGCCGCTGAAGCCGCACGGCCGCGCGGAGCGGTGAGGCGCCCGCGCGGCGTTTCGACGCGACACGCCGGGCGGATCCGCGGCAGCGCGCGGGATCGCGGGACGCAGAGGGCAGGGTGGAGGGGTGACAGAGCTCGTCCAGATCCCGTCGCCGGGCGTCGCCCTCGAGTACGGGCACCCCGGCCGGCCCGTGGTGGTCGTGCTGCACGACGTGTTCGGGCGCCTGCCGTGGCTGGAGCCGTTCGCCGAGGCCGTGGCGAAGCACGGCTACCACGTGCTCGTGCCCGACCTCTACGACGGCTGGGCCACGCTCGCCCCGGAGGACGCGCGCGACCTCGCCGCGATGGCCGCGCAGGACCGCACCCTCGCCGCCGTCGCCGAGGCGGTCGGCACCGGAGTCGCGGCCGGGGCGCCGCGCAGCGCCGTCATCGGCTTCGGCTTCGGCGGCCGCCTCGGGCTGCTCGCCGCGGGCACCGGGCTCGTGGACGCGGTGGTCGCGTACTACGCCACCCTCGGTGGGGAGGAGCACGTGCTGGTCCCGTGCCCCACCCTCCTGCACTACGCGCAGAGCGACGAGTGGCCCGCGGGCGACGACCCGGAGTCGTTCGTCGGGCGGCTGAAGGAGTCGGGGACGCCGGTCACGGCGCACACCTACCCGGACACGCAGCGGCACTTCGCGAACGGCAACCTGCGCGACGCGGTCAGCCCCGCCTCCGCGGCGCTCGCCTACGCGCGGACGCTCTCGTTCCTCAATCCCCAGCTCATCGACACCTGAGCTCAGCCCTGCACGTCGTGCAGGTGGTGCTGGACGTCGTGCAGGTAGTAGCGGGCGATCGTGTCGACCGTGAACGCCGCGCCGTCGCTTCGGCGGCCTCGGCGCTGCCACTGGGCGCCGGCGACGGAGTCGAACACCTCGGCGATGCGCTCGGCCGCCTCGACCAGCTCGCGGCCGACCGTCGCGGGGTCCTGCTGGTCGTAGCGCTCCTCCACGGCGGTGACGTCCTGGTCCCAGTTGGGGTAGAGCGGGTCGTCGCCGGCGAGCATCAGCTGCACGCGGGTGCGGTAGATGCGGTGCACGTCGCGCACGTGCGCGGCGTACTCGAGCGGCGACCAGGTCTCGTCGTCGGGCCGGCCCGCCGCATCGTCGCGGTCGAGCACGTAGGGCCAGGCGGCGGCGTTCTCGCGGATGAGCTCGGCGACCTCGTCGGCGTCGACGAGCGAGGCGTCGAAACCGCACTCGAGGCAGGGGCGCTCGAGGACCCAGGTCCAGTCCTTGGTGTCGGGAGTGATCGGCATGGCACCAGAGTAGGGCGCCGCCGGATCAGCAGCGCGTCGGGGTCCCCTGCACGGCGCCGCGCTCGCCGTCGGCCGTCCACGGGAGCTGGGGCAGGCCCTCGGCTCCCGCCGCGGCTCCCTGCTCGACCGCGATGGCGGCCAGGGTGCGGGCGACCGTCGCGGCGAAGTCCCCGCCGGGCGTCGAGCTGTTGATCGAGACGGCCACGGTCAGGCCCGAGACCGGGTCGGAGTACGCCGCGGTGACGAAGCCGGGCGCGAGGCCTGAGAAGCCGCGGAGGGGTCCCGCCTCGTGCCCGCCGAGCCCGGCGCGGAGGTAGTCGGCGCGGCCCTGGCCCTGGACGACCGGGTCCCGCCACATGGCGTCGTCCGCGGGATCGGCCGCGAGACCCGTCGCCAGCCGCCGGAGGTCCTCCAGATCGGTCAGTGCTCCGCCGGCGGCGCCGAGGGCGGACGGGGACGCGGCGGTGACGTCGAGGCGCACGTCGCAGCGCTTCTCCCCGGTCGCCGGGTCGAGCGTGACCGCATAGCCGCGGGGGGACGGAGCGGGCAGGTCGACCTCGGAGGCGCCGGGCAGCTCCGTGCTCCGCAGCCCGTACCGCGGCACCACGTACTGGTCGTAGAGCTCCCCGATGCTCCGACCGGTCACCTGCGCGGCGACGATGCCGGCGAGCAGCGGACCGGTGGCGGAGTCGGACCACGCCGCTCCGGGCTCGGCCGAGGCACCGCGCACCTGGGCCGCGGCGAGCAGCTCGAGCGTCGGCCACTGCCGCGGGGGGTTCTGGAGCACGGTCGGCCAGAGCGCCGAGCGGAAGTCGGCCAGGCCTGAGGTGTGCGCGCAGAGCTCGCGCAGGGTGAGCCCGTCGATGCCGGGCAGGGAGCGCAGCGTCTCGCCGACGTCGGCGTCGAGGTCGACCCGGCCGGAGTCGGCGAGGGCGAGGACCACGTCGCAGGTCATCGCCTCGGTGCCGCCGGTGCCGAGCCGCAGGTGCGCGTCGGTGGTGAGGGCGGTGGTGCGCTCGTCCGACTCCCAGCCGACCGCGCCCTCCCAGCTGCCGCCCCACGGCGACCAGACCCCGGCGACCGCTCCGGTCGCGCCGGCGACGCCGACCGTCTCGTCGAGGAACCCCGACAGGGCGGAGGCGAGCTCCTCCGACGCCGCCTGCGCGGGCGCCTCCGCCACGCGCGAGGCGCCGGCGGGCGTGCAGCCGGCCAGTGCGAGCACGAGGACCGGGACGACGAGCAGTCCCGTCCGCGTCCGTCTGCGAGATCCCATGCCGTGCGACTCCCCCGTCGTCTGCGAACGGCACCACTGTACGGGGGCTCCGTCGGGCCGGAGAGGGCCGCTGAGCGCCCGATCGCGATTCGTGTCCTGACCGTGACCGGCGGAGTCCACCCCGTTCCCAAACCGGCAGGCGCCCGGTTACGAAGAGAGGGAGTACAGCGCAGAGGCGCTGCTCGAAGGAGGTAAGAGACCATGCGCAGATCCCCCAATCGACTGCTGGCGACTCTCTTCGGAGCCGTCTACGTCGTCGTCGGGCTGCTCGGCTTCGTCGTGACCGGAGGCGTGCAGTTCCTCTCGACCGAAGGCGGGCTCCTGCTCGGCATCTTCGAGGTGAACCCGCTGCACAACATCGCCCACCTGCTCATCGGAGGCGCGCTGTTGATCGCGGGCCTGTCGACCGTCGCCGCGGCGAAGACCGTCAACGTGACCGTCGGAGCGGTGTACCTGCTGCTCGGCATCGTCGGCTTCTTCCTGGTCGACACCGCTCTGAACGTGCTGGCGCTGAACACCGCCGACCACTTCCTGCACCTGGCCAGCGCGCTGGTGCTCCTGGGAGTCGGACTCGGCACCGAGAAGACGGCGAGGACGCGCACCGCCGCGACCGCCTGACCAGGGCGGCACCCGCCGCCCCCCTCTACTCCGTCCGCCGTGGGCCCGCCGTTTTCCGCGGCGGACGGACTGAACGGCCCCGGACGACACGATGCGGTGTGTCGATCCGGGGCCTCCTCTTCTTCCCCGATCCAGCGAAGGAGCCGCCATGACCACCGTGGCCCGCTGCAACGCCGCTTTCGCCGGACTCGGCGCCGGGCTCGTCCACCTCTCGCTCGCCGCCGGCGGCGAGGGCGTGCAGGCTCCGGTGATCGGAGCGCTCGGTGCTGTCGAGATCCTCTGGGCGGTCCTCGTCCTGGCACGCGGCCGGATCGTCGTGCCGCGCTCCGCGCTGGTCGTCGCGGTCGCCTCCCTGGCGGCGTTCGCCCTCGCTCTGGCCCTCGGCGCACTCGCCGAGCCCCTCCCCGCGCTGGCCGCCGCGGTCCTCCAGCTGATCGCGGTCGCCGTGGTGGCCGTCTCGCTCCGCTCTCCGCGCGTCGAGGAGAAGGCCGTCTCGCCGTCGCGAGCTCTCGTCGGACTCCTGGCCGGCGCGCTCACCGTCTCCGCCCTCGCCACCCCCGCCATGGCCGCATCCTCGGGCGGCTCGGGCGACATGGGCGGGATGATGCACTCCGTCGTCGACGGCGGACACGGGCACTGACGCCCTCTGGTCCCGGCGGCCCCGCTCGGCTAAGGTAAGGCAGACCTCAGTCGCCGAGGGAGGCCACCGTGTCGAACGTCATCCCGTTCTCCGAGGCCCTGCGCCTGCGCATCGGGCAGTCCGGCGCGGACGACGAGGGCGCCGCCTTCATGACCTCGCTGATGACCGGCTCCGGCAGCCGCGACGACTACATCGCGCTCATCTCGCAGCACTACTTCGTCTACGAGGCCCTCGAGGCCGGGGCGGAGGACATGGCCGGCGATCCGGTCGCGGAGCCCTTCCTCTCGGCCAAGCTCACCCGGCTCCCCGCGATCGCGGAGGACCTGCGCTTCCTCGTCGGCGAGGACTGGCGGGAGCGCATCCGCCCGCTGCCCTCGACCGGCGCCTACGTCGACCGGATCCGCACCGTGGCCGCGGGCTGGAGCGGCGGCTTCGTCGCCCACCACTACACGCGCTACCTCGGCGACCTCTCCGGCTGCGCGATCGTCCGCGGGCTGCTGCAGCGGCGGTTCGGCTTCGAGACCAACGGCGTCGGCTTCTTCCTCTTCGGCGAGATCGCCGCACCGTCGGCCTTCCGCGCCACCTACCGCGAGCAGCTCGACGCCGCGGGCTGGGACGAGGAGGAGCGCGAGCGGGTCATCGCGGAGGTCGCGGAGGCGTACCGGCTGACGACGGAGCTGTTCCGCGATCTCGCCCGGACCTGCGCGGCGGCCTGAGGGCCTGCTCCGACCTCCTCCGCGGGGCGTCAATCCGCGGACGCCTCCGCGACGGCGGCCGGCTCGGCTCGCCGTTCGGACATGAAGCGCAGCACGTCCTTGTCGACGATGATGTCGCTCGGCCGGAGCGGCCGCGTCAGGTAGAGCCCCTCGAGGCTCGTGATGCGGCTGAGCGCCACGTAGGTCTGCCCGGGCGCGAAGGCGCGCTGCCCGAGGTCGACCACGGCGGAGTCGTAGGTCTTGCCCTGCGACTTGTGGATCGTGACCGCCCACGCCAGGCGGAGCGGGAACTGCGCGAACTCGGCGACGATCTCGCGGGTGAGCTTCTTCGTCGCGGCGGAGTAGGAGTAGCGGTAGCGCTCCCAGGTCGCGGGCTCGACCTCGTGGACCTCGCCGTCCACCTCGACCCACACCGTCCCCGCGACCTTCGTCACCCGGCCGATCGTGCCGTTCACCCAGCGCTGCTCGGAGTCGTTGCGCAGGAACATCACGTGCGCGCCGATCTTGAGCTCGAGGTTCTGGTCCGCCGGATAGGCGCGCCCGCCGAAGTCGCCGCTGATCTCGGCCGACGCGGTCTTCAGCGGGCCCTTCAGCCGCGCGAGCGCCGCCTGGTTGATGCGGTTGACCGTGTCATTGCGGGTCGCGAGCGTGATCGCGTCGTCGGCCGGAGGCGTCCGCGCGCCCGCCGCGTTCAGAACGTCGGCGATCTCCTTCGTCACCATGCCGAAGCGGACCGCGTTGAGCATCCACTTGAAGCGCTCATCGCTCTGCCGGTGGATCCGGCCGAGCTCGACGATCCGCAGCGGCGCCTCCTGCCAGACGAGGGCGTCGAAGAACCACAGCGAGCGGTAGCGGTCGGCGAAGTAGGCGCGCTCCTCCGGATCGCCGGGCACGGGTGCGAGCTGGAACGGGTCGCCGAAGAGGACGACCTGCACGCCCCCGAACGGCTCGGAGCGCCGCTGCCGCGCCTGCCGGAGGCTGCGGTCGATCCCGTCGAGCAGGTCGGCGTTGACCATGGAGATCTCGTCGATGACGAGCGTGTCGATGGTGTTGAGGAGCTTGCGCAGCTCGGGCGGCTGGTCGAGGTCGGAGTCGGCGATGACGCCGATCGGCAGTCGGAAGAGCGAGTGGATGGTCTGGCCGCCGACGTTCAGCGCCGCGACGCCGGTGGGGGCGCAGATGACGATCTGCTTGTCGGTGTTCCAGCTCAGGTGGTTGAGCAGGGTGGACTTGCCCGTGCCCGCGCGACCCGTGACGAACAGGTGCTCGCGCGTGTTCTCGATGAGGTCGAAGACCCGCTGCTGCTCGTCGGAGAGGGTCGGCTGAGTCACCGCTCCACTGTACCCGCGGGCCGCCGGGACCCCGGGGCCCGGGCGCGGATCAGCCGCGCTTCTGGAGGGCGGCCAGGCGGTCGTTGTAGGCCGTGAGCTCGGCCTCTCCGGTGCGGTCGGCCTGGCGGTCGCGGCGCTTGGTCTCGCGGGCGTCGGAGCGGCTCCACATCATCGCGACGACGATCGCGAGCGCGAGGGTGGGGATCTCGCCGATGCTCCACGCGATGCCGCCGGCCGCCTGCTGATCGGCGAGCGCGGAGGTGCCCCAGCCCATCGCTCCGTACCAGTCGGCGAGGAGCAGCCCCTCCCCCGTCATCAGTGCGAGGCCGAAGAAGGCGTGGAACGCCATGGTGCCCAGCAGCAGCAGCAGGCGCATCGCGAAGGGCACGCGGTGCACGCTCGGGTCCACTCCGATCAGGACGCTGACGAAGAGGTACCCGGTGATCAGGAAGTGGACGATCATCCACTCGTGGCCGATGTGGTCCGTGGTGGCCCAGCGGAACAGCGGGGAGTAGTAGAAGCCCCAGAGCGACCCGACGAACAGCAGGGCGGCGACGATCGGGTGCGAGATCGCGGTGGCGAAGCGCGAGTGCACGGCGAGCAGCACCCACTCGCGGGCACCGCGGGAGCCGTCGGTGCGGCGGGCGGCGGCGCGGGCGATGAGCGTGACCGGTGCCGCCGGGACGAGCAGCAGCGGCACCGCCATGGTGAGGACCATGTGCGAGAGCATGTGGGCGCTGAACAGGTACTTCTCGTACGCGTTCACCCCGCCGTTCGTGATGTAGGCCAGGAGGAGCATGCCCGCGATCCAGAGGATCGTGCGGTGCAGGGGCCAGCGGTCGCCGCGGCGGTGCAGGCGCACCACTCCGGCGACGTAGAACGCGATGGCGAAGGAGCAGACCAGGAGCCAGACCAGGTCGATGTTCCAGAGCGTGAGGAAGTTCATCGCGCTCGCGGGCGGCGGCAGGGGCTCGCCCGTCAGCAGCTGGGCCGGGGTCGGATCCGTGAGCTGGCTGGCGGCGATCTGGTCGACCGGGGTCGCGGTGCGCGCGAGCGCCGCAGCGACTCCGGAGGCGATCCCCATGAAGGCGATCTCGGCGCCGACGAGCCACCAGAAGCTGCGGCCGCCGACACCGCCGGCCTTCCGCATCCGCTCGATGAGGTAGCGGCGCTGCAGCACGCCGAACAGGCCCAGCGCGACCAGCGCCGCGACCTTGACCAGCACGAGGATCCCGTAGCCGGTCAGCAGGTTGTCGAGAGTGGCGAGCCGGAGCTCGGCGCTGACGTACCCGGACGCCGCGACCACGACGAAGCTCACGAGCGCGAGGCTGGAGTAGCGCTCGATCACGGGCAGCAGGCGGGAGCCGCCGAGCAGGGGCCGCAGGGCGATGACGGTGATGAGGCCGCCCAGCCAGATCGCCGCGAAGACGAGGTGCAGGCCCAGCGCCGTGACGGCGGCGTCGTGCCCGCTCGCTCCCGCCGCGTGCCCCTGCTGCGCCATCGGCAGCAGCGTGAGCAGGGCCAGGCCCGTGACGAAGACGAGCGCGGTCTGGTTGCGGACGGCGAAGCAGAGGACGGTGACGACGGCCGCGAGCAGCGTCGTGATGAGCCAGGCCTGGCCGACCTCGATGCTGCCGATGAAGTAGCTGAGCTTGGTGCCGAAGTCGCGGTCGAGGCTCAGGGGCGTCTGCGTGACGTTGAGGAAGGTGAGGAACCCGGTCACCGCGCTGGCCGCCGCGAAGAAGGCGGCGCTGGCGGCGGCGACGTCGAGGGCGATCGAGAACTCGGTGCGCGGCTCGGGCGCGGCCTCGCCGGGCGCGGGGCGCGCGGGGGCGACCGCGGTGCGCGTCGATCCGGCGCGGGAGGAGGACTGGCCGCCGCGCGAGGACTGGCCGCCGCGCGAGGAGGCGTGAGCGGTCGAGGCGCGGGACGAGGATCGGGCGTCGCGGGCAGCGGCGGCGCGGGGGCTCAGCGCGAACAGCGTCAGCACGAGCGAGCCGATCATGCCCGCGGCGCCGAGATTGACGGCCAGCTTGGCGATCGGGAGGCCGTAGCGGACCACGGGGCCGGGATCGTTCAGCAGCGGAGCCGCGGCTCCCCCGCCGAAGGCCAGGGCCGCGAGAAGGGCGACGAGCGCTGCGGCGACGAGCACGAGCGCAGGGCCGACGATCCGGACGGTTCGATTCACCGGTCCAGCCTACGTTCCGCGGCTGATCGGCAGCCGCGTCCGCGGACGACGACGGCCCCGGCGCAGTGCCGGGGCCGTGTCGGAGGGCGCGACTACTTCGCGGCGGCCTTGAGCTTGGTGCCCGCGGAGACCTTGACCGAGTGGCCGGCGGCGATCTGGATGGTCTCGCCGGTCTGCGGGTTGCGGCCGGTGCGCGCGGCGCGGGAGGTGCGCTCGACGGCGATCCAGCCGGGGATGGTGACCTTCACGTCGTTCGACACGGAGTCGGCGAGGGTGGTGAAGAGCGAGTCGAGGACGCCGTTGACGGCGGCCTGGCTCTGGCCGGAGTCGGCGGCGATCTTCGCGACGAGCTCGGTGCGGTTGAGCGACTTGTCAGCCATGGAGTGTCCTCCCAGGACGTTCTCGCTGTCGGAACAGCTGGTTTCGATGGATCGTCCTCGGCCGGGGACGGACGTCCTCAACCGGTCGGACCGTCGGTAACCTACCAGCCCCGCCCCGGATCTCCGGCGATTCCGGCCTCGAGACGCCCGGAACGACGCCGATCGCGCCGGTCGGTCCCTCCACAGGAGGCGCTCGGCGCCTCTCGTCCACCGATCCGCCGATCGCCACTCCGCAGAGTCCGCCGCCTGACGAGGATCGGCTCATGACGACGACGGCACTCCTCCCTCCATCCGCTCCGGCCGACGCGGCCCTCCCCCGGCCGCCCCGGCGGCACCCTCCCGCTCGCCGGCCGTACGAGCCCGGCCTCGCCGCGCTCGCGCTGGGCCTGCTCGCGCTCGCGTCCTCCGTGCATCCGCTCTGGGCCCTCCCCGCCGTCGCCGTGGCGGTCGCCGCGGTGATCGCGTCCGTGCGGGCGCTGCGGTGGGCGGGCGAGCGGAGGAGCGCGGTGGCCGGGCTCGCCTGCGCGGCTCTCGCGCTGCTCGTCTGCACCGTCACGGCACCCGCCTCCGTGCGGGCGGGCCTCGCCGTGCTGGCCTGGATCGCCGCCCTGCGGCCCGGCTCGTGAGCGGGCGCGGCTCCGGTCCAGCCCGCCTCGCTACAGTGACGGCGGCCCGCGCCCGAGCGGGCCGGGAGGACGGCCACGATGGCTCAGACGGACGGTTGGATCTCGACGGCGATCTGGTGGCACGTCTACCCGCTCGGCTTCACGGGCGCCGAGGCGAGCGCCTCGGAGGGTCCGGGCCCGGACGACGAGCCGCAGCACCGCCTCCGCGCCCTGCTCCCCTGGCTCGACGACCTGCTGGCGCTGGGCTGCAACGGGCTGCTGCTGGGGCCGGTCTTCGCCTCCTCCACCCACGGCTACGACACGGTCGACCACTTCCGGGTCGATCCCCGCCTCGGCGACGAGGCAGACCTCGACGCGCTGATCGCCGCGTGCCGCGAGCGCGGGATCCGGGTGCTGCTCGACGGGGTCTTCAACCACGTGGGACGGGAGCACCCCTGGTGGCGTGCCGCCGTCGCGGCCGGCGAGGGCTCCCCCGAGGCGGCGCGCTTCTCCCGCAGCGAGCGGTCGCAGGAGGTCGACGGCCTCCGCGTCGACGTGTTCGAGGGGCACGACGCCCTGGTCGAGCTCGACAACGGGAACCCCGAGGTCGCGGAGCACGTGTCCTCCGTGCTCGCGCACTGGCTCGAGCGGGGCATCGACGGCTGGCGGCTCGACGCGGCGTACGCGGTCGCGCCGGCGGCCTGGCACGCGGCGATCGACCCGGTGCGGCAGCGCTTCCCCGACGCGTGGTTCGTCGGCGAGGTCATCCACGGCGACTACACCGGCTACGTGCGGGAGTCGGGGCTCGACTCGGTCACGCAGTACGAGCTCTGGAAGGCCGTCCGAAACTCCCTCGAGGAGGCGAACCTCTTCGAGCTGGCCTGGTCCCTGAAGCGCCACGACGACTTCGTCCGCGAGTTCCTGCCCCTGACCTTCGTCGGCAACCACGACGTGACCCGGATCGCCAGCGCCGTCAGCGACGAGCGCCACCACGGCCACGCCACGGCAATCCTCGGCTTCGTCGCCGGCGTGCCGAGCATCTACTCCGGCGACGAGCGGGGCCTGCGCGGCGTCAAGGAGGAGCGGATCGGCGGCGACGACGCGATCCGCCCGGAGTTCCCGGCCGAGCCCGCCGAGTGGCCGGGCGGGGAGGCCTACCGGGCCCACCAGGAGGTCGTCGCGTTCCGCCGACGGAACCCGTGGCTGGTCGGCGCGAGCACCCGCACGGTCGACCTCTCCAACACCGCCGTGATGCTCGTGGCGGAGGGCCCGGAGGGACGCACCGCGCGGCTCGCGCTGAACATCGGCGACGAGACGGCGACCGTCGGCGGCGTCCAGGTCGCTCCCCACTCCTGGTCGCTGCACGACTGACCCGGCGCGCGGGCGGCCCGGCAGTGCGCGACGGAGCGTCGACCTCCGGGGGCCCGTCCTCTACGCTCGGGCGCATGCCGAGACCTGCACGAGGACCCTTCGACGGGCGAGCCGACTCGATCGACGACGCCGGGATGCCGGCGTCCGGACTCGAGCAGGCGTTCGCCGCCCCCGTCGACCCGGAGAGCGACCCCGGACCGGGCGAGAGGAGCGGCCTGTCGAGCCGCATCGCCCAGGAGCTGCTCGAGGACGGCTTCGGCCTCGACGCGAGCGACGAGGAGCCCCCGTCCCGCGCCGTGGAGATCGACGATCCCGCCCGCGCCGTGGGTGACGATCCCGCCCACCCCGTGCACGGCTCGATGTCCGGCGAGTTCGAGCGCCGCTGAGCCCGGCCGCCGTCGGTCGGTCGTCGACAGCCCGGCGGCACCGTTCCGCCCGCCGGCCGTCGTCACCCCGCCGGTACCGCGCCGCCGGCCGCCGGAGCCGGGTCCGGGCCGGCCGCCTGCAGCTCGGCGAGGAATCCGGGCCGGAGCACGCGTGCCTCGATCGACGCGGCTCCCGAGGTCCAGCCGTCGCCGAGCGGACGCTCGGGCGTGAGCAGCACGTGGCCCGGCGTCCCCGCTCGGCCGAGGGCGGCGGCGACGCGGCCCTCCGGATCGTAGAGGGCGTGGTCGACGAGCGGCCCGTAGACGGCGTGCACCGCGAAGTCCTCGCGGCTGCCGAGGAGGACGGGCAGCAGCTCCTCGCCCGGGCGCAGGCCGTGGGGCCACCAGCGGAAGCGCTCGACGAGCGCGTGGCAGGCGGCGCACGAGGGCGAGAAGAAGACGAGGTGCGTCGCCGGGCGGGACAACTCCTCGAGCGTCAGGAGCTCGCCGGCCACTGTGACGAACGCGAGGTCGGCGGCCGAGAGGTCGCCCTCGGGCGCGCGCCCCGGCGCGGACTCCCTGTCGGCTGCGGACAGGCGGGCGGCCGCCCGGACGCGAGCGGCCGTCGACGCCGCAAGGCGGTCGCGCACCAGCACGAGCGAGACCGCGGCGAGAGCGGCGGCGAGCCCGGACGCCGCCGCCGAGGCACCGCCGCCGCCGAGCAGCGCGGCCGGAGCGAGCCCGCCGAGGGCCCCGGCGACCGCGAGCGCGAGCAGCACCGCGTTCCTCGCGACGGTGTGTCCGGTCATCCGTGCCGAGCCCAGCCCGCCGAAGCACTCGCAGTCGACGTCCTCCGTCGCGCGGACCGCACGGACGGCGACGACGAGGAACACGGCGTCGAGGAGCGCCACCGGCACGAGGGCGGCACGGTGCGCCGGAGCGGGCGCCAGCACCACCGCGGCGCCCAGCGCGATCTCGACGACGGGGAAGGCGGCCGCGAACCAGCCGCGGCGCCGGAGGAGGAGGGGGACCCCGAGCGCCTCGAGGCTCGCCCGGAACCGCTCCGTGCGGCCGAGCTTCAGGGCGCCGCTGACGACGAGCACCGCGCCCGCGCACCACGCGGCGATCGCGAGAACCGCCTCCAGCATCCGTCGCCCTCCTCGCTCGGCATCGACCCGCACAACGCTACCGGCGCGGACCGGCCTCCCGCGGCCGAGACGGGGAACGGGGCGGAGACGGCGCGATCCGGCGCGTTCCGCCCTCCGGACGAGCCGCTGCCGGCACATCCGGCGCCCGGATCCCTCCAGGCGGGGCGCCCCCGGGCTCCCTCCCGGTCCCGGACGGCCGCTCCGCCGTACACTGCGAGAGGATCGGAGGGGTCATGCGGGGACGGCGAGCGCGCGACAAGCGGCACGGCACGGCGGCGAGTCCGCCTGCGGCCGCCGCTCCCCCGGCTGCGGTCACGGCTCCGGCCCCCTCGGACTCGCCGGACGACGCCTCGGGCGACGTCTCGACCGGGATGCGGATCGCCGCCGCCTGGTCGTGGCGCTTCCTCGCCGTCGCCGGGCTCCTCTACCTCCTCGTGCGCCTCGTCTCGCTGCTGCCCGTGATCGTCGTGCCGGTGCTGATCGCGCTGCTGCTCACCGCGCTCCTCACCCCGCTGCGGAACCGGCTCGAGCGCCTGCGGCTCCCCCGCCCGCTCGCGGTCCTGGTCTCGATCGTCCTGATGCTCCTCCTGCTGACCGGCCTCGTCGGGCTGGTGATCGTGCAGTCGCGCTCCGGCTTCAGCGGAGTGGGGCAGCGCGCTCTCGACGCGGTCGACGGCGTCGAGGCGTGGCTGCGGAGCCCGCCGCTGTCGTTCTCGGACGTCCAGCTCTCGGACTGGGCGCAGCGCGCGGTCGACTGGGCCGACGCGCAGGCGTCGACGATCGCGTCCGGGGCCCTCGCCGTCGGCTCCCAGCTGGCCGAGGTCTTCGCCGGAACCCTCCTCACCCTGTTCTCGCTGATCTTCCTGCTCCTCGACGGCCGCCGGATCTGGCACTGGTTCCTCCGCCTCCTCCCCCGCCGCGCGCGCCCCGCGATGGAGCGCGGCGGCGCCGCCGGCTGGCGGACCCTCAGCCAGTTCGTGATCGCGCAGCTCGGCGTCGCCGGGATCAACGCCGTCGGCATCGGCATCGGCGCGCTCGCGCTGCAGCTGCCGCTCGTCGTGCCGATCGCGATCGTGGTGTTCCTCGGCTCGTTCGTCCCGATCCTCGGCGCGATCGTGACCGGTGCGCTCGCCGCACTGGTCGCTCTGCTGTTCAGCGGGCCCGTCGCCGCGCTGGTGATGGTCGGCGTCGTGATCCTGGTGCACCTGCTCGAGGGGCACGTGCTGCAGCCGCTCATCCTCGGGACCGCCGTGAAGGTGCATCCGCTCGCCGTGGTGCTCGGAGTCGCGACCGGGCTCGAGGTGGCCGGGCTCGCCGGGGCGCTGTTCGCGGTGCCGACCATCGCGACGCTGAACGCGGCGGTCACCGCCATGCGGGCGCGCGCGCCCGGAGCGGAGTGAGCGCGTTCGATCCGGCCGCCCGACCCGGATCGACGGTGCTGCCCGCCCTCGCCTGCCCGGTCTGCGGCGGCGCGCTCGCCCCCGACGCGCTGCCCCGCCCCTCCTCGCTCCGCTGCCCCCTCGGGCACAGCTCCGACCTCGCGCGCCAGGGCTACGCCTCGCTCCTGCGCGGGAGGCACGCGACCTCGGGCGACACCACGGCGATGGTGCAGGCCCGCGCCGACCTGCTCGGCTCCGGCCACTACCGGGTGATCCAGGACGCGGTCGCCGCGGCCGTCCCCGCCGGCGCACGGCTCGTGGTCGACCTGGGCTGCGGCACCGGGGCGTACCTCGCGGCCGTGCTCGAGGCGCATCCGGCGGCGGACGGGCTGGGCCTGGACCTCTCGGCCCCGGCCGCCCGCCGCGCCGCCCGCGCGCATCCCCGGGCGGCGATCGCGACCGCGGACCTCTGGCAGCCCCTCCCGCTGGCCGACGCCTCCGCCGACGCGCTGCTCACCGTCTTCGCGCCGCGGAACGCCCCGGAGATGCGGCGGGTGCTCCGTCCGGGCGGCGTCGCCGTCGTCGTCACTCCGCGCGAGAGGCACCTGCACGAGATCCGCGAGCGGTTCGGGATGCTGGGCATCGACGCCGGCAAGGCGGAGCGGCTCGACGAGCAGCTGGCGGGGTTCGCGCTCGAGGAGCGCATCGAGCTCGACACGACGGTGCTGATGAGCGTCGACGAGCTGCGCGCCGAGGTGCTGATGGGGCCGAGTGCCCACCACGTGGATCCCGAGGCGCTGGACGCTCGGCTCGCGGCGGTGGAGGGGACGACCGCGGTGACGGTCGCGGTCACCGTGTCGCGCTTCGTGCGCGCGGAGTAGCGGCGGGCGTGCCGCCGACCCCGCGTCAGTACGTCTCGCGCAGGCGCTCCTGGTCGACCACCGCTTCGCGGTCCGCGAGGCGGCGCAGGCCCGCGAGGGGCTGGGCCATCCGGTGGTTGCCGCGGAGGACCGGCTCGGCCCGGTCGAGGAAGGCCCAGTACCCGGCGGTCACCGGGCAGGCGTTCTCGCCCAGGCGCACCTTCGGGTCGAAGCGGCAGCCGCCGCAGTAGTCGGACATCCGGTTGATGTAGGCGCCGCCCGAGGCGTACGGCTTCGTCGCGACGACGCCGCCGTCGGCGTGCTGGGACATCCCGATCACGTTCGCGGGCATCACCCACTCCGTGCCGTCGACGAAGACGTCCACGAACCAGTCGTTGAGCTCCGCCGGATCCCACCCCCGCTGCAGTCCCCAGTTGCCGAGCACCATCAGGCGCTGGATGTGGTGCGCCCAGCCGTGCCGGTGCACGTCGTCGAGCGTCTCGTGCAGGCAGTTCGCCTCGATGCCGCTCGGGTCGAGCGCGAGCAGCCCGGCGGGCAGCGGCGTGGAGGCGCCGAGCGCGCGGCTGCGGTTCCGGTACTCCGGCCCGAGGTGCCAGAACAGGTTCCAGACGTAGTCGCGCCAGCCGAGGATCTGGCGGATGAACCCCTCCGTCGCCGCGATCGGCGCGCCCCCGGCGGCGTACTCCGCCTCGGCCGCCTCGACGACCGTCCGCGGATCGAGCACGCCGAGGTTCATCGGGGCGCTGAGCAGCGAGTGCGCCATCGTCCAGTCGCCCGAGAGCATCGCGTCCTCGTAGGTCCCGAAGTCGCCCAGCCGCGACGACACGAAGTCGGCGAGCGCCGCCTCTGCCTCGGCGGGCGTCGCGGCGAAGCGGCGCGGACCGTCGGCGCCGACCAGGCGGACCGCCCCCTCGGCCTCCCAGCGCGCGAGGTCGGCGCGCACCTCCTCGTCGATGTCGTCCTCCTCCGGCCACCACGGGTCCGGCAGGCCGAGCCGGGAGGCGCCCTTGGGCGGAGGCTGGCGGTTGTCGTGGTCGTAGTTCCAGCGGCCGCCCTCGGGCTGGTCGCCGCGCATCAGCACGCCGGTGCGCTCGCGGCTCCACCGGTAGAAGTCCTCCAGCAGCAGGCGCTTGCCCGAGCGGGAGAGCGCCCACTCGCGGAAGTCCTCCTCGGCCGTGATGAAGCCGCGGCTGGGCAGGACGCTCATGCCGAGCCTGCGGGCGAGGCGGCGGCCGCCGCGGGTCGGCGGGTCGATCACCTCGAGGTCGTCGCGCCCGGCGAGGGCCTCGCCGAAGGTCTCGGAGCGGACGTACTCGGCGCGGTCCCCGAGCTCGCGGGCGCGGTGGCGGAGCGCCGACAGCAGCAGCTGCGCCTTGGCGCGGTGCATCGGGCGGCGCCCGAACGCCGATCGGGCCTCGACCAGCAGCATCGGACCGCCGTCGTCGAAGGCAGGGCCGAGCTGGCCGATGACGCTCCAGCGGGTGCGAGGGGGTCTGCTCATCCTCGGAGGCTAGGCGGACGGATCCGGCGCCGGTAGGAGTTGCGCGGCACGGATGTGCAGCCGCCACGTCTTGCACCCCCGCCCCCGATGCAGAAGTCTCGGAGCGAGCGCGGCGGATCCGACCGCGCACCGACGCGACGAAGCGAGGAGGCCGCCATGGCCCACCACGACCACGACAACGAGCACCACGAGGGTCACGAGCACCACGACCACCACGAGGGTCACGACGAGCACACCGCCGGCCACGGCCGTCACGTCGCCGAGGGCACGAGCACCGAGGACACCGAAGGCGGCGAGTACACCTCGACGGAGGGCGTCTCGCACACCGCCGGCGAGGCCGAGGGCAGCTACGTCGACACCTCGGTCAACGAGCAGAGCACCGCCGACAAGGGCAGCTACGTCGACACCAGCGCCGCGGGCACCTCCGCCGAGGGCGAGGGCGAGTACACCGACCGCGACGAGTGACCCGCGCCCGGGCGCCGCGCGTCCCGCCGGGACACCGCGCTCCGGCCGGTGTCCCGGCGGGGAGCCGGCGCCTCGGCGGGACGCGGTGGTCCGCCGGCCCTTCAGGCGGGCTTCAGCGGGGCCGCGGCTAGCCTGGGCTCGCGCGGGGCCCCGCGCGCCGAGCCCGGGGAGGCCGCCATCCGCATCCTGGTCGTCGACGACGAGATCAACCTGCTCCGCGCCCTCGAGACGGGCCTGGAGGCCGAGGGCTTCGCCGTGGACACCGCCACCACCGGCACCGACGCCCTCTGGTACGCGCAGGAGGCCGACTACGCCGCCATCGTCCTCGACCTGATGCTCCCGGACGTCAGCGGCTTCCGCGTCTGCGAGCGGCTGCGCGCCGCCGAGGACTGGACCCCGATCCTGATGCTCACCGCGAAGGACGGCGACCTCGACCAGGTCGAGGCCCTCGACACCGGCGCCGACGACTACCTCACCAAGCCGTTCTCGTTCCCGGTGCTCGTCGCGCGGCTGCGCGCCCTCATCCGCCGCGGAGCCGCCGAGCGGCCCACGGTGCGCGTCGTCGGCGATCTCGTGCTGGATCCGGCGTCCCGGACCGTCGAGCGGGGCGGAGTCGCCGTGCCGCTGACCGCGCGCGAGTTCAGCGTCCTCGAGTACTTCGTCTCGCGGGCGGGCGAGGTCGTCTCCAAACGCGACGTCCTCGGAGCCGTCTGGGACTTCGACTACGACGGCGACCCGAACATCGTCGAGGTCTACGTCCGCACCCTGCGCAACAAGATCGACCGGCCCTTCGGCCGCGACACCCTCCGCACCCGGCGCGGGGCGGGCTACACGCTGGTGGCCGGGTGAGCCGCCGGAGCCTGCGGACCCGCATCACCGCGGCCGCGACCGCCGTGGTGGCCGCCGCCGCGCTCCTCGGGAGCGTGCTCTTCGTCCTGGTCCTCTCCTCCGTGCTCGCCTCGAGCGCCGCCTCCGCCGCCGACGCCGAGGCGGAGCGGGTCGCGGCGCTGGTCGAGCAGGGCGGCCCGGAGGCCGTCCGCGGCTCGGAGGGACTGGTCCAGCTCGTGGTCGACGGGCGGGTGACCGCCGCGGGCGAGGACGCGGAGGACCTCCCTCCGCTCGCGCTGGCCGAGAGCGACGACCCGGTCACGGTCGACGTGGACGACGAGGGGGCGGTGGTGGTCGCCGCCCGCGAGCTCGACGACGACTCCCTCGTCGTGGTCGGCGTCCCCGACGAGGGCCGCGAGGAGGCGGTGTCCACGACGATCGGGCTGCTCGCGGTCGCCGTCCCACTGCTGATCGCGCTGGTGGCGGTGGTGTGCGCCGTCGTCGTCGGCCGGGCGCTGCGCCCCGTGGAGCGGATGCGCGCGGAGGCCGAGGCGGTCACCTCCTCCGCCCTGGACCGCCGGATCGCCGCTCCCGGCTCCGGCGACGAGGTCGACCGGCTGGCGCACACCCTCAACCGGATGCTCGATCGGCTGCAGAGCGGGCAGGAGCGGCAGCGGCGCTTCGTCTCGGACGCCTCGCACGAGCTGCGCTCCCCCGTCGCGGCGCTGCGCCAGACCGCGGAGGTGGCGCTCGCGCACCCGGACCGGCTCGACTCCGCCCGGCTGGCGAGGACGGTCGCGGAGGAGTCGGTGCGGCTCGGCGGGCTGATCGAGGGCCTGCTGCTGCTCGCCCGGGCGGACGAGGCGCGCCTGGCCGTGGCGGCGGCTCCCGTGGACCTCGACGACCTCGCCCTCGGCGAGGTGCGGCGCCTGCGCGACTCCGGAGCCCGGGTCGACGCGAGCGGGATCTCGCCCGTGCAGGCGGTGGCCGACGAGGCCCTGCTCTCGCGGGCGCTGCGGAACCTGGTCGACAACGCGGTGCGGCACCGCTCCTCGCAGCTGGCGCTCTCGACCCGGATCGACGGAGCGGAGGCGGTGCTCGCGGTGGACGACGACGGGCCGGGGATCCCGGCGGCGGAGCGCGAGCGGGTGCTCGAGCGCTTCGTTCGCCTCGACGAGGGCCGGGCGCGCGACGCCGGAGGCTCGGGCCTCGGCCTGGCGATCGTCGCCGGGATCGCCCGGGCCCACGGCGGACGGGTCGTCGTCGGCGACTCGGCGCTGGGCGGCGCCCGGGTCGAGGTGCGGGTGCCGCTCGTCCGCTGAGCGGGCGCTTCAGGCCTGCTTCAGCGCCCGACCGCGAGAGTGCTGGAGGCGTCGACGAGCGGCGCCGGGACGGAGCCATCGTGCAGAAGAAGACGAAGATCATCGCCGGGATCGCCGGAGCGGTCGTGCTGATCGGAGCCGGGACGGGCATCGCCTACGCCGCGACCGACGGCTTCGAGGGGTCCGACTCCCTCACCGGCAGCGACCTGGACCGCGCGAGCGAGGACGCGCTCGCCGAGATCGGCGGCGGGACCGTCACCTCGGCCGAGCGCGACGACGACGGCGCCACCGGCTACGAGCTGGACCTGACCGACCGCGACGGCCTCGAGTACGAGGTGCGCCTCGACGACTCCTTCGCCGTCGTGTCCGTGGACCCCGACGACCGCGCCCTCCAGGCCGGCTCGGGCGACGACGGCGTGCCTGCCGGCGACCCGACCGCGGCCGCCGTGGACCCGGACGACCTCACCGGCGACGACCTGGCCCGCGCGAGCGAGGCGGCGCTGGGCGCCGTCGGCTCCGGGACCGTCACCGAGGCCGAGCGCAGCGACGACGCCGACCACGCCTTCGAGGTGGAGGTCACCCGCGAGGACGGCACGGATGTGGACGTCGAGCTCGACGCCGCGTTCGCCGTGCTCTCGACGCAGGAATAGCGCTCTAGCGGCCGCCGGGGCCCTTCGCGGCCCCGGGCGCGGCACCGCTGCCCGCGGGGGCGCCGACTCCGGTCGCCGCACCGCGAGCGCCCGGGCCGTTGCCGCCCGCGTTGCCGTTGCCGTTGCCGTTGCCGTTGCCGTTGCCGTTGCCGGGAGCGTTCCCGCTGTTGCCGGGTGCGTCGCCGCTGTTCCCCGGAGCGTCGCCGCTGTTGCCCGGAGCGTCCTCGCCGGGAGCGGCCGGGGTCTCCTCCGCGGGCTCCTCCGGCTCGGTCGGCGTCTCCTCCGGCTCCGACTCCTCGGGCGAGGGGGCGGGGTCGTCCTCGGTCTCGACGGGGGCCGGCGTGTCCTCCGGCTCCTCCTCGACCGGGGTCGTCTCCTCGGGAGCCGGTTCAGTCGTCTCGGCCGGTGCCGGCTCCGGGGCTCCCGCGATCAGGGCCTCGAGGTCGCCGCGGACGACGTCGACCTGCGCCTGCACCGTCGCTGCGCGGTCGGAGCTGACGGATCCCTCGGCGAGCGCGGCGTCGAGCGCCGACTGCAGCGAGGCGAGCTCGGTGAGAGCGCCCTGGTAGTCGTCGGCCGAGGCCTTCTCGGCGACGGCCACCACAGCGTCGTCGAGGGTCTGGGCGGTGCCCTCGTCGATGCCCTGCGGCGCGGAGGAGCATCCGCTCAGCAGCAGGACCGAGGCGAGCACGGCGCCGGCGGCGCGCAGTCGGAGGCCCCTCACGAGCGGATGCTCTCGCGCAGCAGACGGAGGTGGTCGCCCAGCTCGCCGTCCACCTGCGGCAGAGGCGACTGGGGACCGTCGATCAGGATGATCGCGAGCCCGACGGCGACCGCGACCAGCGCGAGCACCAGCACGATCAGCCACGGGCTCGGGCCGCGGCGCCGCGGAGGGGCGGCCGCGGGGCGGAGCGGAGCCGTGCGCGGCGCCGGAGCGGTCTGCGGTGCCGGAGCGATCCGCGGTGCCGGAGCGATCCGCTCGGTCGCGGTGAAGCGCTGCGTCGGAGCGATCGCCTCCGTGGCCGGGTAGGCGTCGGCCGCGAGCCGGCGGGTCGGGTCGAGCGCCTCCGTCCGCGTGATCGGCTCGGTCTCGGCGAGCGGCTCCGTCGACATCACCCGGGTGGCGGGGACGTCGGGGACGACGATGGCCGCCGGCGGGGAGTCGCGCCGCGGATCGATCAGGCGGCGTGCCGACTCCGCCACCTGGAGCGCGGCGGGACGCTCGCCGGGCTCGCGCCGCGTCATCGAGGTCAGGAGCGAGGTCCAGCCGCTGCCGAGCGACTCCGAGACCTCGGGGTCGCGGAGCAGGCGGGCGAGCGTGACCTCGATCGCCGAGCCCGTGAACGGGCGGCGGCCGGTCAGCGACTCCAGGAGCACCAGGCCGAGGGAGTAGATGTCGCTCGCCGAGGTGACCGGGTCGCCGTGCGCCTGCTCGGGGCTGAGGTAGGCGGCGGTGCCGATGAGGGTGCCGGGCGCGGTGATCCGCGTCGCGTCGATGAGGGAGGCGATGCCGAAGTCGGCCAGCTTCGGGCGGAACTCGCGGCTGGTCAGCGGGCTCGGGACGAGCAGCACGTTCGACGGCTTCACGTCGCGGTGCACGACTCCGGCCGCGTGGACCGTGTGCAGGGCCTCGCCGAGGTCGCCCGCCATCGAGGCGACGTCGTTCGGCGCGACCGGGCCCTCGGCGAGCCGCTCGGACAGGCTCGGCCCCTCGGCGAGCTCCATCACCATGTAGGCCTGGCCGTTGGTGTCGTCGCCGCCGTCGTGCGCGTCGTAGAGGGTGACGAGGGCGGGGTGGTTGAGCGCCGCGAGCAGCCGGATCTCGGACGCCTTGCGCTGCAGGTCCTGCGCGTCGTCGATGCCGGGGGCGAACATCTTCAGCGCGACGGAGCGGCCGAGGACGCCGTCTCGCGCCCGGTAGACCGTGGCCATGCCGCCGCGGCCGATGAGCTCCTCGATCGTGTACCGGCCGTCGACCGTCGTCCCGACGATGCGGGTGTCGCCTGTCCGGTGGGATGCCACGGGTCCTCCTCGCGGTCGGCGGCGGGTGTGCCGCGCCCCCCGGTGCGACCGTCGACCCAGGGTAGTACGTCGACCCTGCACGCCGCCCTCCCCCGGCCGGGCTGTCAAGCGGGTGCCCCCGCGCGCGCCCCGACGTAGCGTCAGAGGTCCCGACGAAAGGCGACGACATGGACCAGGACCGCACGGAGCAGGACGACCAGGGCTCGACCATCGGCAAGCCGGACGGGGCGGCGCCCGCCACCTCCTCCGAGAGCGAGGCCATCGAGAAGGACATCTCGGAGTCGCCCGGCAGCGAGCGCGAGACCGAGGCCAAGCAGGACTCGGATCCGGCGGAGAGCCGCACCGAAGTCTCCGGCTCGGCCGAGGTGAAGGCCGTGCCCGGCACGGGCGGCCCGGACGACGTGGGCGACGTCGAGGTCGACCCCGACGAGGTCTCGCTGAACGGCAAGCCGTTCCCGGGTCACGCGGGCACGAAGTAGGACGCCCGGGAGGGGCGGGGCCGCGGCTCCGCCCCTCCCGTGCTCTCCGGTCCGCCCACCACCCGTCGTCCGCCCTCGCCCGGGGGGTTCCGCAGATCGCGCGGATCGTCCCGCGCCTTCCGAGCGAACGGCCTCAGGCGACCGGCGTCAGCAGGCCCGGGTCGCGGCGGTCGACGGTGCGGGAGTTGTTCACGCGGCGGTCGACCGGGTGGGCCGTGACGGTCGAGGCCATCGCGACGGACGCCCGGTCGAGGGTGGCGAGCATCTCCTCGGCGGAGGCGAGCGGAGCCGGGTCGAGCCAGGCGTCGCGCACGTCGGGCGTGAGGAACACGGGCATCCGGTCGTGCACTTCGCCGGAGGCGTCGCGCGCCTCGCGGGTGATGATCGTGAAGGAGACGCGCCAGTCGTCGCCCTCCTTGCGGGCCGTGTAGAGGCCGGCCGCGGCGAGGATCGGCTCCTCGCCCTGCAGGAACCAGGGCTGCTTGCCGTAGGCGCGGGTCTCCCACTCGTAGTACCCGCGCATCGGGACGATCGCGCGCTGCTTGGCGAACGCCCCGCGGAACAGGCCGTTCGTCGCGACCGACTCGAGGCGCGCGTTGATCGGCGAGGGCCCCCTGCCCTTCGACCAGGACGGGGTGAAGCCCCAGGACGCGAGCTCCAGCTCGCGCTCCCGCTCGCCGTCGTGGAGCCGCTCGCGGACGATCGGCGCGACGTCGGTGGGAGCGACGCTGTAGTCGGGCGCCCAGTCCTCGGCGCGCCCGCCCGCGGCGACGAACTCGCGGATCAGCTCATCGGTCTCGGAGTCCATCGCGAAGCGGCCGCACATGCGGGACAGGCTACGCCGCACCTCCGACGCCAAGCGAGGCGCCCGGTCCGACCACCCGGGACTTCGCGGACCAGAAGCGCATCAGCGCGCCGGCGAGGATCGAGCCCAGCGCACCTGCGGCGAGGTCGCCGAGCGTGTCCTCGTAGCCGACGAAGATCGAGGAGTCGATGAAGCGGTGCCCCGCCCACTCGCCCCACTCCCACAGGACGCCCGCCGTCGTCCCGAAGCAGGCGCAGAGCACGACCGCCGGGAGCAGCGGCCCGCGATCGCCCGCGACGGCAGGCACGACTCCGGCCCGCGCGGCGACGATGTAGGCCACCGCGGCGATCAGCCCGTTGAGCACGCAGTGCACGACCAGGTCCCACTGCGGCCAGGCCTCGTAGAGGCCGAGGACGCTGCTCCAGGACGCCACGAGCAGCGCGAGCCCGAAGAGGGCGTCGAGCGCCGGACGGATGCCGAGGAAGCGCGGCAGCACCAGCCCGATCGCCGCGAGCGCGAGCACCGCCACGTCGACCAGGTCCCAGCCGATCGCGGCCGCCACGATGCTCGCCGCCCCGATCGCGCGGATGCCGTCGGCCGTCCACTCCCCGCGGGTGCGCGGGGGCACCAGGAATGTCTCGACGAGGGCGGAGCCGCTCACGGGTTCGTGAAGCGCAGCACGGCCTGGACCGGCTCGTGGTCGGAGGGCGCCGCTCCCCCGTAGCGGACGGCGTTGATCCCCGCGGAGACGACCTCGAACGCGCCCTCGCTGACGAGCAGCCAGTCGATCCGCTTGCCCGGCGCCGGCGGGCGGTAGTTCGAGAAGGTGCTCCACGAGTGGGTGAGGTGCTTCTCCGCCGTCTCCCACGCGTCCGCGAGGCGGCCCTCCTCGAGGATCGTCCGGTAGGGGACGGTGTCGACGTCGGTGTTGGTGTCGCCCATCACGATCGCGGGGCGTCCGAGCTCGAGGACGCGGCGGGCGATCAGCTCGGCGGAGCGCTGGCGCGAGCGCCGCGAGATGTGGTCGAAGTGGGTCGAGACCACGGTGAGCTCGCGGCTGGTCGCGTGATCGGTCAGCTCCGCGATCACGGCGGTGCGCGGGATGCGGTTGCCCCAGCTGCGCGAGCCGGCGACGTCCGGGGTGTCCGAGAGGGCGATCTGGGTCCAGTGCCGGACGGCGTAGCGGCTGCGGTCGACGAAGAGCATCACGCGCTCGCCGCCGCGGTCCGCGTCCCGGCCGAAGCCCATCGCCTCGAAGGAGGAGCCCAGCGCCTCGTGCACGGCGGCCGACTGGTCCGGCAGCGCCTCCTGCACGGCGAGGATCGAGGGGCGCTCCTGCTCCAGCACCCGCTGGACGAGCGGGCGGCGCCGGTCCCACTGGTCGACGGCGCGGGAGGTGAGGCGCGGCATCCGCCGGCGGATGTTGTAGGTCATCACGTGCAGATCGGGCGCCTCGGTCGGGCCGATCAGAGGCGTCGCGTCGGTCATCACTCCACCCTACGGGGGCGGATCGAGGTGCCACGGAGGCTTGCGGTGACCGCTCCCGGCCGCTCTACTTCGGACATGCCCCTCTCCCAGGACCTCACCGCCCTCGCCGACGAGCGCTTCGTCTCGCTCACCACGTTCCGGAAGTCCGGGGACGCCGTCTCGACCCCGGTCTGGATCGCCCGCGACGGCCACGAGCTGATCGTCACCACTCCCCGCCGCAGCGGCAAGGTGAAGCGCCTCCGCAACGACGCGCGGGTGACCCTCGTCCCGTGCGACCGCCGCGGCCGCGTCTCCGACTACGCGGTGCCGGTCGAGGCCGCCGCGGAGATCGACGCCGACCCAGGCGAGGTCGAGCGCCTGGGCCGCGTGTTCCTGGCGAAGTACCGGCTCGAGTACCGCGTGTTCCTCCTGATCGAGGGCCTGGTCACCCGCGCCGACCGCACCCGCGTGATGCTCCGCGTCTCCGACCGCTGACCCGCACCGCCCTACACCCCCGGAGGCTCCCGCCGGAAGGCCTGGGGGCCGCCGGACCCGGGGTCTACCGTGGGGCGATCGCCGGTGCCCCTGCGCGCTTCCCGCGTGCGCTCCGGCGGCAGTCAGAAGGAGCACGCAATGAGCATCGGAGCAGGGATCTTCCTCCTCGTCGTCGGCGCGGTCCTCGCCTTCGCGGTGGACGTGCAGGTGTCCGGGATCGACCTGAAGCTGGTCGGCTACATCCTCATGGCGGCCGGAGCGGTCGGCCTGATCCTCGGGCTGGTCCTGCTGACGCGCCGCCGCCAGGCCGTCTCGACCACGCGCTCGGCCGTCGACCCGGCCAGCGGCGAGCAGGTCACCCGCCGCTCGAGCGAGAGCGACGGCCCGCTGATCTGATCGGCGGAACGACGAAGGGCGGGACCTAGCGGTCCCGCCCTTCGTCGTTCACGGCCCTACTCGGCGGGCTCGTCCGGCTCGCCGCCGGAGACGGTGTCGGTGTCGCCGCCACCGGAGGAGGTGTCCGTCCCGGTGCCGTCGGGGAGGTCCTCGGTCTTCTCGGTGTCCTCACCCGTGGTGCGGTCGGTGCTCATGGCGCTCTCCCTTCGCGTCGGCGACCTGCCGACCCTCCCACTCTGCTCCGCCCGCGCCTCGCGGGGCAGGGGGTAGCGGAGGCGGAGGGCGGCGTGGAAGGCGCCTACTCCTCGACGACGATGGTGGTGATGACCGGGTTCCGGCGGTGGCGGCGGGTCAGCCAGCGGCCGAGGGTGCGCGTGATCAGCGCCTCCATGGCCTCGAGCTCGACCGGCTTGCCCGCGGCCTGCAGGACGGCGTCGTCGATCGCCTTGCTCGCGTTGGCCTTCCAGCCCGGCTCCTCGACGAAGCCGCGGGTGAAGAACTCGACGGGCTCGCCGAGCGTGCCGCGGTCGAGGTCGGCGATGGCGAGGACCGTGATGGCCCCCTCCTCGGCGAGGACGATGCGGTCGTTCATCGCGTCCTCGGTGGCGACGCCCATCGTGGTGCCGTCGACCAGGATCTGGTCGGCCGGGATGCGCCCGCTGATGCGCGAGCGGCCCTTCACCAGGTCGATCGAGACGCCGTCCTCGATGACGAAGACGTCCTTCTCGTCGATCCCGGTGCGGGTCGCGATCGCCGCGTTCGCGGTGAGGTGGCGCCACTCGCCGTGCACGGGGAGCACCGCGGTGGGGCGGAGGATGTTGTAGCAGTAGGCGAGCTCGCCCGCGCTGGCGTGACCCGAGACGTGCACCTTGGCGTTGCCCTTGTGCACGACCGTGGCGCCCCAGCGGGTGAAGGCGTTGATGATCCGGTAGATCGCGTTCTCGTTGCCGGGGATCAGCGAGCTGGCCAGCAGCACGGTGTCGCCGGGGCCGATGTCGATGATGTGGTCCTTGTTGGCCATGCGCGAGAGCGCCGCCATCGGCTCGCCCTGCGAACCGGTGCAGATCATCACGATCTCGGTCGCGGGGAGCTTCTCGAGCACCTTCATGTCGACGACGAGGCCGGCCGGGATCTTGAGGTAGCCCAGGTCGGCGGCGATGCCCATGTTGCGGACCATCGAGCGGCCGACGAAGGCGACCTTGCGGCCGTGGCGCTGCGCGGCGTCGAGGACCTGCTGGATGCGGTGCACGTGGCTCGCGAAGCTGGACACGACGATGCGGCGCGGCGCGGTGCGGAACACCTGGTCGATCGCGGGGGCGAGGTCGCCCTCCGAGATCGCGAAGCCGGGGACGTCGGCGTTCGTGGAGTCGACCAGGAACAGGTCGACGCCCTCGTCGCCGAGGCGCGCGAAGCCGGGGAGGTCGGTGGTGCGCCCGTCGAGCGGGAACTGGTCCATCTTGAAGTCGCCCGTGTGCAGCACGAGGCCGGCCTCGGTGCGGATCGCGACGGCGAGCCCGTCCGGGATGGAGTGGTTCACGGCGAGGAACTCGAGGTCGAAGACGCCGGCGTCGATCCGGTCGCCCTCCTTCACCGGGCGCGTGCGCGGGGTGATGCGGTGCTCCTGCAGCTTCGCGCTGATCAGCGCGAGGGTGAAGGTCGAGGCGATGATCGGGATGTCGCCGCGCTCCTTGAGGAGGTACGGCACGCCGCCGATGTGGTCCTCGTGGCCGTGGGTGAGGACGATGGCCTCGATGTCCTTCAGGCGCGAGCGGATCGCGGCGAAGTCGGGGAGGATCACGTCGATGCCGGGCTGGTTCTCCTCGGGGAAGAGGACGCCGCAGTCGACGATGAGCAGCTTGCCCTTGTGCTCGAAGACGGTCATGTTGCGGCCGATCTCGCCGAGGCCGCCGAGCGGAGTGATCCGCATGGCGCCCTTCTCGAGGGGCTTGGGCTTGGGGAGCTCGAGGTGGTGGCGGGCGGGCTTGGCGGTTCTGGCGTTTCTCATGCGGTTCTTCCGGGAGGGAGTGGCTGGACGCGGGCGCGCGGCGCAGGGTCCGACCGCGCGCCCGGTCGGGCCGCGGTGATGTGTCGCTCCGGCGCTGTGAGCGCTGTCGGGAGCGGGTGGAGGTGTGCGGGACGGGGCCGGGCGGGGCCCCTCTCAGCGGGCGGCGCCGTCCGTGCGGCGCGCTCTCGCGCACCGACCGTCCCGTACATCCTGCCAGCGTTCCCTGGGTCGCGGGTCCAGGAGGCGGGATCCGGGCCTCGCAGCCGCTCAGGCGCGCGCGTCCTCGACCTCTCGCCGACCCACCGCGTCCTGGCGGCTGCGGAGGAGCTGGCGGCCTGGCGCGCGTGACGGGCGCCGTTCGATGGCTTTACTGCGCTTCACTCGATCTGGATAAAGCACAGTAAGACTCCTGAACCGGCCCGTATGGATGCCGTCGACAATCCCTACACGCCGAACGCGGGAGCGCGACCGGAGATCCTCATCGGCAGAGACGAGCAGACCCAGGCGTTCCGCACCCTGCTGACGCGCCTGCGACGGGGCCGCACGAACCAGTCGATGACCATCACGGGGCTGCGGGGCGTCGAAAAGACATTCCTTCTCAACAGCTTCCGGACGATCGCCCAGGAGGAGAACGGGGAAGTGATCGAGTTCGAGGCGGTCAAGCACGACGAGGGCCGGTTCCGCCAGGTGCTGGCATCCCAGCTCAAGGCGGCACTCCTCCGCCTGTCTCCCCGCGCGAGATGGACCGACCGCGGGAGGCACGCCGCCGCGGTCTTGAGCGCCTTCGCGGTGTCTGTCGGAGCGGACGGCGAGTGGTCCATCGGATGGGATGTACCGCCGGCAGAAGGAGTGGCCGATCATCGGGATCTCGGACTGGACCTGACGGACGTCCTCGTCGCCGTGGGTGAAGCGGCGGCCGAGCAGGGCGAGGGGATCGTCCTGCTCATCGACGAGGTCCAGTTCCTCGACTCACCGCAGCTCGAAGCGCTCATCCAAGCCATCCACAAGACCGTGCAGCGGAGCCTCCCCGTCACGTTCGTCGGTGCCGGTCTTCCGCAGATCGCCGAGCTGGTGGGCGATGCGAGATCGTACGCCGAGCGGCTCTTCACCTTTCCGCGGATCGACTCGCTCGATCACGACGAAGCGGTAGCGGCTCTCCGAGAGCCGGCAGCGGCCGAGGGCGCGGTCTACGACGACGACGCTGTTGAACTCGCAGTCGAGATCACGACCGGATACCCCTCTTTCATCCAGGAACTGGGCTACCAGGTCTGGACGGTGGCTGAGAACGATCACATCCACCGGGAGGACGTCGAACTGGCGAGGGAGGCCTACGAGGCGAAGCTGGACAGCTCCTTCTTCCGCGTGCGATTCGATCGGGCGAGTCCACTTCAGACCGCGTACATGCGAGCCATGGCGGAGCTCGGACCAGAGCCCCAGAAAGCGGGCGACGTCGCGGCGCTTCTGGAGCGCGCGTCCACTCAGCTCGGATCGGTCCGCGCGGAGCTGATCGGGATATGGCTCCTGTTCACTCCCGAGCACGGGTACGCCGCGTTCACTGTTCCGGACTTCGACCGGTTCATGAAGCGTGCAGTCCCCGTCTTGGAGGTGCCTCCCGTCGTGAGCCGGGGAGCCCGTCGAGCACCCGCCACCGAGGTCTGAGCCAGGCCGCACCCGTTCACGGCCGCCCGGCGTCAGGACTCGTCGGCCTCGAAGCGCAGGGACCGGTCGGCCACCGGCAGCCCGGAGTCGCGCACGGCGGCCTCGATCGCGGCGTGCCCGCCGTCGGGCGCGACGATCCGCAGGCCGTCCTCGGTCGCCCAGTAGGCGGTGACGCCGTGCTCCTCGACGAGGGTCGTGAGCAGCGCGGCGGTCCGCTCCTGCTCGCCGGGACCGACGGTGATCGCGGCCCAGGGACCGGAGATCTCGACCGGGGCGCCCCGCTCCGCGCCCGCAGCGTCCCGCAGGTCCTCCGCCGCCCGGACGATCGGGAGCAGCGCGGGCAGCCCGCCGGAGACGTCCTCGAAGGAGTCGAGGGCGAAGGCCCCCTCGCGGAGCGACGCGTGCAGCTCCAGGCCGCGGCCGAGCCCGTCGATCCGCTCGAGCAGGGCCGACGCGTCGACAGCGGGAGCGGGGCACGCGGCGGTCGGCTCCTCCGCGCCCGCGAAGGAGAGGGTGTTCCCGCCTGCGGACGTCGCCCGGAACGACCACAGCACCGGATCCGCGTACTCGGTCGCACAGGCCGTCGCGAGGGCGTCGGCGAGCGCCGGCTCCTCGACCGCGACCCCGACCCAGGAGGTCGGCGGGCCGAACGCCGGCGCCTCGACCCAGCGCTCGGCGCCGTCGAGGGAGACTCCGGGCACCGCGGCGACCTCGCTCGTCAGACGGTCGAAGCCGGCGTCGGGCCGTGCGAACGGCGTCTCGTCGATCGTCCAGACGAGGAGCGTCAGCCCGCCGGCGGCGAGGGCCGCGGCGAGGACGCCGGCGACGGGGAGGAGGAGGCGACGGGACACGCCCCCATCCTCGCTCCCCTTCTCCGCGGCGTCACGTGAACATGGGGCGAACGGACGGTGCGTCGGCGACGACGGCTCCCGCCCGCGGCCCGGCCCGCGCCGCTACTGCCCGGCGCCCATCCCGCCGTCGATCCGGTACTGGGCGCCCGTGATGAACGAGCTCTCGTCCGAGGCGAGGAAGAGCACCAGCGCGGCGATGTCCGAGGCCTCGGCGTAGCGTCCGAGCGGGATCCCGGCCTCGTAGGCGGCACGCTGCTTCTCAGCGTCGCCGCCGCCCGCCTCGATCGAGCGCATCATCCGCGTGTTCACGGGCGACGGGTGGATCGAGTTGACCCGGACGCCGGTGCCCGCGACCTCGAGGGCCGCGCTCTTGGTGAGCCCGGCGACCCCGTGCTTCGAGGCGACGTAGGGGCTGAGGTCCGGGGCGCCGTCGAGCCCGGCGACGGAGGAGGTGTTGATCACGCTGCCCCGCCCCTGCTCGATCATCCGCGGCAGCACGGAGCGGAGCCCGAGGAAGGCACCGCGCAGGTTGATGCCGATGACGCGGTCGAAGTCCTCGAGGGCCGTGTCGACGATCGACGCCACCCTCCCCTCGATGCCGGCGTTGTTGAAGAAGACGTCGATCCCGCCGAAGGCGTCGACGGTCGCGCTCACGTAGCGGTCGACGTCGTCGGGGTCGGAGACGTCGGCGCGGACGGTGAGGACGCGCCCCTCCGCCTCGAGGCCCGCGGCCGCCTCGTCGAGCGCCGACTGGTCGATGTCGACCAGCACGACGCGGGCTCCGGCGTCCAGGAGCGCGCGGGCGGTCGCGAGGCCGATGCCTCCGGCGCCGCCGGTGATGATCGCGGTGCGGTCAGTGAAGTCGGTCATGGTGATTCCCTTCGTCGTCCTTGGTGCGGGGCGGCGGCGGTGCCGACCCGCTCCCAGCACGCTAGGCGGCCGCCGGCCGCCTGCCACGGGGGTCGACCTCCGCGGGGGGCAGGGGTTACCGGCGCAGTCCCGAGACGAGCGCGAGGAGCCCGTCCATCGACTCGACGACGAGGGGCGGGAGGTCGCCGCGCTCGGCGACGAAGGCGATCGGGGTGGTCGCGACGACGTGCCCGGCGAGCTCGCCGTCGACGTGCACGACCAGGAGGCCCGCCCCCTCGGCCTCGGGGGTGCCGACCACGACCTCCCGCTCGCCGAGGAAGCCGGTGCGCGGTTCCGTCCGGGCGGTGCGGATCCACGCGGGCAGCGGCTCCTCGGCGACGTACCTCGAGAGCGCGTCCTCGAGCGACGGGCAGGTCACGTCCTCCTGCGGCAGCCCGAGGCGGTGCGCCTCGAAGCCGCCGTCGACCGGCGTGATGAAGCCGAGCACGGCCTCCGGCTCCCGCGGGTCCTCGGTGCGGGCGCGGACCCGCCAGCCGTCGTCGCCGACCGGGTCGAGCTCCACGTCGTCGACGGTCGCGGGCAGTGCTGTGCGGATCACGGGTGGTCCTTCCTCGAGGGACCGTCCAGTCCACCGGACGGCGGAGGGCGCGTCACCGGGGTTGACGACGGTCGCACCACCCGCATCGAGCACGCCCGCTCCAGACGCGTCCGACTGCTCCCGCTCCGGCACAAGGCCCAGCGCGCGGGCCGCCGTCTCCGCTTGACTGGGGGCGACGCGCCGACCCTCGGCGCACCCGGGAGGCGACATGGCGAACCACCGTTTCGAGCTGCGGTCCGGCCGCGGGATGGGCGTCTCGGCGGCGGGCGATCCCGTCGCCGACCGGCTGGTGGTGTTCTGCCACCCCACTCCCGGAGCGGGCGGCTTCGACCCCGACCCGACCGTCACCGGTCCGTGGGGTCTGCACCTGCTGATCCTCGACCGCCCCGGCTACGGCGCCTCGGACCCGGTCGACGCCGCTCACGGCCGCGTCGAGGACCGCGCGGACGACCTCGCCGAGTACCTGCGCCGCTCCGAGCGCACCGCCCGCATGGTCGAGGGCGCCCGCTTCGGCAGCGTCGGCGTGGTCGGCTGGGGCTCCGGCGGTGCGTTCGCGCTCTCGCTCGCGGCCCGGCACCCCGACCTCGTGGACCGCCTCGCGCTGGTCGGCACCCCCGCGCCCCCGCAGGCCGGCGTGATCGTGCACCCCACCAGCGCGTGGGAGCGGCGCGAGACCCTCCGCGGAGAGGACGCCGACGCGATCGCCGCCGCCCTCCCGCAGACGCAGCCGGGCCTGGACGCGCTCGGGATCGACTCCGACGACCCGGTGCTCGCCACCCACGGCGGACTGCGCAACCGGCTGGAGCGGATGCTCGCCGAGGGCTGGCGGCAGGGCTCGAGCGGCGCCGCGACCGACCTCGCGGCGCTCCGCGACGGCTCCTGGGCCGACGACCTCGACCGGGTGACCGCCGAGACGCTCCTGGTCCACGGCGACGCGGACCCGGTGGCGAGCGCCGAGGACGGCCGCTGGTACCGCGGCCGCCTCGCGCGGGCGCGCACCGTGACGGTCGACGGAGCCGGCCGGCTGGCGCTCGTGCGCGAGTGGCGCCGGATCCTCGACCACGTCGCTCCGCTCGAGCGCGGGGCGGAGGGCCGATGAGCCGCCTGGGCGCGGGCCCGCTCGTGCTCGTGTCGGCGATGGCGGTCTCGGGAGTCGTGCACCTGGTGCACCCGCGGACCTTCGACGCGGTCGTCCCGCGAGGGATGCCCGGCTCGGCGCGCGGATGGGTCCTCGTCTCGGGAGCGGCGGAGCTGGTCTGCGCGGCCGCGACGCTGCACCCGCGGACCCGCGCGGCCGGCGGTCTCGCCTCCGCCGCCCTGATGGCCGCCGTCCTCCCCGGCAACGTGCAGATGGCGCGGGACGCCCGTCGGCCTCGGACCCGGGTGATCACGCTGCTGCGCCTCCCGCTCCAGATCCCGCTCGTACTCTGGGGTCTTCAGGCGGCACGCAGCCGCTGACGCAAGCCCGCGCGTGCGCGGATCGCCCGCTGCTACCGTCCAGGCATGACCGACCAGAGCGCGGACGACCGCCACGACCAGCTGACCAGCGCCCCGAAGGCGACGGAGGCCGACGCGGCCCCGCGCATCGAGGTCTCCACCACCGAGGCCGGCGACACCCGCATCGACATCCGCGAGGACGCCGCCGTGCGACCGGGCCGTGTCGACGAGAACGGCGACGAGCTCGACGAGGGCCGCGACGATGCCTGAGCGCCGCCGTGCCGCCCTCGTCTACAACCCCGTCAAGGTCGACCTGGAGTCCGTGAAGGCCGCTGTGAAGCGCGCCGAGGAGGCCGCCGGCTGGGAGGAGACGCTCTGGTACGAGACCTCCGTCGAGGACCCCGGAGCCGGTCAGACGGAGGAGGCCCTCGCCGCGGGCGCCGACGTCGTGATCGCGGCCGGCGGCGACGGGACGGTCCGCGTCGTGGCGGAGGCCCTCCGCGGCTCCGACGCCTCGCTCGCGCTGCTGCCCTCCGGCACCGGCAACCTGCTCGCCCGCAACCTGAACCTCACGCTCGACGACATCGACAACTCCCTGACCGTCGCGTTCTCCGGACAGGACCGGGCGATCGACGTCGGGATGATCGACATCGAGACCTCCACGGGCCGCGACCGCCACGCCTACGTCGTGATGGCGGGCCTCGGGATCGACGCGAAGATGCTCGCCAACACCGACGACGACCTCAAGAAGCGGGCCGGCTGGCTCGCCTACGTGGACGCGCTGCGGAAGGCCCTGCTCGACAAGAACCAGCTCGAGTTCCGCTACCGCCTCGACGGCTCGAGGACCCGCAAGGTGCGCGCGCACACGATCATCGTGGGCAACTGCGGCGCCCTGCCGGCGAACATCCTCCTGCTGCCGGACGCGGCCGTCGACGACGGCGAGTTCGACATCGTGCTGCTGCGCCCCGAGGGCTTCTTCGGCTGGGTGCAGATCATCTTCAAGGTGGTGTGGGAGAACGGCGTGCTCCGCCGCAGCGGCGTCGTCGGCAAGAAGCTGATGGGCCTGACCAAGGAGGTGTCGGCCCTGCGGTACGTGAAGGGCCGCGACCTCACGGTCCGCCTCGAGCACGCGCAGGAGATCGAGCTCGACGGCGATCCGTTCGGCTCGACCTCGGCGTTCCGCACCTGGATCGAGCCCGGCGGGCTGACGGTGCGCGTCCCGGCGTAGCGCCGGCGGCGGCCGGGCGGATCCGCCCGGTCCGCCTCCCGCCGGGAGAGAGGATCGTCATCCCTCCCGGCGGAGGCGTCTGCTCCGAGCAGGGCGGTGCAGTGCGGCTTCGGGTACCGCACCCCATGCACCTGCATGAACACGGCGACTGTAGTGCGGAATCCGTCGCCGACGCAACGATCCGCGGGGCTCCGGCGGCTCGAATGGGTAATTCCACCGTGCGATGCTCCGTGACCGCGACGGATTCCGCAGCTGACTCGCCCCGGCAGGAACGTGATCGCCCGTCCGTCGATCGACGGGGCTTCTCCTCGGCACGGTGCCGACACGCGCACGAAACGCCCGCCCGCTAGCGTGCGCACATGACATTCCGTGCGTCAGCCGCGCTCAGCGCGCTCGTGGCCTCCTCCCTCCTCCTCGCACCCGCCGCCATCGCCTCCCCCGCCGCCCGCGCGGGCGCCGTCGACGGGGGCACCAGCGCCGGCGATCCCTACTTCCCCGGCCTCGGCAGCAGCGGCTTCGACGCCCTCACCTACAGCCTCGTCCTGAAGTACGATCCGGCGACCCGGGCCCTCGGCGGCAGGGCCGTGGTCACCCTCGCGCCCCAGAAGGACCTGCGCTCGCTCTCCTTCGACCTGACCGGCCTCACCGTCTCGAAGGTCACCGTCAACGCCGGGGGCGCCCGGTTCTCGCAGTCGGGGGACGAGCTGACCGTCACGCCCGCCCGGACCCTCCGGAAGGGCCTGCCCGCACTGGTGAGCATCGACTACGCCGGGACCACCGGGAACCCCGTCGACGGCACCGGGGCCCCCTTCGGCTGGTGGTCGACGGACGACGGCGCCCTGGTCGCCAGCGAACCGGACGGCGCCTCGACCTGGTACCCCGTCAACGACTCGCCCGCCGACAAGGCGCGCTACACCTTCAGCATCACGGTCCCGGAGGGCCGGACGGTGGTCGCGAACGGCCTGCCGGTCGGCTCCCCCACCACGTCGAAGGGGTGGACGACCTCCCGCTGGGTCGAGACCAGCCCGATGGCGAGCTACCTCGCCATGGTGAACATCGGCGACTACGACCTGGTCCGCTCCACCCAGGGCGGCGTGACGACCATCGACGCGATCGACCGGGACATCACCGGCGACACCCGCGCCCGCACCGAGGCGGCCCTCGCGAAGCAGGGCGCGATCATCGACTACTTCTCCTCCGTCTTCGGCCCGTACCCGTTCCGCTCGGCCGGAGCCGTGGTCGACGACGAGCGGATCGGCTACGCCCTCGAGACCCAGGGCCGCTCGTTCTACTCCGGCGGCGCGGACGAGTCGACCGTCGCGCACGAGACCGCGCACCAGTGGTACGGCGACAGCGTCACGCCGGAGACCTGGTCCGACATCTGGCTGAACGAGGGCTTCGCGACCTACGCCGAGTGGCTCTGGGAGGAGCACACCGGCGGCGCGAGCGTCACCGAGTCCGCCGCCCGGGTCGCCGCCGCTCCCGCCGACGACCCGTTCTGGTCGACCGCCGTCGCCGACCCCGGAGCTGGGGGCCTCTTCGACGCGCCCGTCTACGCCCGCGGCGGCCTGACCCTCGTCGCCCTCCGCGACCGGATCGGCGCGGACGCGTTCGGCGTGCTGCTGAAGCGCTGGGCCTCCGACAACCGCTACTCGAACGCGACGACCGCCGACTTCCAGGCCCTGGCCGAGAACGTCTCCGGCTCCGACCTGGCGGACTTCTTCGACACCTGGCTGCGCACGCCGGAGAAGCCCGCCGGTCTCTGACCCCCGGATCGCCGCGGCGCGGCCGGGGTGTCAAGGAGGGACGGCAGGTCGGCCCGAGCCGATACCGTCCCTCCATGGGCTTCTTCGACCGCAACGACTCCTCGACCAGCGCCGCAGCGCCGCAGCCGAGCGCACCTGATCCGCAGCGGCGGGTCTGGAGCGACGGCCTCGGCCGGTTCGCCACCCGCTGCCTCCAGGTGGTCATCGTCCTCCTGCTGGCCTCGGTGCTCGTCTTCGCGATGACGCAGCTCACGCTGGTGCTCATCCCCGTGATGATCGCGCTCATCCTCGCCGCGGCGATCCACCCGGTCCTGGCGTGGATGCGGCGCAAGGGCGTGCCGTCGATCCTCGCGACCTGGCTGGCGCTGATCGGGCTGCTCGCGATCCTCGGCGCGGTCGGCTGGCTGATCACGGTCGCGGTCCGCAACCAGTGGGACGAGCTGGTCAGCAGCGCCTCCGACGGCATCACCTCGCTGCAGGACTACGTGCAGCACCTGCCGTTCCAGATCACCGACGAGCAGATCGAGTCCGCCCGCCAGTCGGTCGTCGACTTCCTCACCTCCAGCTCGTTCGGCAACGGCGCGCTCGCGGGCGTCTCCGCGGCGGCGAACTTCATCACCGGCCTCGTGCTGATGATCGTGGTGCTGTTCTTCTTCATGAAGGACGGCCCGAAGATCTGGGAGTTCCTCCTGCGCCCCTTCACCGGCTCGGGCTACGAGCGCGCCAAGCGCGTCGGGCACAAGACGGTCGACGTGCTGGGCGGCTACGTCCGCGGAACGGCGACCGTCGCGGCGGTCGACGCGATCGGCATCGGCGTCGCGCTGGCGATCATCCAGGTGCCGCTGGCGATCCCGCTGGCCGTCATCGTCTTCCTCACCGCGTTCATCCCGATCGTCGGAGCCACGGCCGCCGGCATCCTCGCCGCTCTCGTCGCGCTGGTGGCCAACGGCCCGGTCGCCGCGCTGATCGTGATCCTGGTCGTCATCGGGGTCAACCAGCTCGAGGGCAACTTCCTCCAGCCGGTCGTGATGGCGCGCTCGCTGAAGCTGCACCCGCTGATCGTCCTGATCGCCCTGACCGTGGGCACCGTCCTCGCCGGCATCGTCGGCGCCGTGCTGGCCGTGCCGATCGCGGCCGTCGTCTGGGGCATCGTCTCGATCTGGAACGGGCCCTCCGACCCCGCCGAGCCCGCGCGGCAGAAGCGCGCCGAGACGGTCTAGGCCCCCGGGACCGTCGAGCGCGGGCCTAGCGCTCGACGATCCCGTCGCGCAGCGCCTGCCGGCGGAGCGAGATCTTCGTGCCGACGGCCAGCCCCTCCGCCCGGTACTTGCCCCGGGCGCTGCGCAGCGAGCTCCGCGCGGCGTCCTGGGTGATGCCGAGGAGCGTCGCGACCTGCTTCAGCGGCATCCCGTCGACGAAGAGGCGCACGATCTCCCGCTCGCGGTGCGTCAGGGTGCCCGGGCGATCGGCCCCGAGCAGCTCCCTGGTCTGCGCCGTCAGGAAGCGCTCGTCGCGCGCCGCCGCTCGGATCGCCGCGAGGATCGTCTCGGTCCGCTCGCTCTTGACCACGTAGCCGTGCGCCCCGGCCTCGAGCGCCCGGCTGATCGTCCCCGGCTCGGAGTGCGTGCTGATGATGATCGTGGCGGCGCCGGCGGCCGCGATGATCCGGATCTTCATGGCGAGGTCGAGCTCGTCGCCGAGGTCGATGTCGAGCAGCACCACGTCGGTCGGGAAGGCCGGGTGAGCGAGCAGGTCCGTCCAGGTGCCGGCCGTCGCCGCCACGCGGATGTCCGTGCCCGAGCGGCGGATCCACTCCGCCAGCGCCGCCAGCAGGATCGGGTGGTCGTCGAGGATGGCCAGCGTGATCGCGGGCTCGTCGCTCATGTCGTCGTCCTCCTCCGGGGGCGGTGGGCGACGAGGATCCTCGTCGCGCCGTGGTCGGTCGTCGTGCGGTGCTCGCCGAGCTCGCTGAGGATGCCCCAGACCGAGCGGTCGAGGTCGCGGGCGCGGATGCCCGCGGCGACCAGGGCGAGCTCCACCCCGCCGCCCTGGCCCGGCTCCAGGCGGACGGCGAGCGGAGTCCTCCCCGCGGGGGCGGTGAGCAGCCAGAGCACCGAGAGCAGCCGCGAGCGGTCGAGCGGGGCCAGCAGCGCCGCAGCCCCGCTCGGATCGTCGATCGCGACAGCGGAGGACAGCAGCGCCGACTCCTCCACCGCGATCCTCAGCCAGGTGCGGTCGTGGCTGCGGGCGAGCGCCTCGCGGAGCTCGTCTCCGAGCACCCGCGCCCGCTCGCCCAGCTCCTCGTCCAGCGGCACCGGCGTCCGGACCCGTTCGAGGAGCTCCTCGATGCGGGCGTCCACCTGCGAGAACTCGTCGTCCGCGGCGTGGACGGTGCCGTCGGCCAGGCTGCGGTCGAGCGTGCGCCGCACGTACTGGTCGAGCGAGGTGAGCACGACGACGCACACGGCCGCGGGCGCGACGGCGAGGAGGACGTTGCTCACCGCGAGGGCGGCGCCTCCGTCGCCGAGGAGCGCCTGGCCGACGAGGCCGAGCGCCGTGAGCCCGACCAGGACCACCAGAGCGAGGAACGAGCGCGAGAGCGGCTGGAAGGTGATCAGCGCGATCACGCCCGCGCCCACTCCCACGCAGACCGACGGGTAGTACATCGGAGCCGGTGTCGGCAGGGCGTGGTCGGCGAACTCGAGCAGCAGCGCGGCCACGTCCACAGCGAGGACGCCCGCGAAGGCCCGGCGCGGCAGCTCGCCGTGGCGGCGGAGGGCGATCGAGACCCCCACCGCGCTCGCGGCGACGACCAGCAGCCAGGAGAGTCCGCTCAGCCAGGTCGCGGACCGCGCGTCGAGGGACCAGAGGTACGAGATCACTCCGCGGATGTCGAGCAGCACCGCCATCGTGAGGAAGCCCAGCCCGAGGTAGCTCCCGCTCAGGCGGTTCGGCCGGGTGAGGCGCTCGCGGATGCTCCACAGCGCGCCCGGGCTCCTGTCCGCCGCCCGGACCAGCTCCAGGAGCGTCCCCTCCTCCTGCCGCGACCCGCTCACAGCGGCACGCTCAGCAGCACGGTCGCGCCGGACCCGGGCGCCGAGAAGACCCGGACCTCGCCGCCCACCGCCTCGATCCGGCCGACGACCGACTCCGCGAGGCCGAGGCGTCCGGCCGCCACCGCGGCCGGGTCGAAACCGCGCCCCTCGTCCGAGACGACGACGCGGAGCGAGCCCGCCTCCTCCGCCACGCTCACGTGGGCCAGGTCCGCTCCGGAGTGGCGCCGCACGTTCTCGAGGCACTCCCCGGTCGCGCGCACCACGGCGTCGAGCACCTCGGGTCGGATCCGCGGCTGCGCACCGCCGTGCCAGCGCACCTCCACGCCCACCGCCGCCGACCGCCGACCGAGCGCGAGGAGCGCCTCCGGCACCCCGGCCGCCCCGTCCGGGTCCGGCTCCTCCACCGTCTCCAGACCGCGCAGGAGGGCCAGGTCGGCGGCGGCCCGGTCGCGCAGCACGGGAGCGGGTACGCCCTCCCCCCGGTGCGCCACCAGCGTCAGCGTCGCCAGGATCGTGTCGTGCATCAGCCGCGCGTCGGCGCGGTGCCGGGACTCGCTCTCGCTCGAGCGGCGCTCGGCGTCGTGGGCGGTCCGGAGGCGGGCGGTGCCGACGTGCGCACGCGCGACGCAGCCCGCGAGCCACCGCGCGGCGGTCAGGAGCAGCGCCCAGCAGACGACGACCGAGATCAGGACGAAGGGAGCGCGCCCGGACGCGCCCGTCGCCGCCGCGCCGAGGGCGAGGACCGGGAGCAGCGCGAGGACCGCGGCCCACGGCATGCCCCGCCAGGAGCCGACGGCGAGCAGCGCGCACGGCAGCGCCATCGAGGCGAGCATCGTGATCCCGCCCAGAACGGCGCGGAGGGAGGCGTCGACGCCCGGCGAGAGGAAGGCGGCGAGTGCCGCGACGTCCAGCGCGGATCCCAGGATCACGGCCCTCGTTCCGGTCGCGACCGATCGGCCGGGCGCGAGCTGCACGAGCGCCGAGACGACCAGCAGCGCCAGGCTCGGCAGCACCGTGGTCAGCTGCGCGGGCGTCAGGGCGAGCAGGTGCAGCGCGGAGGCGGCGGTCAGCACCCCGCCCGCCCGCCGGGCGCAGAGCACGCCGACCTCGCGCTGCTCGCGCAGCAGCACCGCGGCGTCGGCGGGCCGGGGAGGCAGGGGCACGGTGACCTCGGGAGGACGGGCTCCGGGCTCGTTCCGGGGCGACGGTGGCGGGGAGGCTGTGGCGGGGAGGCTGTGGCGGGGATCGGCGGCGGGGAACGGCGCGATCCGAGTCGTATCGTGGCACAACGCGACCCGCCCGGACAGCGGTTCCGGCCGCCTCGCGCACGCGGATCGGCGCGCCGTATGACGCGGGCGGTCGCGCTCGGGGGCCGTGATCCCGTAGAGTCGAGACATCTCCTGGGCGATCGCCCGAATTCCACGGCTGAGAAGTCGCACGACGACGAAGAGACTCAGCCCCTGATAGAGACCGCACCGACCGAGAGCATCGTCCTCGGTCGTCCGGTTCGAACGCCCGCCTCGCACGCGGGTACCGCCCTTCACAGGACGCCGCGGAAGCCGCGCCGTTCCTCGTTCGACCCCCGCTCCACCGGCTCGCCCGGTCCGCGGGACGTTCTCCCCCGCAGAGCCGCCCTCCCCCGGAGGCGCGAGCTCAGCCCCTAGACGACCCGGACGACTCCGGCAGACGCGTGTTTCACCCGCGGAGGCCGAGTCGAGCGGGTACCGCACACTCGTGCGGACTCTGACGACGCGGGCCCCGGTCGGCGTCATTAACACATAAGGAAAAGAAATGCCTACTGGCACCGTTAAGTGGTTCAACTCCGAAAAGGGCTTCGGCTTCATCGCTCCCGACGACGGAGGCGCCGACGTGTTCGCGCACTTCTCCGCCATCGCGAAGCAGGGCTACCGCGAGCTCGTCGAGAACCAGCACGTCGAGTACGACGTCGAGCAGGGCCGCAAGGGCCCGCAGGCCGCGAACATCCGCGGCGTCGGCGAGTAATCTCCGACTTCCGACGCCCCGTCGACCAGGATCCCCGGATCCGGTCGGCGGGGCGTCCGTCGTTGACGGGGTGATTACGCCCCCGGCCGGCGGAGGCGAAACCCGTGCCACCCCTCCGGGCCGCAGGATCGGTATCCTCTCCGTGGCGGCTCCCGAGCTCACGGAGCCCGCGACGCCGTCCGGGACTCCGGCGCGTCGGCACCACTTCACGGCGGAGACAATGGGACGACTGATCTACGGACCGCAATCACTCGAGATCGACTTCGAGGACCGGCTCCTCGCGCACCTCAAGGTCGCGATGTTCACCAAGATGCGGCGGAACGAGTCGTTCAGCCTCTCCTGGAGCGAGCCGGAATCGTCCGGCTACGGCCGCAGCTCCGTCTGGGTGCACCCGACGACTCCGCTGCACTTCCGGTTCCACGGCAGCAAGCGCCCGTCGCTCAACCGCCTGTGGATCGAGCAGTTCATCGCGAGCGCGAACAACACCGGCGAGATGACCGTGGTGCCGGAGCCGGCCGAGGGCTCCTGACCCGCGACGCTCCTCAGACCACGAGCGGCCGGGCCGTGTGCACGAGCTCCTCGTGCGGCAGGGCCCCGAGGCGCTCGGCGATCTCGGCACGGGCGCCTGCGTCGACCGACGCCCGGGCGTGCTCCTGCGGCCGCAGCGGCGTGAGGGTGACCAGGTCGGCGTGACCGGTCGCCAGGTCGAGCCGCTCGGGCAGGCCGGGGCTGCGCAGGCCCAGGAGGACACCGACGGTGCCCTGCTCATCGGTCCAGGCGGGCGGCGCCGCGACGTTCGCGAGCCGCGCCGTGTCGAGGGAGCTGCGGCAGCACACCCCCTGGAGGGCGGCCCGTCGGGCGGCCTCGTACAGCAGGCGGAAGTGCCAGTGGTTCCAGAGCTCGGCGGTGGGGACGCCGCGGACGGCGGACGTCTCGAGGCACAGCTCGAGGCCGAGACCGGTGCCGGGATGCGCGAGCCGGTCGAAGGGATCGCTCAGCCCGTCGGTCGCGAGCACCACGGAGGCGCCGCGGTCGACGCGCAGGAACGCACGGTGATCGGTGGGCCAGCGCGCGCCGCCGCGGACGCCGGGATCCTCGGTCGAGACGACGACGGTGCGATCCAGCGCACCCACTCCGCGCCAGGCGTCGGCCCGGTCCTCCGCCACCGCCTCGGCCAGCGCCCGCCTCTCGTCCTCGGTCCATCGGACCTCACGAGTGCGGTTCAGGAACAACGACATGGGACTCCCCGTCCGCGCGACCGACGTGCCGCGCTCCCGGAACGCTACGGCGCCCACCCCTGCTCCTCCTCCGAGCAACCGGAACGCCAGCTGTGTTTGTTGCGCGGCGGTCCCCGCCCGCCGCGGCGCGGTCGGCTCCCAGGAGTGGCCGGGCAGGTGGAGCGGGTCGCGACCGGCTACGCCGAAACGCTGGAACGCGTTTCGTCGGTTCGCCTCCGGCGGTGTTCACTCCCGCGGCGGTCCCCGCCCGCCGCGGCGCGGTCGGCTCCCAGGAAAGGCCGGGCAGGTGGAGCGTGTCGCGACCGGCTACGCCGAAACGCTGGAACGCGTTTCGACGGTTCGCCTCCGGCGATGTTCACTCCCGCGGCGGTCCCCGCCCGCCGCGGCGCGGTCGGCTCCCGCAGACGGTCGGGCAGGTGGAGCATGTCGCGTCCGGCTACGCCGAAACGCTGGAACGCGTTTCGACGGTTCGCCTCACGGCGCGCCGCCGTGGCCGTGGACGGAGGAGTCGATGGCCCGCGCGGCCGGGCGTCCACCGCCGCTGGGTCCTCGAAGCGAACCGGCGGAACGCGTGTCAGCGTTCCGTCGTAGCCGGACGCAGGACGCTCCACCCGCCCGGCCATCCCGAGTAGCCGACTGCGCCGCGGCGGGCGGGGACCGCCGCGAAAGAAGGCTCACCCCAGCGGGTTGATGCCGTTGGTGCGCCAGCGCTCGTCGGCGAGCTGGCCGGGGGTGCCGGCGCTCGCGTTCTCGCCCAGGGGCTCGCCGCCCTCGACGGCGTCGGCGCCGAGCGCGGTGCCGGCTCCCTCGGCGGTGCTGCCGGGGGGAAGCAGGCCCTCCTCGTCCTCGCGGGGGCCGACCTCGACCTCGGGGGCGTTCTCGGAGCCGCTCTCGCTCATCGGGTCGTAGCCGTGGTCCGGGTCGCGGCTCTCGTCGGCCGTCGTGTTCTCCTCGACCTCGGCGTCGGCGGGACGGACGTCGTCGGCCTTCTCCGCATCGGTGGAGGGGGTGGCCTCGAAGCCTGCGAACTCGGGGCTGTCGTCTGCGCTCATGGCCGCCACGGTAGCACCGGGCCCGCGAGCACCGGAGGGGGTTCCGCCGGGCGCCCGCGACGCCTCCGCTCAGCGGCCACGCCCTAGGCTCGGGGGGCTGGCACGGACGACGGGAGCGACATGCGACGACTCGGGTACGACAGGTTCGGCGGGCCCGATCTACTCTCGTGGCGGGAAGCGCCGGTGCCCATGCCGGGTCGCGGCGAGGTCCTGGTGCGCACACGCGCGGCGAGCATCAACGCGACCGACGAGAAGATCCTGTCCGGCTCCGCGCGGATCATGGCCGTCGGCCGCTCCCGTCCCTACGGGTTCGGCCTCGACATCGCCGGCACCGTCGAGGCGCTCGGCCCGGGGTCGCACTCGGTCGCGATCGGCGACCGCGTGGTGGGGATGACCCGCGACGGCGACGCCTTCGCCGACGCGTCCATCGCGCGCAGCCGCTCGCTCGTCCCGATGCCCGACTCCCTCGGCTTCGTCGAGGCCGTCACGCTCGCGATGTCGGGCGGCACCGCGGTGGGCCTGGTGGACGCACTGCACGTGCGCGCCGGCGAGCGCGTCCTCGTCAGCGGCGGCTCGGGAGCCATCGGCGATCCGACGATCCAGCTGCTGGTGCGGGCGGGATGCACGGTCGCGGCCACCGGCTCGGCCGCCTCCGCCGACCTCCTCCGCTCGCTCGGCGCCGAGCCGCACGACTACCGCGCGCTCGACCTCGGGGTGCTGGGCGGCCGCTTCGACGTGGTCGTCGACGTCTCCGGCCACCTGCCGGTCGACGACGCGGCGATCCTCCTGGCCGAGGGCGGGCGCATCGCGACGCTGGTGCCGAGCGGTCCGGCGCTGGTCTCGCAGGCGACGGGCCTCGTCCGCCGCGACCGCCCGCGGGTGCGCAACATGATCGTGGTGGCGACGGCGGAGCGGATCGGGCGCGCGGTCTCGCTCGCCACCTCCGGCGAGCTGCGGCCCCGGCCGGGCGCCGTGCATCCGCTGGGCGACGTCGTCGACGTGCTGTCGCGCCGAGCGACCGGCGCCGACCGCACGATCGGCAAGATCGTCTTCACCGCCGACGACTCGGCTCCGCTGAGCTGACCACCGTCTCCTCCTCCTCTGCCGGGCGGCCGAGCGAGAGCGTGGCCAGGAAGCCGACGGCGAGGAACCCGGCGGCCGCGAAGGCCGCGTAGCGGGTGCCGTCCGAGAACGCCTCGCCCGCCGCCCGGGCCGCGTCGGCGGTGTCCGGTGAGGCGGCCAGCCCGGCGATCGCGGCGCCGGAGGAGTCGACCACCGCGTCGACGGTGCTCGCGACCTGCTCCGCGGGGAGGCCCTGCTGCTCGAGCGAGGTCGTGAGGACCCCCGCGGTCGAGGTGTAGAGGATCGTCCCGAGCACGGCGATGCCCAGCGCCGAGCCGATCTGCCGCGCGGTCGACTGCGTGCCCGAGCCCTGCCCGCTGAGCTCGACGGGCACGTCCCGGAGCACGACCCCGGTCAGCTGCGCCGTCGCGAGGCCGACGCCGAAGCCGTAGACGGCGAGGAACGGGACGAGGGCCCACCACGGGGTGGAGTCGGAGACGACCAGGCCGATGCCCGCGACGCCGACGATCTCGGCCGCGAGACCCACCCGCACGATCAGCACCGGCGCGACCCTGTTGCCGAAGGCGCCGGCGAAGCCCGAGGCGACGAAGGAGCCGAGCGCGAGCGCGAGGAGCACCAGGCCGGTCTGCACGGCCGTGTAGCCGAGGACGCTCTGGAGCCAGATCGGCAGCGCCAGGATGATCCCGAACTCGCCGAGCGAGACGATCATCGCGGCGAGGTTGCCGTTGCGGAACGAGGCGAGGCGGAAGAGCCCGATCGCGAGCATCGCCGAGCGCCCGGCGCGCTCGCGGGCCCGCGCCCAGAGGACGAAGGCGACCCCGGCGAGCACCGCGACGGCGAACGCGATCGGGACCGGCGAGAGACCGAGCGGCCAGCTCCAGCCGCCGACGCTCAGGCGCTCGTCGACGCCCCACCAGCCGAGGGTGCGCCCCTCGATGAGGGCGAACACCAGGGAGGCGGAGGCGATGATCGAGAGCGCGGCGCCGACGAGGTCGACCCTCCGCCCGTCGGGCTGCCGCGACTCGTCGACGAACAGCAGCGCTCCGACCACGATGATCACGCCGAGCGGGATGTTGATGCCGAACGCCCAGCGCCAGGAGAAGTCGGTGGTGAGCCAGCCGCCGAGCAGCGGGCCGACCGCGGTCATGCCGCCGATGGTCGAGCCCCAGACGGCGAAGGCGATGGCGCGCTCGCGCCCGCGGAAGGTGGCGTTGATCAGCGAGAGGGTCGTCGGCAGCACCATCGCTCCTCCGACGCCCTGCACGACCCGGGAGAGGATCAGCAGGTCGCCGGTCGGAGCGAGGGCCGCCGCGACGGAGGAGAGCGCGAAGAGCGAGACGCCGACGATCAGCATCCGGCGCCGGCCCCAGCGGTCGGCGAGGGTGCCGAAGACCAGCAGGAGCGCGGCGAACACGAGCGTGTACGACTCCTGCACCCACTGCACCTGGGTCGAGGTGATGCCGAGATCGGCGACGATCGACGGGATGGCGACGTTGACGATGGTCGAGTCGACGATGATCGTCGCCACTCCGAGGCTGATGACGACCAGCCCGATCCACTTGCGGTTGCGCACGACGCTCTCCTCCGAGATTTAGTAAGCCAGCTGACTATATGCCCGCGGAGGGCGCCGTGTCGAAGGGAGGGCCTGGAAGATTAGCGGGAGGCGGGCGCGGCGACAAGGGCGCGAAGCTCCCGGAGCCGCCCGGTCAGGATGGACGCATGCCCGCATCCCCCCGTTCCTTCCCGTATCCCCTCGGCGTCTCCCTCCGCGGCGACGCCGGCGCCGACGTCGCCGTCTACTCCGAGACCGCGGACAGCGTCGAGGTCTGCCTCTTCGACGAGTCCGGAGCAGAGACCCGCGTCGCCCTCACCGAGCGGACCGGCCACGTCTTCCACGGCCTCGTCCCCGAGATGGGCATCGGCACCCGCTACGGGCTGCGCGTCGACGGCCCCTGGGACCCCGCCAACGGCCTCCGCCACAACGCCGCCAAGCTCCTCCTCGACCCGCACGCCACCGCGATCGAGGGCTCGTACACCTGGTCCGAGGACGTCTTCGGCCAGTTCTACGAGGACGCCGACACCCGCAACGACGCCGACTCCGCGCACGCGGTCCCCCGTTGCGTCGTCACCGACCCCGACTCCTTCGACTGGAGCGGCGACACCGCGCCGCGCATCCCGCTCGAGGAGACCGTCGTCTACGAGGTGCACGTGAAGGGCTTCACGAAGCTGCACCCCGACGTGCCCGAGGACATCCGCGGCACCTACCGCGGCCTCGCTCACCCCGCCGCGATCAAGCACTTCACCGACCTGGGCGTGACCTCGGTCGAGCTGCTCCCCGTGCACCAGTTCGTGCAGGACTCGCACCTCGAGGAGAAGGGCCTGCGCAACTACTGGGGCTACAACTCCCTCGGCTTCTTCGCGCCGCACAACGAGTACTCGCACGCCGGCGACGACGGCTCGCAGGTCGACGAGTTCAAGGCCATGGTCAAGGCGTTCCACGAGGCCGGCCTCGAGGTCATCCTCGACGTGGTCTACAACCACACCGCCGAGGGCAACGACAAGGGCCCCACCCTCTCGTTCAAGGGCATCGACAACGGCTCCTACTACCGCCTGGTGGAGGAGGACCGCGCGAACTACTTCGACACCACCGGCACCGGCAACAGCCTCAACGTCGCGCACCCGGCCGCGCTCGGCCTGATCATGGACTCGCTGCGCTACTGGGTGACCGAGATGCACATCGACGGCTTCCGCTTCGACCTCGCCACCACCCTCACCCGCCAGACCGGTGAGGCCGAGGTGCACAGCGCCTTCCTCGACCTGATCGCGCAGGACCCGGTGCTCGCGCCCGTCAAGATGATCGCCGAGCCGTGGGACACCGCCGGCTACCAGGTCGGCGGCTTCCCCGCGGACTGGTCGGAGTGGAACGGGAAGTTCCGCGACGACGTGCGCGACTTCTGGAACGGCGCCGACTCGGTGCTCGGCACGACCGCGCAGCGCGTCCTCGGCTCCCCCGACGTGTACGAGGCCGACCGCCGCTCGCCGGTCTCCAGCATCAACTTCGTCACCGCGCACGACGGCTTCACCCTCGCCGACCTCACCGCCTACTCGCGCAAGCACAACGCGGCCAACGGTGAGGACAACAACGACGGCGAGAGCGACAACCGCTCCTCCAACAACGGCGCCGAGGGTCCGACCGAGAACGAGGCGGTCAACGAGCGCCGCGACCGCATGCGCCGCAACTTCCTCGCGACGCTGCTGCTCTCGGCCGGCGTGCCGATGATCCTGGGCGGCGACGAGATCGCCCGCACGCAGGGCGGCAACAACAACGCCTACTGCCAGGACGACGAGATCTCGTGGTTCGACTGGGAGAACGCGGACCGCGAGCTGCTCGCCTTCACCCGCGAGCTGATCGCCCTCCGCGCCGCGGAGCCGGCGCTGCGCCCGAAGTGGTTCCGCCGCGCCCCCGGCGACGGCGGCCCCGACACGGTCGACATCCTCCGCTCCGACGCGCAGGGCTTCGCCGACGAGGACTGGGACAACCCCGACGCCCGCTCGATCACCTTCGTGTTCGAGCACGAGGGCAGCGCGAGCTTCGCCCTGCTGCTGAACGCGGCGGAGAACGGCGTCGAGTTCACCGTTCCCGAGGCGCCCGGCGCCGAGTGGACGCTGGCCGCCTCGAGCGACCCGGAGCAGGTCGTCGAGGGCGAGGTCACCACGCTGATCGTGCGCGACGGCTCGTTCACGCTGCTGCGCTCGGCCTCCTGATGACCGGCCGGACCCCGCGGCTCCTCCGCTTCGGCGGGCGCATCGCGGGGTTCGGCACGTCCTCGGGCACGAGGATCGTGCTGGGCCTCTGGGAGGACACCCCCTTCGGCCCGTTCGCCGACGCGATGGTCGAGGACGGCGACGGCCACCGCCTCCTGATCGCACCGACCCGCGAGGTCGCGGACTTCATCGGGTCGACGTACGCGTTCGACGAGGTGCGGATCGCGCCGGTGTCGTGGCGGAGGATCGCGGGCGGCCTGTCCGTCTCGGCCGGACCGCTCGCGGTGCGACTGGAGCTCGGCGGTCTCACTGCGCTCGGCCGGCTGCTGCGGATCGTTCCGCGACCGCTCGCCGAGCACCCGGCATGGCTGACCGCGATCTCGCCGGTCGCCTCCCTGCTCGTCCGCGGAGTGAGCACGGCCGGGTCGGCCGGGCACGGACGCCGCGAGTACTACGGCGTGCGGGCGATCCGCCGCGTCGAGGGCGTCCACGCGGTGCTGGCGGAGGAGGACCTCGGCCCGCTGCGCCCGCTCTCGCCGCCCGTGCGGTTCGGCTTCTCGTCGGCGCCCGCCGCTCCGGCGATCGTCGACGTCACCACCACCATCGCGCTTCCGCGCGAGGGGACCACCGCGCTCCGGCGCGACCGAGAGAGAGGAGCCGCCTCGTGAAGAAGGGCGACAAGATCAGCTGGAACACCTCGCAGGGCGAGACCCACGGCGAGCTGGTCGAGAAGAAGACGAAGGAGTTCCAGTTCGAGGGGCAGAAGTTCAACGCCTCGGACGACGAGCCCTACTGGATCGTGCAGAGCGACAAGACCGACGCGAAGGCCGCGCACAAGGAGTCGTCGCTGACGAAGAAGTGAGCGGGCGCAGGCCGAGCGGCTGCGGGCCGGGCTCCGGATCGACTCCGGGGCCCGGCCCGCGCCCGTCTCACGCGATGCGGATGAGCTTCTTGTTCACGAACTCCTCGAGGGCGGGGCGGCCCATCTCGCGGCCGGTGCCCGAGCGCTTCACGCCGCCGAAGGGCAGCTCGGCCGCGTCGCCGAGGACGAGGTTGATCCAGACCATGCCGGCGTCGATCCGGTCCGCCAGGCGCAGCGCCTGCTCCTGGTCGGTCGTGTAGAGGTAGGAGCCGAGGCCGTAGGGGGTGTCGTTCGCGAGGGCGATCGCCTCGTCCTCGTCACGGACGCGGTAGAGCGCGGCGACGGGGCCGAAGAACTCCTCGCGGTAGGCGTCCATCGCGGGCGTGACGCCCTCGAGCACGGCGGGCGGGAAGAAGTTTCCGGTCACCTCGCCGCTGGCGCGGACGGTGGCCCCCTGCTCGCGCGCGGCCGCCAGCTGCGCCTCGAGGCGCTCCGTCGCGGCGGAGGAGGAGAGCGGGCCGAGGAGGGTGCCCTCCGCGAACGGATCGGCCGGCTGGGCGCGGGTGAACGCCTCCGTGAACTTCTCGGCGAACGCGTCGTACAGCTCGTCGATCACGATGAAGCGCTTCGCGGCGTTGCAGGACTGGCCGTTGTTGTCCAGGCGCGCGGCGACCGCGTCCTCGACCGCCTTGTCGAGGTCGTCGGTCGACAGGAGCACGAACGGGTCGGAGCCGCCGAGCTCGAGCACGACCTTCTTCAGATGGCGGCCCGCGAGCTCCGCGACGGCCGCGCCGGCCCGCTCGGAGCCGGTGACGGAGACACCCTGGACCCGGGGGTCGGCGATGACGGTCGCGGCCTGCTCGTTCGTGGCGTAGAGGTTCACGTAGACGCCGGCGGGCGCGCCCAGCTCCTCGGCCGCGGTATGGAAGATGTCGGCGATGGCGGCGGCCGACTCCGGGCACTGCGGCGCGTGCTTGAGCAGGATCGTGTTGCCCGCGACCACGTTCGGGCCGGCGAAGCGGGCCACCTGGTAGTAGGGGAAGTTCCACGGCATGATGCCCAGCAGCACGCCCAGCCCGGCGCGGCGGATCAGCGCGGAGCCGGTGCCCTCGGCGAGCTCGATCGGCTCGTCGGCGAGGAAGGCCTCGCCGTTCTCGGCGTAGTAGCGGTAGATGTCGGCGGCGAAGCCGACCTCGCCCTGCGCCTGGTCGAGCGGCTTGCCCATCTCGCGGACGATGATCGCCGCGAGCTCGTCGGCGCGCTCGACGTGCAGCTCTGCCACGCGGGCGATCAGCGCCGCGCGGGTCGCGACGGGCACGGTCCGCGACCAGGAGGAGTACGCGTCCTGCGCCGAGCCGATCGCCGCGGTCAGCTCGGCGTCGCCGAGGGTCGGGTACTCGCGGAGGGTCTCCCCCGTGGCCGGGTCGATCACGGCGTAGTGGGTGCTCATGCGGGCTGTGCTCCTTCGCGCTGGGGGGCCGGTGCGGTCGCGCCGTCCTCGTCGATGATCTCCTGTGCCAGGCGCCTGCCGACGCGGATGGCGCCGTCGACGTGCTGGTAGCCCTCGGCGGCGAGGTCGCTCGTGCCGAAGCGGAGCGGACCCACCGGCTCCAGCTGCAGCGCGCCGTACCGGGTCAGCCCGCCCAGGTCGAAGCTCGCGGCGTACGCGCCCTGCGTCCACTCCTCGGACGCCCAGTCGCTCTCGTAGTAGACGACCGGATCGAGTGCGGCCGGGCCGAAGTAGGCGGCGAGCGAGTCGAGGATCGCGGCCTTCCGCTCCGCCTCGTCGAGCGCGAGCACGCGGTCGGCCTTCTCGTCCGAGACGAAGCCGACCAGGGTGCCGCGCTCCTCCCCGTGGTTCGAGTTGTCGTAGGCCTCGTGGACGAGCGAGTGCGGGCTGAACGCGGTGCCGGAGAGGCCGTCGGCGCGCCAGAAGGGCGTGGCGTAGGTGGCGTGCACCTTGATCACGAGGCCGAGCGACTGGTGCTGCAGGGCCTGCTGCCGCAGGCGCGGGAGCGGCGGGTCGAACGAGATGCGGCCGACGAGGTTCGGCGGCACGGCGACGATCGCACGGCGGGCGCGGAGGACGACGCCGTCGGCGCGCACCTCGACCCCGCCGTCGCCGTAGCGGACGGAGCGGACCGGGTACCCGAGCAGGACGCGCTCGGCGCCGAGGCGCTCGGCGAGCCGCTCCGGGACCTGCTGGAGGCCGCCGATCACGCGCTTGTCGAGGATGAAGTCGGCGTCGACCAGGTTGCTGAAGCTCCCCGCGCTCGCGGCCATGAGGAGCGCCTGGAGGAGGGAGAAGGCGTGCGCCGGCTTGGTGAGCATGGCGTCGGCGAGGAAGAGGGCGATGTTGGCCCGCGCCTCCTCGTCGTCGCTCTGCTGCTCCAGCCAGGCGGCGAAGGTGATGCGGTCGTAGTCGCGGGCGAGCGGGTGCGTCCACGGCGCCGCCGGATCGGTCTCGGCGACGAGGCGGTCGAGCACCTCGATCAGGCGGGAGATCTCGGACTCGGTGCGCTCGCTCCCCGGGAAGATGTCGCCGGTGAAGCGGCGAGCGGAGCCGTCGGCGCCGATGTAGACGCTCTCGCCCTCGCGGTAGCGGGAGTAGGTGCCGAGGCCGAGCTCGTCGAGGGTCTCGAGGAGCGCCGTCTGGTCCGGCGAGACCCACTGGCCGCCGAGCTCGAGGAGCTGCCCGTCGACCACGCGGGTCTCGAGCCGCCCGCCCACGCGCTCGCGCGCCTCGACGACGACGACGTCGAGGCCGTGCCGCTGCAGCCGGAGCGCCGCGGTGAGTCCGGTGGCACCGGCTCCGATCACGACGACGTCGTGCTCGCTGGGGGACATGACTTCTCTTTCCGTCGGTGATCGCGGGAGTGGACGCGCGAATACGGACGATCCTGTCACAGAAGCGGAGGAGAACGTCAGTGAGTGCGCCCGATGGAGGGTGGACTCGGAGCGCCCTCCACCGAACTACATAGGCGTGCTATATTGTTTCTCGTGCCCGATCCCAGTGCCCCCGTGCGTCTCGCCTCCGCCGCCACCGCCCTCACGCGGTTCGCGGGGCGGGCGAGCGGCGCGACCGGGCTCGGCGCGCAGTCCGGAGCCGTCTGGTCGACGCTCGCCGAGCTGCGCACCGCCTCCCCCTCCCGCCTCGGCGAGCTCGCCGAGCGGGCCCGCGTCACCCAGCCGACGATGACCGGGATCATCGCCCGGCTCGACGAGGCCGGCTGGATCCGCCGCCTCCACGACGCCGGCGACGGCCGCGCCTGGCTGATCGAGGGAACTCCCGCCGGCTTCGACGCCCTCGCCGAGCACCGGCTCCGCCTCGAGGCCGCCCTGGCCCCGCTGTTCGAGGACCTCGACGAGGACGACCGCCTCGCCCTCGAGCGCGCCGCGATCCTCGTCGAGGCCCGCGTCGCCCGCATCGCCGGCACCCCCGTCCCCTCCTCCCCCGAGAAAGGCTCCACGCCGTGACCACCTCCCCCCACTCGCCCGCCCAGGGCTCGATCCTGAAGCAGCCGCTGGCCGTCTGGGCCGTCGCCTTCGCCGCGGTGATCGCCTTCATGGGGATCGGCCTGGTCGACCCGATCCTCCCGGCCATCGCCGAGAGCCTGCAGGCGACTCCGACCGAGACCTCGCTGCTCTTCACGAGCTACCTCGTCATCACCGGCGTCGTGATGTTCTTCACCAGCTGGCTCTCCAGCCGCATCGGCGCCAAGAAGACCCTCATGATCGGCCTGGTGCTGATCGTGGTGTTCGCCGCGCTCGCCGGCACGGCGGGCAGCGTCGAGGGCGTCATCGGCTTCCGCGCGGGCTGGGGCTTCGGCAACGCGCTGTTCATCTCGACCGCCCTGTCGACCATCGTCGGCGCGGCGAGCGGAGGCTCCTCCGCGGCGATCGTGCTCTACGAGGCCGCGCTGGGCATCGGCATCGCCATCGGCCCGCTGCTCGGCGGGCTTCTCGGCAGCGTCTCGTGGCGCGGCCCGTTCTTCGGGACCGCCGTGCTGATGGCCGTCGGCTTCATCGCCATCGCGACGCTCCTGCGCGAGGACGGCCCGAAGCCCGCTCCGACTCCGCTCTCGGCGCCCTTCGCGGCCCTCAAGGTCCCGGCCATCCGCACGCTGGCGGGCGCCGCCCTGTTCTACAACATCGGCTTCTTCGTGCTGCTCGCCTACACGCCCTACCCGCTCGGGCTGGACGAGATGGGCCTCGGCTTCACGTTCTTCGGCTGGGGCCTGGGCGTGGCGGTCACCTCCGTGTTCGTCGCTCCGCTGCTCACCCGGCGCCTCCCGCGCACCGTCGTGCTGCGCTCGGTGCTGCTTCTGCTCGCGCTCGACCTGATCGCCGGCGGCCTCGTGATCTCGTCGCGCGTCGGCCTGATCGTCTGCATCATCGTCGGCGGCCTGCTGCTCGGAGTCGTCAACACGGTGCTCACCGAGTGCGTGATGGAGGCGACCGACCTGCCCCGCTCCGTCGCCTCGTCCGCCTACTCCGGCGTCCGCTTCCTCGGCGGCGCGATCGCCCCGCCCGCCGCCTCCGCCCTGGCCGCCGCGATCTCGCCGGCCTTCCCGATGTACGCCGCGGCGGGGGCCGTCGCCGTCGCCGCGCTGATCGTGCTGCTCGGACGCCGCACCCTGGCCCGCGCCGACGCCCACGAGCCCGAGCCCGAGCTCGTCGAGGCGCAGGCGATCACGCTCGGCGAGTGACGCGCTCGCACATGCGCGCACCGGCTCGTTGAGGGGTCGCGAACGGTCGTCATCCGAGCGGGATGGCGGCCGTTCGTGACGCATGGACGCGGTCGAGCGGGGTGGGCGGGGGATCCGACCTGTGGAGAACCGGTTCACGAGGATCGGGAGGCGGGACAGTGGCCGGATGCACGATCCCTCGCCGCTTCCGATCGGACTCCGCGACCGCGCCTTCACCGTCGCTGACGCTCGCGCGAGCGGTCTGAGCCGCGGGCGGCTCCGCAGCTCCGACCTCCACCGGCCCTTCCACGGGGTCCGCACCGCCGACCCCGACCCCGACCTGCGCCTGCGCGCGCAGGCGCTCCTCGCGCTGGTCGGTCCGCAGGCTCTCCTGAGCCACGTGCCGGCGGCGCGGCTCTGGCCGCTCGACCTCCCGCCCGCCGCTGCGGACGAGCCGGTGCACGTCAGCGTCCGCCGGCCGGGACGCGCTCCCCGGCACCGGAACGTCGTCGGCCACGCCCTCGCCGATCCCGACGTCCGCCGCGTCCTGCGCCGCGGACTGCCCCTCACCGATCCGGCCTCGCTCTTCTGCCATCTCTCCGCGCTCCTCGAGCCGGACGACCTCGTCGCGGTGGGCGACGCGCTGGTGCGCACGCCGGTCGTCGGCGATCCGGCCGATCGACGGCCCTGGGTGCCTCTGCCCGACCTGCGGGAGCGCGTGTCGGCCTTCCGCGGTCGGGGCTCGGTGCGACTCCGCGCCGCACTCGCTCTGGTGCGCGACGGGGCGGACTCGCGGCAGGAGTCGCGGTTCCGGCTCGCCTCGCTCCGGGCAGGGCTCCCGGAGCCGGTGCTGCAGGAGCCGCTGCTCGACTCCGACGGGGTCTTCGTCGGGCGGCCGGACCGCTGGTACCCCGCGGAGCGGGTCGCGTGGGAGTACGAGGGCGACGATCATCGCACCAGCAACCGGCGCTTCGCGCGCGACCTCGGCCGCTACGACGACCTCGCCTCGATCGGGGTCCGCGTCGTCCGCATCGTCGGCGCCGAGTTCGTCCCCCACCCCGAGCGCTCCGTCGAGCGCCTGCGACGAGCACTCGCCGACCGGGCTCCGCATCGACGACCGCCGAGGGGTCGCGAACGGTCGTCATCCGAGCGGGATGACGACCGTTCGTGACGCCTCACGGGAGGGCGCGCGCTCAGGAGTCAGGGGGCGACCTCGAAGAGGCGCGGGCGCAGCGCGGACGTGCGCGGGTCGGCGGCGCAGGCGGCGAGCGCCGCCGCGAGGACGCCGCGGGCCGGGTGCGGCTCGCGGACGTACACGTCGACGCCGGCGGGCGTGAACGGCGTCCGGGCGAAGCGGGTGAGCGCCCAGCCCGCCTCGTCGTCGGCGGCCACGAACGACCAGCGGCTGCGGACGAGGAGGGTCAGCGGCTCGACGCCCCGCCAGCGGAAGCCGGACGGATCGTGCGGGTCGGGGATGTCGATCCCGACCACGTAGTGCGAGCGCGTGCGGCCGCGCCAGCTGACGACGTCGCCGATCCCGCCGGTCGGGAGCGGCGCGTACGTGATCGCCACCCCCGACCGCGAGCGCCAGAGCGGCAGCGAGGAGCCCCGGACGAACCAGGTGCCGCTCGCGAGCGCTCGGGCGTCGATCATCGGAGAGCGTGCTTGATGTTGGTGCGGGCCAGCGCGACGGCCTCGCCCGCTCCTCCGTTCATCACGATCTTCGAGACCGCCAGCGCGAAGCCCTTCACCTGCGCGCCCGTGATCGTGGGCGGGAGCGAGAGGGCGAGCGGATCCGTCACCACGTCGACGAGGACCGGGCCGCCGTCGGCGAGAGCCGAGCGGAGGGCCTCCTCCACGTCGCGCGGGTCCTCGACGCGGATGCCGCGGATGCCGATCGCCTCCGCCACCTTCGCGTAGTCGACCATCGGCACGTCGACGGCGAAGTCCGGGAAGCCGTCGACCAGCATCTCGACCTTGACCAGCCCGAGCGTGGAGTTGTTGAACACGACGATCGTCACGGGCAGCCGGTAGGCGGCGACCGTGACCAGCTCGCCCATCAGCATGGAGAGCCCGCCGTCGCCGCTCAGCGAGACGACCTGGCGACCGGGGTGCGAGAGCTGCGCGCCGACCGCCTGCGGCAGCGCGTTCGCCATCGACCCGTGCATGTACGAGCCGAGCAGGCGCCGCTTCCCGTTGGGGGTGATGTAGCGGGCCTGCCAGACGTTGCCCATGCCGGTGTCGGCGGTGACGATCGCGTCCTCGGAGAGCAGGCCGTCGAGCGTGGAGGCGACGAGCTCGGGGTGGATCGGGCTGCGCGTGCCGACCTCGGTGTACTTCCCGACGACTCCGGTGACCAGCTTCTCGTGCTTCTTCAGCGTCTTGTCGAGGAAGCGGTGGTCCTTCCGCTGCACGAGCGGGGTCAGCGCGGTGAGGGTCGCCGCCACGTCGCCGTGGACGGGGTGCGCGACGCTGACGCGGCGACCGAGCTTCGAGGCGTCGCTGTCGACCTGAGCGATCACCACCTTCGAGGCGTCGGGGAGGAACTGCTCGTAGGGGAAGTCGGTGCCGAGGAGGAGGAGCAGATCGGCGTCGTGCATGCCGGCGTGCGCCGCTCCGTAGCCGAGGAGGCCCGTCATGCCGACGTCGTAGGGGTTGTCGTACTGGATCCACTCCTTGCCGCGCAGGCTGTGCCCGACGGGCGCGCCCACCAGCTCGGCGAAGGCGACGACCTCGTCGTGCGCGTTCTGCACTCCGGCGCCCGCGAAGATCGCGACGGTCCGCGCCTGGTCGATCGCGGCCGCGAGGGCGCGGACGTCGGCGTCGGCGGGGACCAGGACGGGTGTCGACGGCAGCACGAACGCGGGGAAGCCGTCGACCGCCTCCAGCTCGGCGATGTCACCGGGGAGGGTGACCACGGCGACTCCGCGGAGCGCCACCGCGCTGCGCATCGCGGCGTTGACGACCCGCGGAGCCTGGGCGGCGGTCGAGATCAGTTCGCGGTAGTTCGAGCACTCGACGAAGAGCCTGTCCGGGTGCGTCTCCTGGAAGTAGGACGAGCCGATCTCGTTGCTGGGGATGTGGCTCGCGATGGCGAGCACCGGGGCGGAGGAGCGGTGCGCGTCGTAGAGGCCGTTGATGAGGTGCAGGTTGCCGGGGCCGCAGCTGCCGGCGCAGACGGCGAGGCGCCCGGTGAGCTGCGCCTCCGCGCCGGCGGCGAAGGCGGCCGCCTCCTCGTTGCGCACGTGGATCCAGTCGATGCCTCCCTTCTCGGATCCGCCGCTGCGGCGCACCGCGTCGACGATCGGATTCAGCGAGTCGCCGACGATCCCGTAGATGCGGGAGACGCCGGCGTCGATGAGCTGAGCGATGAGCTGGTCTGCGACCGTCTTCTGAGCCATGACCCCATTCGACCGGACCGGGCTGAGCGTCCGCTACTCCGGAAAGTGGAGATCCGGATCGAGTGCATCCCCCTCGGGACGGATGCCTTGCACCCCTAGCCTGGGAGTCGTCACAGGAACACCTCCGTACCGCTGATCCCGGGAGTCGCCATGAACCGCCGCAGAACCGCCCTCGTCCTGGCCGCCGGCGCGGCCCTCGCCCTCGGCCTGACCGGCTGCTCGGGCCTGAACGGCCTGATGGGAGGCGAGACCCGCGACGACGAGACCGGGGAGATCACCGAGGGCGGGACGACCGACGTCTTCCAGCTGCGCGTGGGCGACTGCCTGAACGGCGAGCTCAGCGAGGAGGCGACCGAGGTCACCGACGTGCCGACCGTGCCCTGCACCGACCCGCACGTCTACGAGGTGTTCCAGAACCTGACGATGGCCGACGCCGACGAGTACCCGGGCGAGTCGGTCGCGACGGAGCAGGCCGAGACCGACTGCGTCACGGCGTTCGAGTCGTTCACCGGGATCGGCTACCAGGACTCGGCGTACGACTTCAGCTACTACTACCCGACCGCCGAGAGCTGGGGCACGGGCGACCGCACGATCAACTGCATGATCACCGACCCGAACGGGCCGAGCACGGGCACGCTGGCGGGCGTCGCGGCCTGATCGCGATCCCCGCGCGCGGTGGTGCCGGTCCCGCCGAGCGCTCCGCGCGCGGCCGGGGTCAGTCGCGGTCGCGCGCGGGGAACAGCCGCAGGAGCAGGCCGGAGCCGATCCAGACCACGGCGATCCCCGCGACGAGCCAGGAGGCTCCGAGGCCGGACGCCGCTCCCGCCAGCACGGCGCCGACGGCCGCGGCGGCGGAGCGCAGCCCCGCGCCGATCGTGAACACCTGCGAGCGGACGGCGGCGGGACTCTCCTGGTCGCGCAACAGCAGCATCGCCGCGTTCGAGGGGGCCGTGAAGACGCCCGCGACCGCGAAGGCGGCGATCGCCACGACGACGCCCAGGTCGGGGACGGCGACCAGGAGGACGGCGCCGGTCGCGATGTAGGCGGCGCCCATGGTCCACGCCGGCGGACGGCGGGTCCAGCGGCGGGCCGCCACGGCGAGGGCGCCGAGCAGGCCGCCCACGGCGAAGGCGGTCAGGATCCACGCGGCGGCGTCGGTGCTGCCCAGCCGCTCCACCGAGAGGCTGATCGCCGCGACTCCCGCCGCTCCGCCCGCGACCTGGCTGAGCGTGCCCGCCGAGGTGACCACCGCGATCGGACGGTGCCGCACGAGGTGGGTGACGCCCGCGACGATCGTCCGCAGCACGCCGACGGTCGGCGCCGGACGGGCCTCCATGGCGAGGCCGAGCGACCCGACGACGCCGATGAGGGCGAGGACCGCCATGGCGAGCATCGCGGTCCGCGCTCCCCCGACTCCGACCGCGAGGCCCACGATGGCCGGCCCGCTGATCGAGGCGACCGTGTACGAGAGCGAGTCCTGCGCGTAGGCGCGGCGCGGCTCCGGGATGGCGCTCGTGACGAAGCTCGACATGCCGCCCATGTAGACGGGCGTCGCGAGCCCCGCGAGGAGCAGCAGCACCACGATGAGCGGCGTCGGCACCTCGCCGAGGAAGGCGGCGACCGCGAAGGCGACGGCGGTCGTGAGCGCGGCGCCGACCAGGAGCCGGCGGGGGCGGCGGACCCGGTCGAGCACCGTGCCGACCAGCGGCGCGGCGATCACGGCGGGGAAGAGCGCCGCTCCGGTCAGGGCGCCGCCGAGCGCGACGTCGCCGAGACGCTCGACGGCGAGGACGGGAAGGGCGACGACCATGCCGGCGCTGGCCAGGCGGAGGGGGATCGACGCGGCCTGGTAGCTGACCGCGCTCATGCGGGACCGGGGATCGACATCACCTCCGATGGTGCCACGGCTGCGGGGCCGGGTCGGCCGGGGAGGCAGGCCACCGGCCTCTGAGCGGCCTGCGGCGGCGCGCCCTAGGCGATCGGCGTCCGCGCCGCGAGCTCGGCCGCCGCCGCGACGCCCAGGCGCCAGGGCGCGCCGTGGCCGGGGAGCAGTGTCCGCGCCCCGGTCCCGGCGAGGACCCGCAGCGAGTCGAGGGACTGCGCCGTGTCGGCGGTCGCGGCGCGCGCGACCAGGTGCGGGCTGGTGCGCGCGGAGTAGGGGTCGAGCGTGACCAGGGCGTCTCCGCCGATCACCGCGTCGCGCTCGGGCAGGTGCAGCGAGACGTGCCCGTCGGTGTGCCCCGGAGTCGCGAGCACGCGGGGCGATCCGGGCACGTCGAGCACCGCTCCGGCGGTCAGCGGCAGGGTCCCGTGCACGGGCGGCACCGCGAGCGCGCCCGCACGGGCCATCGCTCCGAGCACCGGGATCGCGGAGGGGTGCAGCAGCGGGTACACGAACGGGGTGCGCTGGCGGCGGTAGGAGTAGGGCTGCGCGGCGAGCGGCTCGTCGGCCGCGTGCAGGTGCACGGGGACGCCCCGCCGGACGAGGCTGCGGGCGACGCCGAGGTGGTCGAAGTGCGCGTGGGTCAGCACGAGGGCGTCGATGTCGCCGAGCGAGCGGCCGAGCACCTCCAGCGCGCGGACCAGGTGCGGCCACGTCCTCGGGAGTCCGGCGTCGACGACGGTCAGCCGGCCCGCCTCCTCGATCAGGTAGAGGTTCGTCCAGGCGTGCTCGAGCCGGTGCACCCCGGGTGCGACGTCCCGGTGCAGGCTCGCGCCGCCCCCTCGCCGCTGCTGCCGGTGCTGCTGATCCCGCTGCTGCTGCTGCTCCATCGTGCTCCCGCCCCTCCGGGCCCGCGCCCGATCGCGACGACGCTACGAGCGTCTGCGACGGATCGGACAGGGCGTTGACGGCGGGGATCCGCGTCGTGCAGGGCTCAGCGGCGCCGCCCGCGAAGGGCGAGCTGCACCGCCGCGAGCAGGAGGAGGACCGCGAAGAGGATCCCGGACACGCGCGCCGGCAGGAGGAAGGAGAGCGCCACTCCTGCGAAGGAGAACGCCGTCGCGGTGAGCCCGACCACGAGGCCCGCGCGCACGTCGAGCAGGCCGCGCCGGGCGTTCGCGATCGAGCCGATGACCGCCGTGGGGATCATCGCGGCGAGCGAGGTGCCCTTGGCCAGGAGGTCCGCGAGCCCGAAGGCCCCGACCAGGACCGGCACGGCGATCGCTCCGCCGCCGATGCCGAAGAGGCCGGAGGCGACGCCCATCCCGATGCCGAGCCCCGCGAATCCGGGCCACACGCCCCAGCCCTCGGCGACGTCGCCGGTGTCGTTCGAGCCGAACACGGCCATCCGCACCGCCGCGGCCACGAGCAGCGCCACGAACATCCAGCGCAGCACGCCCAGAGGCAGCCGCGCTAGCAGCCAGGATCCGGCCACCGCCCCGAGCATCGCCGCAGCCGCGATCACCGCCGCCGGGACCCAGGCGACCTGACCGGCGAGGGCGTAGCCGAACGCTCCGGCGACCGAGGTCGGAGCGATCGCGAGCAGCGAGGTGGCGGAGGCGCGGCGCTGGTCCATCCCGGCCCACGCGATCAGCATCGGCACCATCACGATCCCGCCGCCGACGCCGAACGCGCCCGACAGGGTCCCGCCGACCGCGCCGATCAGGGCCAGGACGAGCAGGGCGCGCGGGCGCATGCGCGCGGCCGTCCGATCGGGGAGGGGCGCCTGCGGGGCGGTCGCGTCGGTCACGGCTCCATGCCACCACAGCACCGGGCCGAGGGCGAATCGACGGGCGTCGACCGCGTTCCTGAGAGGACCGGCCCGGCCCGGCCCTCCTCTCTGGCAGTTGCCTGGGCGGGCCGGATCCGACCGTGACGTTCGGCGTCGACGGAGCGTCCTACCTGCATACCCCGCCTGATCGAGCGATCGGGCCCCGAGCGAAAGAGGAGACCATGGCCGAGACCACCGCGACCACCACCCGTCAGACCAGCACCGGATCCGGACGCACCGTGATCGAGGACGGCGTCATCGCCAAGGTCGCCGGCATCGCCGCGCGCGAGGTCCCGGGCGTCCACGCCCTCGGCGGAGGAGCGGCCCGAGCGATCGGCGCCATCCGCAGTGCGATCGGCAACGACGACCGCGGCCAGGGCGTCAAGGTCGAGGTCGGCGAGCGCCAGGTCGCCGCCGACATCACCATCGTCGCCGAGTACCCCGCGCCGCTGCAGAAGGTCGCCGAGGACGTGCGCTCCGCCGTCGCCGACGCCATCCAGCACATCGCCGGCATGGAGGTCGCCGAGATCAACGTGACCGTCCAGGACGTCCACATCCCCGAGGACGACACCCAGGAGTCCGACCCGCGCGTCGTCTGACCCGAACAGGAGCGATGACATGGAGAAGTCCTGCGTCCGCCCCCTCGACCTGGACGACGCCGTCGCCCTCGTCGGCATCCTCGCCGCCCTCCAGGCCCTCCTCGACAGCGGCGGACTCCCCCCTGAGGAGGTCGAGGCCCTGCGCCACGGCCTCGAGCAGGGCGGAGCCCTCCTCCCCGGAAGTGACGAGAACGAGATCGCGACGGCTCTGGGTGGGCTGAACGCCCGCCTGCGTGGGACCATCGGGTGATCGCGCCGCGCTCGACGTTCCCGTAGCCTTCATCCGCGCTCGTGTCGACCCCGGAGACGCGCTCCCCCGCCCGCGGGTAGCGTCCGGTCCGGTCCCGCACTCCCACGGGGTCGCTGAACCCCGAGAGCCGGAGGAGATCCGATCGTGAACGGTGACCACTTCGTGCTCTCGACCGCGACGCCGTGGGACGACCGCACCGAGATCATCGGCGTGTACGCCTCGGAGGCATGGGCCCGCGAGGCCGCGGCCGCATGGCTCGGCTCGCCGGACCGCGAGGCGTTCCCCCGGTGCGTCATCGAGGGCTGGAGCGGCGCGCACCTCCTCGGCCGCGAGGTCGTCGAGGCCCTCGGCGTCGACGACGAGGGCGGCGACGAGTCGCTGGGCGGCCCCCGCAGCCTCTGACGTGGCGGCCTAGCCGCCCCAGTGCGACGGGCGCTCGAAGTGCGACGGCAGCGTGGTCGCCGCATCCCCTCGAGCGCTGTTCACCTGCGCCTGGGTGAGGTAGACCGCCTCGGCGAGCCGCGCGCCGGACACGTCCGCATCGCGAAGGTCCACCCCCAGCAGGTCGCACCGCTGCAGATCCGCACCCCGCAGGTCCGCAGCCAGGAGGAGCGCGCCCCGCAGATCCGCTCCCCGCAGGTCCGCGTTCCGGAGTGGTGCGCCCGCCAGATCGGCACCCGGAGCGAGCCGACGGCCCCTCGACCGGCGGGCAGCCGGCGCCGCTCCTGCGCGAGCGGCCGCGCTCGCCGCGATCAGGAGCGGCCGGGACGCTCCGTACTCCGCGTCGACGTCGACCGCGACCACCTGCTCCGGCTCACCGAGGGTGTGCGCGTGCACCGCGTCGAACCGCTCGCGCAGCTCGTCGAGGAGCGGCGCGCCGACACCGGGAAGCGCCAGTGCGGAGTCGAGGTACCAGAGCAGCTCGTGCAGGCGGCGCATCAGCGGGAACACCGCGAACATCCGCTCGCGCACGGCCGGATCCGACCGCCAGGAGACGCCGCCGAACGTGTGCTGCGAGACCTTCTGGCCGGCGCCGAAGCAGTCGAAGACGGTGCAGCCGACGAAGCCCTGCGGCCGGAGCCGGCGGTGGATCGTGCACGCGTCCGCGCCGTCGAGGTTCACGCACGGGTCCCCGGCGCGCTTGTCGAACGGGAAGTCGGCGGAGCGGGCGAAGGCGAGGGCCACGCAGCACAGGCCGAAGCAGTTCGCGCAGTCGGCGCCGAGGTCCTCCCGGCGGCCGAGCTCGACCCTGGTGCGTGACGTCATCCGTCCGAGCCTACGCGCGGCGGCGCCTCCGGATCAGTGCGCGAGCGCGAGCACGCCGACGACCAGCACGCCGAGGCCCACGATCCCGAGCAGCGAGAAGATGCTCTCCTTCCGGGAGAGGCCCGCGCGCACGACGGCGATGAGGGCGATCCCCGCGAGCGTGGCGACGTAGACGCCCGCGCCGATCCGCAGCGCGACCGTCGCGTCGATCCAGCCCAGCGCCGCGGCACCGAGCGCGAGGACCGGCAGCGACGCCGAGGCGAGCGCCCCGCCCGCGATCCGCAGCATGGTGTGCGTCTCGGAGCGCGAGGGCGCCGAGGCGTGCACGACCTGGTGCGCGATCACCTCGGCGACGAAGCCCGCGGCCGAGATCCCGATGATCGAGATCACGAGGCTCTGGAGGGCGTGGACCGCGTCGGGGTGGTCGCCGACGAGGTAGATCATCACCACGGCCAGGCCCGTGAAGGTCGCGTAGACGCGCTCCTTGAGGGCGCGGGCGATCTCGTCGAGGGGGCGGCGGGTCCGCTCCGCCCACCGGCCGGCGCGGCCCGGGCGCAGGCGCACGGGCGTCATCCGGTCGGCGGGTGCGGTGCGGCCCTCGTCGGCCGCTCCGTCAGTAGGAGGCGGAGTCGACACGTGCCGCGGAGGAGTCGCCCGAGTGCCGCGCGGCGAGGTCGCCGAGGATGGTCGCGGAGCCGCTGGTGCCGAAGCGGGTGACGCCGAGGCCGCGGTAGGCGAGGAGCGTGTCGAGGTCGCGGACGCCGCCGGACGCCTTCACCTGGACGGCCTCCGAGACGGCGCCGCGCATGAGGCGGAGGTCGTGCTCGTTCGCGCCTCCGCCCGCGAAGCCGGTGGCGGTCTTCACGAAGTCCGCTCCGGCGCGCTCGGCGGCCCGGCTGCCCTCGACGACCTGCTCGTCGTCGAGGAGGCTCGTCTCGAGGATGACCTTGACGACGTGGCCCTCGGCGGCCTCGACCACGGCGCGGACGTCGTCCTCGACGTCCTGGAGCAGGCCGCTGCGGAGGCGGCCGATGTTGACGACCATGTCGAGCTCGGACGCGCCGTCGGCGAGCGCCTGACGCGACTCCGCGACCTTCGCTGCGGTCGAGGTGGTGCCGTGGGGGAAGCCGATGACCGTGCCGACCAGGACGCCGGAGCCCTCGAGCCGAGCGACCGAGTGGGCGATGTCGGAGGGGCGGACGCAGACGCTGAACACGCCGGACGCGCGCGCCTCGTCGAGCTGGGCGTCGACCTCGGCGCGGGTGAGCTCGGGCTTCAGGATCGCGTGGTCGATGAGCGCCGCGATCTCGGCGACGGTGGGCAGGCTGGAGTCGGTCATCCGCACATTTTACGTCCGCCGGCGGGACGACGAAGGCCCGCGATCCTTCGATCACGGGCCTTCGGTCGTTCACGCCGCTAGCGGCGCTCGGTCACCAGCTGGACTTGGTGATACCGGGCAGCTCGCCGCGGTGCGCCATGTCACGGAAGCGGACACGCGAGATGCCGAACTTCGTGAGGTTGCCGCGGGGGCGGCCGTCGACGGCGTCGCGCGAGCGGACGCGGACGGGCGAGGCGTTGCGGGGGAGCTTCTGGAGGCCGACGCGGGCGGCCTCACGGGTCTCGTCGGTCCCGGCCGGGTCGACCAGGGCCTTCTTCAGCTCGAGGCGCTTGGCGGCGTAGCGGTCGACGATCACCTTGCGCTGCTCGTTGCGGGCGATCTTGCTCTTCTTGGCCATACTTAGCGCTCCTCGCGGAAGTCGACGTGCTTGCGCACTACGGGGTCGTACTTCTTGAGCACGAGACGGTCGGGGTCGTTGCGGCGGTTCTTCTTGGTCACGTAGGTGTAACCGGTGCCGGCCGTCGAACGGAGCTTGATGATCGGACGGACGTCCTGCTGCTTGGCCATTAGATCTTCACCCCGCGAGCGAGAACATCCTTGACGACGGACTCGATGCCACGGGCGTCGATGACCTTGATGCCCTTGGCCGAGAGGGTCAGGGTGACGTTACGGCGAAGCGACGGCACGTAGTACGTCTTCTTCTGCACGTTCGGGTCGAAGCGGCGCTTGGTGCGCCGGTGCGAGTGCGAGATGGCGTGCCCGAAGCCGGGGACGGCTCCGGTCACCTGGCAGACTGCTGCCATGGTTTCCTCCATGTGTGGTTACCGTGGATCACGCGCGGCAGGAAGCCCCGCCCGACCCACCCAAGGTCACTTGTCGGCGCACCGCCCGCCTGTCCGGCCGGAGCCGGAGCTCCTGCCCGGTGGGCAGCACGCAAGCGCGTGCAGATGCACGCAACCTCGCTAGGCTACGCGACCCGGGCGGCGGCCGCAACAGGGTGGGGACACTCTCCCGACAGGGTGGGAACACTGCCCGGACAGGGTGGGGACACTGCCCGGACAGGGTGGGGACACTGCCCGGACAGGGTGGGGACGCTGCCCGGACGTGCACGGGGACTTCCTGGGAGGTTCCGGCACAAGTGGCCTCCCGTACCCCCCGAGCAGGGCGTTCGTGTATCTTGCGCCTTCCTCGCGGGTCGACGACCGCCCTACTCTGAGCCGACCGCGGGCGCCCGCTCCCGGCAGCAGCCGGGAGTAGCAGCACATGCGCCAGTCCTTCCTCCGTTCCCTCGTCGCCGCGGCCGTGCTCGTAGCGGGCGCAGGACTCAGCGTCGTGGCCGCGCCGACCGCGTCGGCGGCGCCGGTCTTCAGCACCGCGTGCTTCACCTCCCCGAAGGTCTCGCCGGTGTCGCAGTACACCGTTCCCGCGACCGGGGTCTCGACGGTCCGAGCCGTCCTCAGCGGCCAGAACGGCGGGAAGGGTGCGAGCGGCCTCGGGACGGGCAACGCCGGCGGACGCGGCTCCAGCCTCGTCGTGGAGGTGCCCGTCACGCCCGGGCAGGTGCTGGAGATCGGGCGCCTCACGGGCGCCCCGGCCGGAGCGGCAGGCGCCACGCGCTACGTGAACGGCGGCGTCTACGCGGGCGACTCCGGCGGCGCGGGCGGCGACGCCCAGTACCTCAGCACGGCCGGCTCGGACGGCTGTCAGCACGCCCTCGCCGTGGCGGCGGGCGGCGGAGGCGGCGGCGGGCGGTCCTCGGTCGGCGGCGACGCCGACGCCGGCAGCGGCGCGAGGGGCGGCGGGAACGGCGGCAGGAACAACGCGGCCGACGGCGGCGGCGGCGGCGCGGCCGGGCAGAGCTCGGGCGGCTCGCCCGGCGCCCGCGGCTACAGCACGTTCGGCGAGTGCGCCGACGGCAACAACGGCCAGTGGGGCGTGTTCCTCAACGACGGCAAGGGCGCCGACGCCGGCGCCTCCCGCGGCGGCGGCGGCAACTGCTCGTTCCCCGGCCACAGCGGCGGCGGCGGCGGGGCCGGCTGGTGGTACGGCGGCGGCGGCGGATCGCCCTACGTGTTCGGCAGCATGAACGACACCCTCGGCGTCATGAACGACCCCGGCGCCGGCGGCGGCGGCTCGAGCTACGTGCACCCGAGCGTGACGAGGATCTCGCAGACGGCCGGCCCGACGGCGGCCGACCCCGTGGTCGCTCCGGTGTACGACACCGCCGTGACCGTGACGCGGACCCCCGACTTCTCGATGCTCGGGCAGGAGGTCACCGTCACCGCGAAGGTGACCATCCCGAGCCTGGGCCGGCCGGTGGCCGCCGGCGGCACCGTCGAGATCCTCACCGGTGCAGGTACCAGCAGGGTGACCCTCGACGCGGACGGCGTCGGCGTGCTGACCACGAGGGACATCCCGCAGGGCTGGAACGAGATCCGCGCGCACTACCCCGACACCATCACCCCCGCCGAGGCGGGACGAGGGAGCTGGTCGGCGCTCCCCGCTCTGCGCCACGAGGTGCGCGCGTGCGCGGCGGCACCCGTCATCACCCGGCAGCCCTCGGACATCGCGGGCGTCACCAACCAGGTCTACACGCTGACGATGGGCGTGAGCGTCTCGGCCGTCTACGGCGGCATCCCCGCCGTGTCCTGGGAGAGGTCCACGGACGGCGGCGCCACGTGGAAGCCCGCGCTCGGCCGGGCGGGCGCCCGGGAGGACGGGACCGCGTTCCTCGAGGCCGGCCCCGATCCCACCGGCTCCTACCGCTACCGGGCGACCCTGACCACCTGCGGGGGCAGCGTCCGCAGCGAGCCGGCCACCGTGGCGGTGGGCGGCGTGCGCTTCGACCTGTCGACGCTCCCGCAGAAGGCGTACGGCGACTCCTTCGACGCGAGCCCCTACGCGCAGGCCGTCGATGTGCCCGGCCGCTCGATCGTCCTGAGCAGCAGGACCGCCGAGACCTGCTCCGTCAGCGGCATGAGGGTGACCGTGCTCCACGCCGGCGTCTGCACGCTCGCGGCGAGGCTCGACGCGCTCGCTCCTCTGGGCTGGGCGGGCGAGCCCCTGCAGAGCTTCACGGCGAAGCCGAAGGCGCTCACGGTGACCGCCCCGACGGTCGACTACCCGCGAGGCGCGCCGTCCCCCGACCTGCGCTGCACGGCCGCCTTCGTCGGCACCGACACCTTCGGCGCCCCGCTCACGGCCGGCGTCTACCGGCCGATCGTCACGGCGGACGACGTCATCTACCGCTTGATCCCGAACTGGCCCACCTCCACCTTCACCACCTTCACCACGCGGTGCAGCGGCGCGAAGGTCAGCAGCGACTACACGATCGCGGGGTACAAGGACGGCGCGCTGCGCATCGTCGCGGCCGTCCCGATGGTGACCGCCTCCTCGCCCTCGTCGACCTACGGATCCACTCCCCCCGCGATCACCGCCTCCGTGACCGGCTCCCCCTCCGGGACGGTCTCCTGCGGCGCCTTCGCGGCGTCCGACACCGGATTCACGACGCCGCTGGCGCTCTCCGCGACGACCCCCGTCGGCCGCTACCCCACGCGCTGCTCCGGCCTGACGAACCCCTCGGGACAGCTGATCACCATCGACGGCGCGCTCACGATCTCGCCGGCGCCCCTCTCGGTGACCGCGTCGAGCCCCGGGACGCAGGCGCACGGCACCGCGACCGCCCCGACGGTCACCTGCACGGCCGACGGCTTCGCAGGAACCGACCGGTTCGTCACCGAGCCGACCGGCGCCTACTACACGGCGGACGGCACCGGGAAGGTGACGATCGGAGCGCGCACGCCCGTCGGCGACTACGTCACGCGGTGCGACGGAGGCGACGCGGGGCCGAACTACACCCTCCGGTCGATCCCCGGCACCTTCGCGCTGGCCGACCGCTCAGCCCCCGTCGTGACCGTGCCCGCCGCCGTCACGGCCGAGCCGGCCGACGTCTCCGGCGCCGTCGTCACCTTCGCGTCCTCCGCGCAGGACGCGGTCGACGGAGCCGTGGGCTCGACCTGCACGCCCGCCTCGGGAAGCGTCTTCCCGATCGGGGACACGACGGTCGACTGCACCGCGGACGACGAGGCCGGCAACACCGGCACGTCCTCGTTCCGGATCACGGTCCGGAAGTTCTCGCAGACGGTCGCCTTCACCTCCTCGCGGCCGACCGCGCCGACGGCGCTGGGCACCTTCACTCCGACGGCCACCGGCGGCGGCTCCGGGAGCCCCGTCTCGATCGGAGCGACCGGATCCTGCGCGATCGCCGACGGCGTCGTGACCTTCACCCGGAGCGGCACCTGCACCGTGACCGCCGACCAGGCCGGCGACGACCACTACACCGCGGGGCGCGCCTCCTTCGATCTCGAGGTCGCGAAGGCGTCGCAGACGCTGACGGTCGCGGTGCCGAAGACCGGCGTCCTGGAGTCGACCGGCGTCGCCACGGCGACCTCGAGCTCGGGACTGCCGGTGCTCGTCAGGACCTTCTTCGGCTGCACCGTCGCCCCCGACGCGACGGGTGCGCAGATCCTGACCTACACCGAGCCCTCGACCTGCGGCGTGCAGTTCGACCAGCCGGGCGACGACGTGTACGCGGCCGCCGACGGCCTGGTGCGCTTCGTCCCGATCTCGCGGATCCCCCAGACGGTCGTCGTCACCTCGACTCCGCCCGACCGGGTGTTCACCGACGACCGGTACACGGTCGAGGCGACCGGCGGCGGCTCGGGCAACCCGCTCGTGATCGCGGTGATCGAGAACGGCAACTGCACCATCGCGGACGACGTGGTGACGTTCTTCGGCGACGGCACCTGCACGGTGACGATCGACCAGGCCGCGGACGATCGGCACGACGCCGCTCCGCAGGTCCGGCAGGTCATCACGGTCGGGACTCCCGAGGGGAACCTCTCCTTCGGGAGCACCGCGCCCCCGCACGCGATGTCGCTCGAGACGTACCGGCCGACGATCGTGCCCGGCCCGTCGAAGGGCGTGCCCGTGCTCTCCGCGAGCCGAGACTGCTCGATCCTCCCGGACGGAGTGACCGTGCGGAACGACGGGGCCGGGCTCTGCGTGCTGTCCCTCGACCAGCCCGGAGACGGCTACTGGCCCGCGCGGCACGCCGAGCAGGAGTACTCGATCTACTTCCTCCCGCAGACGGTCCGGATCACGAGCGCGCCTCCGGTCGGCGCCGTCCTCGGGGACACGTACCGCCCCGTGATCGAGGGCGGCGCCTCGGGCATCGCTCCGTTCCTCCTCACCACCGCGTCGTGCTCGGCGAAGGACGGCGTGGTCACCTTCACCACGAAGGGCGTCTGCGGCGTCTTCGCCTACCAGAACGGCAACCGGCAGTACGACAGCGCCCGGCCCGCCGTGCAGGAGGTGGAGGTCGGCTACGCGCCCGGCTCCGTGGCGTTCACGACCGCCGTCCCGACCGACGCGGAGGTCGGCGGATCCTTCACTCCTGCCTTCACGCGCGGACCGTCCTCCGGCCCCTCGGTGCTCAGCGTCTCGGGCGCCTGCTCCGACGGCGAGAACGGCGCCGTCCGGTTCGACTCCGCGGGCACCTGCACGCTGACGGCGATCCACTACCGCGACGCCACCTACGGCACCGGGCGGGCGGTCCAAACCTTCGAGATCACCGCGATCGCGCAGACCGTCGCCTTCACCTCGACCGCGCCGTCGACGGCCGCGGCCGGCGACACGCTCACTCCGACCGCGACGGGCGGCGCGTCCGGGCTCCCCGTGACGATCGGAGCGACCGGCGCCTGCACGCTCGCCGACGGCGTCGTCACCTTCGCCGGCAGCGGCACCTGCACCGTCACGGCGGACCAGGCGGGCGACGGGCGCTACGCGGCGGCGGCGCAGGCCTCGCAGACCGTCGCGGTCTCGCAGCTCGCGGGCACCGTCGCGTTCGGCGGCGATGCTCCGGCCGAGGCCCGAGTCGGGGGCTCCTCGACGGCCGCGGTCGTCGCCGGCCCCTCCAGTGCTCCCCCGGTGCTGACGGCCTCCGGCGCCTGCTCCGTCGGGCCCTTCCGACTGGTCTCCTACGACTCCGCCGGCACCTGCACGCTGACGCTGGACCAGGCGGGCGACTCCCGCCACAGCGCAGCGCCGACGGCGGTGCGCAGCTTCGAGATCACCCGGACCGCGCAAACCGTGGCCTTCACCTCGCAGGCGCCGGACTCGGCGCTCGCAGGCGGCACCTACCGTCCGACCGCGACCGGAGGAGCCTCCGGGCGGCCCGTGGTGCTCGGAGCCTCCGGGTCCTGCACGCTCACCAACGGGGTCGTCGCCTTCACCGGATCGGGCACCTGCACGGTGACCGCCGACCAGACGGGCGACGCCCGGTACGACGCGGCGGAGCGGGCCTCGCAGGTGATCGCGGTCGGACTGCTCGCGGGCACCGTCTCCTTCGGCGGCAACGCGCCGACCGGCGCGACGGTCGGCGGGACGACCACCCCGCGGATCATCGCCGGGCCCTCCACGGCGCGTCCGGTGCTGACCGCCTCCGGAGCATGCTCGGCGGCCGCGGGAGTCGTGTCCTACGACTCCGTCGGCACCTGCACGCTGACGCTCGACCAGGCGGGCGACTCGCGGTACGGCGCCGCTCCGCAGGCCGTCCGCACCTTCGCGATCGGCGCCCTCGGCCAGACGCTGGCGTTCGCCTCGCCGGTCCCCGACGCGGCGGTCGCGGGGGGCTCCTACACGCCCGTCGTGACGGCCGGCGCGTCGAGCGCCCCCGTGGTGCTCGGAGCGGCCGGGTCCTGCACGGTCGCGGACGGCGTCGTGACCTTCACCCGCTCCGGCACCTGCACGGTGACCGCGGACCAGGCCGGGGACGAGCGCCACTCGGCGGCTCCGCGGATCTCGCAGTCGGTGGAGGTCGGCGCGGCAGCGGGAGCGGTGACGTTCCGCGACGCCGCTCCGACGGACGCCCGGATCGGCGGCTCCTGGACCCCGTCGATCGTCCGCGGCCCGTCGAGCGCCGACCCGGTGCTCGACGCCTCCGACTCCTGCTCGCTGGGAGAGGACGGCACGGTGTCCTACGACTCCGTCGGCACCTGCACGCTGACGCTGGACCAGGCCGGCGACGACGCTCACGCACCCGCGGAGCAGGTCGTCCGGACCTTCCCGATCGGCAAGGCGCTGCAGACCGTCGCCTTCACCTCCGCGGCTCCGAGCACGGCGACCGCGGGCGGCCGCTACACGCCGACCGCGGCGGGCGGCTCCTCCGACCTGCCGGTCACGATCGGCGCCACGGGCGCGTGCTCGCTCGCGAGCGGCGTCGTGACCTTCAGCGGATCCGGCACCTGCACCGTCACCGCGGATCAGGCCGGCGACGCCTCGCACGACGCGGCTCCCCGGGCGACCCAGTCGATCGCGGTCACCGCGGTCGTCCCGCAGAAGAAGAAGGCGCAGAAGGTCGCCTTCTCGACCGCGATGCCGTCCTCGCCCGAGAAGGGGATCGCCTACCCGGTCGCGGCCACCGCCTCCTCCGGTCTGCCCGTGAAGCTGTACGCGAGCGGCAGCTGCACGCTGACCGCCACCGGCGCGGGCACGGCGACGGTGCGGCTGACGGGCGCGGCGAGCTGCACCGTCCGGGCCACGCAGGCGGGCGACTCCGCGTGGCTCGCCGCGACCTCGGTGACGCAGTCGCTGCAGGTGAAGTCCTCCACCCGCGCCGACCTGACGCTGACGCTGGCGCCGGCGCCGGGACTGGCGGCGACGGCCCCGCTCTCGGGCACGATCACCGTCCGGAACACCGGCACCCGGGACGCGGCGACGACGACCACCCGGGTCGTCGTCAGCGGAACGGTGGCGAGTGCGCCCGGCGCCGTGCAGACGAAGGGCTCGGCCGCGGGCACGACGGTCCTCACCTGGACCGCGCCGAGCGTCTCGGCCGGGCGGAGCACCACCTACTCGGTGACGCTGGTCGACCGGCCGGCCGCCACGACGATCGACGCCAGGGTGTCGACCGCCGCCGCCGATCCCACACCGGCGAACAACGCGGTCAGGCGCACCTTCCGGTAGAGGCTGCGGGGAGGGAGGGGTGTCGCGCCGCGTTGCCCGCTCCCTCCCCGACCGCTACGGTCGCGGGGACGCTCCGGGGGACGGAGCTCGCGAGGGGGGCCCGTGGACCGGTTGAGGCGACGCGCGCTGCTGCTGGGGATCGCCTCCTCGGCGGTCGCGCTGACGGGGTGCACGCCCGCCCGGCCCGCTCCCGCGGCGCTCCCGCCGAGCACGGCGCCGGCGGCGGTGCTGCCGACCGCCGCTCCGACCGCCGTCCCGACCCCTCCCCGCCCCGTGCCGACCACCACCGCCGCGGCGGCTCCGGTGCGGCGGAAGGCGCCGCTGCCCTCCGGCACGATCTCGGAGCTGCCCGGCGAGGGGAGCACGCTAGCCTGGACCGTCGACGACGGCGCGGACTCCGACGTGGTCGCCGCCTACGCGCAGTTCGCCCGCGACACCGGAACCCGGCTGACCTTCTTCCTCAACGGGAAGTACGACTCGTGGACCGTGAACGCGCCGCTGCTGGCTCCGCTCGTCGCCTCGGGGCAGGTGCAGCTCGCGAACCACACCTGGTCGCACGCCGACCTGACGAGCCTCTCGAGCGACGGCGTGCAGGAGGAGCTGGGCCGCAACGGCGACTTCATCCGCTCGACCTACGGGGTGGAGGCGGCGCCCTTCTACCGGCCGCCGTTCGGCTACACGGACGAGCGGAGCCGGGCCGCCGCGGCGGCGATCGGCTACACGGCGACGGTGCTCTGGTACGGCTCGCTCTCGGACTCGGGGCGGATCACGCCCGAGCAGGTGGTCGGCTTCGCGGACCAGTGGTTCCTGCCGCAGCACATCGTGATCGGGCACGCGAACTTCGATCCTGTGACGCAGGTCTACGCGCGGCTCGTCGACATCCTCCGCGAGCGCTCGCTCGAGACGGTGACCCTCCGCGACGTGTTCGCGGTCTGAGCGCCTCCCCGGCGGCGCGGGTCAGCGCAGCGCGGGTCAGCGCGCGGGTCAGCGCAGCGCAGATCAGCGCGCGGGTCAGCGGAGCGCGGCGCGCGCGGCGGCGGAGACGGCCGCGGCGACCGCGTCGAGGGCGGGCGTGTGCAGGGCCCACTGCTGCCAGTAGAGGGGGACGTCGACGGGGTCGCCGCCCAGCTCGACCAGGCCGTCGCCGCCGACCGGGGCCTGCAGCTCGGGCAGCATCCCCCACCCCATGCCCAGGCGCACGGCCCGCTCGAAGTCGGTCGATCCGGGGACGCGGTGCTGCGGCGGGCGGCCCTCGACGCCGGCGGCTCGGAGGAAGTCGTCCTGCAGGCGGTCCTTCTCGTCGAAGACGACCAGCGGAGCGCTCGCGAGACCGGCCGTGCCGCCGTCCGGGAACCAGCGCTCGGCGAACGCGGGCGCGGCCATGGCGCGGTACCGCATCACTCCGAGCGGTGCGACGGTGCAGCCGAGCACCGCTTCCGACTCTCCGGTGACGGCCGCCAGCACGGTGCCGTCGCGGAGGAACGCGGTGGTGTGCGCCTGGTCCTCGCGGTGCAGCTCCACCACGACGTCGGGGACGGAGGCGAGCGCGGGCAGCACCCAGGTGGCCAGGGAGTCGGCGTTGACGGCGAGCGGGAGGACGACCGGGCCCGCCCCCGCCGCGTCCTCGCCGCCGAGCGAGCGGACGGCGTCGTCGGCGAGGAGCTCGATCTGGCGGGCGAGGCGGAGGAGCCCCGCACCGGCCTCGGTCGCGACGACCGGGCGCGAGCGCACCAGCAGGACGCGGCCGGCAGCGGTCTCGAGCGCCTTGATCCGCTGGCTGAGGGCGGAGGGGGTGATGTGCAGGGCCCGGGCGGCGGCGTCGAAGGAGCCGAACCGGACGGAGGCGGCGAGCGCGCGCAGGCGGGAGAGGTCGAGATCGTCGGTCAGCATCAGTATTGCTTACGGTACTGAAGGAGCATGAGCTGGTCTACAGAAGTGCCCAGCCCTAGCGTCGGAGCGTGTCCCCCCTCCTCGTCGCCCTCTCCGGCCTCGGCTTCGGCCTCTCGCTCATCATCGCGATCGGCGCGCAGAACGCCTTCGTGCTCCGCCAGGGCCTCCGCCGCGAGCACGTGCCCGCCGTCGTCGCGATCTGCGCGCTCTGCGACGCCGCGCTGATCGTGCTCGGGATCGCGGGGATCGGAGCGGTCCTGGAGTCGGCGCCGTGGCTGCTGGTGGTGATCCGCTGGGGCGGCATCGCCTTCCTCCTCGCCTACGCGGTGATGGCGGCGAGGCGCGCACTGCGGCCGGGGACCCTCGACGGCGATCCGGCCGGCGCCTCGACGTCGCTCCGCACGGCGATCGGCACGTGCCTGGCGCTCACGCTGCTGAACCCGCACGTCTACCTCGACACGGTCGTGCTGCTCGGGTCGGTGGCGAACACGCACGGCGCCGAGCGCTGGTGGTTCGGGGCGGGGGCGGCGGCCGGGAGCGTGCTGTGGTTCACCGCTCTCGGCTTCGGGGCGCGCGCGCTGCGGCCGCTGTTCCGGAGCCGCGGGGCCTGGCGGATCCTCGACGCGGCCGTGGCGGTCGTGATGGTGGTGCTGGCGGTGTCGCTCGCGCTGCACTGAGGGCCTAGTGGTGCACTGCTTGTTCTACTAACATTGTGAACATGTTGTTCCGTGTCGACCACACCGCGGCGGGCTCGCTCGCCGACCAGCTGGAGTCGCAGGTGCGCTCGGCCGTCGCCCGGGGCGAGCTCTCGGCGGGCGACCGCCTGCCGCCCGCCCGCGAGCTCGCCGACTCGCTCGGCATCAACATGCACACCGTGCTGCGCGCGTACGCCGCCCTGCGCGACGACGGGATCCTCCAGATGCGCCGGGGCCGCGGCGCGTGGATCACGGAGTCGGCCGGGCCCGGGCTCGTGCGCGTCACCGCCCTGGTCGACGAGCTGCTCGCGGAGGCCCGCCGCAGCGGCATCACCCCGGCGGAGCTCGTCCGCCTGATCGAGAGGACCGGATCATGACCGCCACCGCCGACCGCCGCCGCGAGCTCCTCGCCGCCGCGTCCCTCCTGCTCCCCGCCGCCGGAGTGCTCGTCTCGCGCCTCGTCCTGGACGACGCTCTGCCCGCGGAGCTCGCCTCGCACTGGTCGGGGACCGGGGCTGCCGATGCGACCGCGGCGACGGGCGCCCTGCTCGCGATCGCCCTCGTGCTCTCCGGGCTCCCGGCCGTCGCGGGCGTCGTGGCGGCGGCCGTCGGGCGCGCCGCGCGGCTCCTGCTGGCGACCCTCGGCCTCGTGGCCGGGCTGGGCGCCTCCGCCTGGGCGACCTCGGTCGGCACGACGCTCGCGGCCGGGCGCGCCGAGGGGGCGGAGCTCGGCGGGTGGCTGCTCGCGCTGCTCGGAGGGATGCTCTTCGCCGTCGTGCCCGCGCTGATCGCTCCGGGCACCCGGCGCGCCTCCCGCCTGGCCGCCGGCCGCCTGCCGCTCGCGGCGGAGGAGACCGGCGCCTGGTCGCAGACGCTGACGGGCCCGGTGTTCGCCGTCGCCGCGGTCGCCACGGCGGCGGGCGCGGCCCTCTCCCTCGCGACGCTCGCCGCGGCGGGCGCCACCGGTCCGGCGATCGCGACGGCCGTCGTCCTCGGCGTCGTCGCGCTGGTGCTCCTCTCCTTCTCCCGCCTGAGGGTGACCGCCGACCGCCGCGGCCTCCGCGTCGTCACGACCGCCCTCGGCATCCCGCTGCGCCGCATCCCGCTCGACACCATCGCCTCGGCCGGCACGGCCCAGCTGCAGCCGTCGGAGTGGGGCGGCTGGGGGTACCGGGTGATGCCTGGCCGCTCGGCGGTCATCCTGCACGCCGGGCCGGGGCTGGTGGTGACGACGGACCGCTCGCGCGAGTTCGCGATCAGCCTCGACGACCCCGAGACCCCCGCGGCGCTGCTCGAGACCCTGCGCTCGCGGGCCTGAGGCGCCGACCCGTCAGTCGACCACGATCCGGACGAGCGTCGTGACGGCATCCACCGCGTTCACGTAGGAGTAGTGCCGCGAGGTCGGGAAGGCGAGGTGCCGTCCGGGCTCCAGCCGCACGGGCTCCTCGCCCTCCCGCTCCAGGAGGAGCGCGCCGGCGGTGACGAGCAGGATCTCGTGCCACCCCTCGGGGTCGGGCTGCGCGTCGTAGCGGTCCCCGGGGCCGAGCGTCCAGGTCCAGAGCTGGGCCTCCCGGCGCGCGGGGACGGAGGAGAGCAGGACGGCGACGCTCGCCTCGCCCGCTCCCCGCCAGGCGACCTGGTCGATCGCCGCGGGCGCGGATCCCGGGGCCGAGACGAGTGCAGTGAACGTGGTGCCGAGGGCGGTCGCGAGGCGGTCGACTCCGGTCAGCGAGATGTTGGCCTCGCCGGCCTCGGCCGCGACGATCGTCCGCCGGCTGATGCCCGAGCGCGCCGCCAGCGCGGTCTGGCTCAGCCCGGCTCCGCGCCGCGCGAGGCGGAGGTTGCCGCCCAGGTGGGCGAGGACGGGAGCCGACATGCGCACTATTCTGCACCGACACGCCCCTGATGCTCCTAGGATGTGCAGAATGATGCACATCTCTCCTCTCCGGGGCCTCCGCTTCACGCGTCCGGAGTGGGCGCTCATCGGCATCACCGCGATCTGGGGCGGGACCTTCCTCGCCGTGCACATCGCGATGGAGGACAGTGGGCCGCTGTTCTTCGTCGGGATGCGGTTCGCCATCGCGGGGCTGATCAGCGCGGTCGTGTTCCACCGGTCGCTCCGGGGGATGCGGCGGATCGACCTCGCGGCCGGCGTCGCGATCGGGGTGATGATCTTCGCGGGCTACGGCCTGCAGAGCTACGGGCTGCAGACGATCCCGAGCAGCACCTCCGCGTTCCTGACCGCGCTGTACGTGCCGCTGGTGCCGCTGCTCCAGTGGGTCGTGTTCCGTCGCCGTCCGGGCGTGCTGACGCTGGTGGGCGTCGCGCTGGCGTTCGTCGGACTGCTCCTGATCGCGGGCCCGCAGCCGGGCGTCGCGCTCGGAGCGGGCGAGGTGGCGACGATCGTGAGCACGCTGCCGATCGCGGCCGAGATCATCCTGATCGGCCTCGTCGCCGGACGCGTCGACCCCGGCCGGGTGACCGTGGTGCAGCTGCTGGTCGCCGGCGCGCTCGGGTTCGCCTCGATGCCCCTCGCGGGCGAGGCGGTCCCGGCGTTCTCGGGGGCCTGGCTGATCCCCGCGCTCGCGCTCGGGGCGAGCAGCTGCCTGATCCAGCTGACGATGAACTGGGCTCAGCGCTCGGTCTCGCCGTCGCGCGCCACGATCATCTACTCCGCCGAGCCCGTCTGGGCCGGCCTGATCGGCCGCCTCGCCGGCGACCGGCTCCCCGCGCTCGCCCTGCTCGGGGCGGGGTTCATCGTCGCGGGCACGCTCGTCAGCGAGCTGAAGCCGCGCCGCGAGCCCGCGCCGCCGGCTCTCAGGTGACGGCGGGGAGGGCGGCCGAGGCGACGAGCGCGCCGCCGGCGTCGGTGATCTCGACGGCGGCGACGGACTCGCGCAGGACGGCCGCGTTCATCTCGCAGTCGAGCTCCGCGGAGCTGCCGAGGAAGGAGCCGGACGGGAGCCGCTCACCGGAGCCGGTGACCAGCACGAGGTCGTAGCTCTCGCCGAGCGCGAAGCCGGTCCCGCGGAGGATCGTCTCGGTGCCCCAGGTGTGCGCCACGAGCGAGCCGTCGAGCGTCACGCCCTCCGTCCGCTCATCGAAGGCAATCGCCTCGACGGCGCCGAGCGTCCCGGGCGGTCCCGCGACGGGGCGCTCCTCGGCAGACCGCAGGGCCGCTCCGGCGACGCCGCCCACGACGAGGAGCGCGGCCGCCGCGGCGACGGCCAGGACGGCACGGAGACGCGAGGCACGGCGGCGCGGGGCCCGGCGGCGCGAGGCACGCAGACTCTCCCCGCGCTCGGGCCGCTCCCCGGCGAGCGCCGCGACGCGCGACCGCAGCTCCGGCGACGGCTCCGCCTCCTCCCAGCGGCCCAGTGCGCCGAGCCGGTCGACCACCGCGCCGAACGACGCGAGCTCGCGGTCGATCGAGGGGTCGGCAGCGCGCAGGCTCTCGAACTCCCGCGTCTCCTCGGCGGAGAGGTCGCCGGCGAGGGCCGCGGCGAGGAGCCCCTCGCGCCGGCCGCCGGGCTCGTCTCCGTCGGGCTGGTCTCGGTCGATCACGATCTCTCCTCGTCCGTGGGTCCGGCGCCCGCGAGGTGACCGCGGAGCGCTCGGAGAGCGTAGAAGGCGCGGCTGCGCAGGGTGGCGACCGGCACGCTCGTGGCGGCCGACAGCTCGGCGTAGGTCTCGCCGTTCACGTGGACGGCGACGACGACCTGCCGGTGCTCGGCGGAGAGCCGCGCGAGCGCCTCGGCGATCGCGAGCGGCTCGAGGGGGTCGCGGTCCTCCGCGGGCACCTCCTCCAGAACCTCGGCCTCGACCAGGCGCGGCAGGCGCTGCCGCGAGCGGTGCACGTCGATGACGACGTTGCGTGCGATGGCGAAGAGCCAGGTGCGGGTGCTGGCACGCTCGGCGGAGTAGCTCGCCCGCGAGCGCCAGGCGCGCAGGAACGTCTCCTGCACGCAGTCCTCGGCGAGGCCGCGGTCGCGCAGGGCGTTGAGCGCGAAGCCGAGCAGGGCGGACCCGTGCTCGTCGAAGGCGGCGGCCGGGTCGAACTCCGCCGTCCGGGGCTCGAGGCGCACCACGGGAGCCGGGACCTCCGAGTGCTCGCGCGGCATCGCGGGCCCTTCGTCTCGTCGTGCCGTCGCCGTGCGCGCCACACCGCCTCCTCGTCGGGACCGGTGGTCCGTCGGAAGGGGGTACGGCCGCGGCGGCGGCGGCGTTCATCGGAGGCGAGGACCGTCTCCGTGAAGATCTTCTCAGATGGAGTGAACGCGGCGCCGCTTCCGGCCGTACTCCCTGCATCGGGCCCGCTCGGCGCTCGCGATCGAAAGGCTCCACCATGACGAAGACGTCCCCCGCGCGGAACCGCGCCGGCCGCCGCCTGCTCTCCCTCGGCGGCATCACCGCCGTCGCCGCCGCCTCCTTCTTCGCCGCCGCGCCGGCCCAGGCCGAGACCGAGGTCGCCGAGCCGTCCTCGTTCACCAGCGCCTTCACGGTGATGGCGACGCCCGACCAGGTCGTGAACGCCGACTCCGCCGCGACCCCCGGCCAGCCCGGCGCCACGGGCGAGATGACCTTCCGGGTCAACAGCGACCTCGACGTCATCTGCTACGACATCACCCTCACCGGCGTGACCGGCGACTACCAGAGCCCCGCGAAGACCGCGACGCACATCCACCAGGCGGCCCTGGGCAAGGCGGGCCCGCCGCGCATCGCGTTCCCGAACCCCGCGCCGGTCGGAGACGGCCCCCGCACCAGCAGCGGCTGCCTGCAGGGCCCCTTCACCACGGGCATCCAGGCGAACGGGGCGGACACCGGCGCCGGATTCACGCTGAAGGCCCTCGAGGCCGATCCCGCCGCCTTCGCGGCCGACTCCCACACGGCCTCGTACGCGGCGGGCGTCGTCCGCGGCCAGCTCTCGCAGGTGCCGGTCGGCGGCCTCCAGACCGGTGGCGGCGCGACCGCCGCCGGGAGCGACGCCACGGGCCCGTCCGGTCTCGCTGCGATGGCCGGCCTCGGAGCCGTCGCCGCCCTCGGCGCGGCCGGAGTGGTCGTCGCCCGCCGGCGCACCGCCTCCTGATCGTGGGCACCCGGTCGAGGAGCGGAGCGGCGGCACTGTGCGCCGTGCTGCTCCTCGCGGGGTGCGCCGCCGCGGACGGGAGCGGAGGAGCGGAGACGCCCGCGAGCGCGCCCGCGCCTCCGGCCCTCGCTTCTGCTCCCCCGCTCACTCCTCCCCCGGTCCCCGCGCCCGACCCCGCCGCTGCCGCGCCTGCGCGCACCGTCGGCGTCGAGCCCGCCCGGCTGAGCGTGCCCGCGATGGGCCTGGACGAGCCGCTGATCGCCCTGGGCATCCAGTCGGACGGGGCGATGGAGGTGCCGGTGGACTACGACGACGTCGGCTGGTTCTCGGGAGGCGGGCGCCCGGGCGGCATCGGCCGCACCGTGATCGCGGCGCACGTCGACTCGCGGTCCGGTCCCGCGGTCTTCTTCCGCCTCGGCGAGCTCGCCCCGGGCGATGAGATCGCGGTGAGCGGAGTGGACGGCTCCGACCACCGCTATCGGGTGACGGCGGTCGAGTCCCACGCCAAGGCCGCGTTTCCCACCGCCCGCGTCTTCGGCGCGACCCTCGAGGAGGAGCTGATCCTCGTGACCTGCGGAGGCGAGTACGACGCGGCGATCGGCCGCTACCGGGACAACCTGGTGGTGTTCGCCTCCCCGCTCTGAGGCCCGCCACGGAGGCGCGGCACAGAGGGGCGGCACGACCGCCCGGCATCGTGGCGCGGAACGGTGGCGCAGAGCACAGCACGAGAGCCCCGTCGGCGCAAGGGTCCGGGCGCGCGCACGCCGTGTGGTCGGATGAGGAGGGTCGGCCCCCGCCGCCGCTCCCCTCCCGCTCCCCACTGCCGTGGCGCGGCCGATCCGACAGGACGCCCGTGTCCACCAGCCCCCGCCCCACCCTCTTCGCCCTGCCCGGACTCGGGCTCGACGACCGCGCCTTCGACGCGCTCGGCCGCGAGCTCGCCGACGTCGCGGACCTCGTCGCGCTCGGCCTGCCCGGTGGATCCGGGACCTCGCTCGAGGAGATGACCGCCGCCACGATCCGCCGGATCCGCGAGCACGGCGCCTCCCGCTGGCTGCTCCTCGGGCACAGCATGGGCGGGAAGATCGCCTCGCTCGTGGCCTCCCGCACGGTCACCGGCCGCTCGGGCCTGTTCGGGCTCGCGGGCGTCGTGCTCCTCGCCGGGTCGCCGCTCTCGCCCGAGCCGATGGAGGAGGAGCGCCGCTCGACCATGCTCGGCTGGGTCGCCGACGGGCACCTCGACGAGGCGCAGGCGCGCGAGTTCGTCGACCAGAACGTCGGCTCGCCGCTGCCCGCCGACGCCGACGCGGAGGTGCTGGCCGAGCTGCGCCGCTACTCCCCCGAGGGCTGGCGGGACTGGCTCGAGCACGGCAGCCGTGAGGACCGCACCGGCGAGGCCGCCCTCGGGGCGGTGCCCGCGCTCCTGATCGCGGGCGGTGAGGACGGCGACCTCGGCGCCGACGCGCAGCGCCGCCTCAACGGCTCCCTCTACTCCCGTGCCCGGCTGCTCACGCTCGCCGGGGCGGGCCACCTGCTGCCGTTCGAGCGCCCGGTCGAGGTGGCGGCGGCGATCCGCCGGTTCTGGGAGGAGGAGGCCGGCACGGCGCCGTCGGTCCCGGCCGACGTCGGCGCGGCCATCGCCTCCGCCCGCACCTCCACGCGGGTGCGCGGGCTGCTGGCCGTGCGCGCGCTCGCCGACGACCCGGAGTACGCGCCCCGCGCCCTGACCGTCGCCCAGCTCGCGGAGCTGCGCGCGATCGCCGACCGGGTCGTCCCGCAGGAGGGCGGCCGGATCGACCTGGCCGCACGGGTGGACACGCAGCTCGCGAACGGTGAGGGCGACGGCTGGCGCAACGCCGACCTGCCGGCCGACCCGATCGCCTACGGTCTGGCGCTCGACACCCTCCGCGGCTTCGCCGGCCTCGGCCCCGCCGAGCAGGACGCGCGCCTCACCGCGATCGCCGACGGCTCCGCGGAGCTCGGCGACCGCTCGGCCGGCGGGCTCGGTGCCGAGCAGCTGACCGCCTGGTTCGAGGACTGCCGCGTCGACCTCGTCAGGCAGTGGCTGGCCCACCCCGCATCGATGGCGCGGATCGGCTACGACGGCTACGCCAGTGGCGGCGACACGCTGCCGCTCGTGACGGGCTTCCGCCTGCTCGGCGCCGACGACCGCGAGACCTGGGAACCGACGACGAGGAGTCACCGATGAACACGACCGGCATGCGCCGCTTCCCGCTCGACGAGACGGTCGACGCCGTCGTGATCGGCACCGGGGCCGGCGGAGCGCCCCTGCTCTCGGTGCTCGCCGCTCGCGGGCTGCGCGTCGTCGCCCTCGAGGCCGGGCCGCAATTAGATCCGCTCGGCCACACCGCCGACGAGACGGCGGCCGTCGAGATCAACTGGATGGAGGAGCGCCTCAGCGGAGGCGAGACCCCCACCGCCTTCGGGCAGAACAACAGCGGCCGCGGGGTCGGCGGCTCGACGCTGCACTGGGGCGCGTTCACGCCCCGCCCCGACCCGCGCGACCTGCGGCTCCGGAGCGACTCCGGCGTCGGCCGCGACTGGCCGATCGAGCACGCCGAGCTCACCGCGTACATCGAGAAGGTGGAGGCGACGATCGGAGTGGCGGGCCCGGCCGAGTACCCGTGGGACCCGTCGCGCCGCTACCTGCAGGGCCCGCTCGCGCGGAACGCCTCGGCCGACATGATGCTGCGCGGCTGCGCGGCGATCGGGATGCGCGCGACCGACGCGCCCGCCGCCGTGCTCAGCGGCCCGCGGGACGACGGCCGGCCCTCCTGCGTCAACTGCGGCCAGTGCCATCAGGGCTGCCGGACCGGCGCGAAGACGAGCATGGACGTGACCTACCTGCCGGAGGCGGTGCGGGCCGGTGCCGAGATCCGGGCCGACTCGTTCGTGCACGGGATCGAGCTGGACGCCGCGGGCCGCGTGTGCGCCGTGGTCTACACGAGCGGCGGAGTGGAGCACCGGCAGCGCTGCTCCGCCCTGTTCCTCTGCGCGGGCGGCGTCGAGACGCCCCGGCTCCTCCTGCACACCGGCATCGCGAACAGCAGCGGCCAGGTGGGCCGCAACTTCCTGGCGCACGGGGCGACCCAGGTCTGGGGCACCTTCGAGAACGAGATGCGCGGTTACCGCGGCTACCCCTCCTCGGTGATCACCGAGGACACCGTCCGCCCGGCCGACGCGGACTTCGCGGGCGGCTACCTGATCCAGAGTCTCGGAGTGATGCCGCTGACCTACGCGACGACGCTCGCCCGCGGCGCGGGCCTCTGGGGCAGGGATCTGATGGACGCGCTCGACGGCTACCGCTTCGCGGCGGGCGTCGGGATCAATGCCGAGTGCCTGCCCGCCGACGGCAACCGGCTGGAGCTGACCGACGAGCTGGACGAGCACGGGGTGCCGAAGGCGCGCATCACGTTCTCGGCGGGCGCCAACGAGGAGGCGATCGACCGGCACGCGATCCGGACGATGACCGCGATCGTGGAGGCGGCCGGCGCGACGAGCACGCGGGTCATGGCGCGCACGGCGCACACTCTCGGCACCGTGCGGATGGGCACCGACGCGGGCGACGCCGTGATCGACGCGGACGGCCGCAGCTTCGACGTGCCGAACCTCTGGGTGTGCGACAACTCGGTGTTCCCGAGCGCGCTGATCGCGAACCCGGCGCTCGCGACGATGGCGCTCTCGCTGCGGACGGCGGACCGCTTCCTGGCGGCGTAGCGTCGCGGCGGCGGGACGGCTGCGTCGCGGCTGCGGGGCGGCCGCGGGGCGGGACGACGGGCGAGGTGCTCCTCCGCGTCGCCGACTGACCGCGCGGGCGCGCCCGGACTGCGCGCCCGGACTACGCACCCGCCGGATCAGCCGTGGGGCCGTGCGGGGCGCCAGCGCAGTCGCGAGACGCGCTGACCGAACGGCGGGCCGTCGCGATGGCGTGTGACGGCGGTACGGCGCGCGCTGAGCCGCCGAGGTGCTGAGGTGCTGAGGTGCTGAGTGCTGAGGTGCTGCATCGTGGTGGCCGAACGGCGGCAGGGCGCAAGGCGGAGGCACGGCCCTGGTGTCGGCACGGCGTCAGGCGACGGTGCGGCCCCGGTGACGGTCCGCGCCTCAGCGGCAGTGGTGCGGCGGTGGTGCGACGGTGCAGCCGCGTGAACCCGAGCGAAGGCGCAGATCCGAGCGTCAGTGGCGCGGCGGTAGGTCGCTGAGCACTCGCCTCCGAGCGACAGCACGGCCCGATCACCAGTGCGAACCCGCGCAATGGGCCGAACCCGCCCGACAGCCGATTCCCTCAGGGGTGCACGGCGGAACGGCAGCACGGCAGCACGGCAGCACGGCAGCACGGCAGCACGGCAGCACGGCAGCACGGCAGCGTGTCAGAACGGCGGCGGCCGGTCCGCGAACCTCGGAGTCGCGGGCGGGCCTGGACGGAGCCGTTCCTCGAGGCCCGGCGGGCGCGTGGTGATGCGGCGGCCGGTGGGGGTGGTCCAGTCGGCGGTGCCGTCGGGGTGGAGGACGTAGGTCCAGCGGTCGCCGTGCCGCACGTGGTGATGGGCGACGCAGAGGCTGGCGAGGTTGGCGGGGTCGGTGCCGCCGCCGTTTCGCCACTCGACGACGTGGTCGGCCTCGGCGCCCGCGGCGGAGCGGGTGCAGCCGGGGAAGCGGCAGGTCACGTCGCGGAGCTGGAGGAGGAGCCGCAGCTCGCGGTGCGGCAGTCGGCGTGTGCGCCCGACCGAGAGGACGGCGCCCGTCCGGGGCTCGGTCAGCACGCGGGTGACGGTCGCGGGGACGAGGCTCCGGGCGACGTCCGCCGGGATCGGGCCGTAGCCGTCGAGCTCGGCGGAGGCGTCGTCGGCGCCGGACGCGGTGCTCGCCGACAGGGTGACCCGCACCTCGGCGCGCACGCCGGTGACGAGAGTCGGAACGGGCCGATCGGCGCCGACCGGGTCGGGCGCCGTGCCGATGACGTCCGCCTCGCAGAGGAGGTCGGCCAGAGCGTCGGCTCGCAGCTGGGCGAGGGTCCGCTCGTCGCCCGCTCCGGAGATCGCGTCGACGTCGCACGCCCCGGTGATTCCGGTCGGCTCCGCCCCGGTCGTCCCGCTCGACTCCGCCCCGCAGGAGCCCGCATCCGTGGCGGCAGGCGGCTCCGCCCCCGCCGGCCCCTCGGCGCCGTCGCGGAGGATCCGGGCGATCCGGTCGAGGCGGCTGTACGCCCCCACGGCGACCGGGGCGGGGAGGAGGGCGCAGAGCGTCGCCATGCCGTCGACCTCGGGGGTCAGCCAGACCGCGCGGTCCTCGCGGGCACGTCGGTGGCGCTCGGCGAGGGGCTGCTCGTGGAGCTCCTCCCGCAGCCGCGCCAGAGCGCGCCGCAGCTGGGTCGGCGTGGTGCGGGCCGCGAGCTCGGCCGCCCGCGTATCGAACGCGGCGCGGGAGCCCGGAGGCAGGGTGGCCGCGACGGCGCAGACGACCTGGCCCGCCTCCCACCGCAGGCGCGCCCCGGCGAGGGCGGCGCGGGTGGCCGGCAGGTCTTCGACGAGGAGGCGCGCGTGGTCGAGCTCGCGGGAGGCGACCCGCTCGGAGACTCCGAGGGCGACGGCGAACTCCGCACGGATCGACCGCTCGGCGAGGTCGCTCGACGCGTGCGACGCCGAGCCGCGGGCGAACGACTCCGGACGCTCGAGCGCGGCCCGGTGCCCGGCGTGCAGCTCCTCGGCCGCGGCCAGGAGCAGCGGGGACGCCGAGCGGGCCAGCGCCGCGGCTCGGTCGCCGCGAGCACGCACCTCGCTGAGCACCGCCTCCGCTGCTGTGGACCCGCTGATCATCGTCATACGTGTATTCAATCGGCGACCACCGACACGGAAGCGACGGATCGTCATATCCGTGGAGAACCGGAGTGAAGCCCTCCTGTGGAGGGAGGGATCACCGCAGCCGACACCGCACATCCCCGCCGTCCTCGGGGCGGCGCGCGCAGGACACCGGCGCAACACCCCGCCACACGCACCGCCACACGCCCCCCGCTCACGCGAACCGCACCGCCACACACGCCCCCCGCTCACCCGATCCGCACCGCCACACGCCCCCGCTCACCCGAACCGCACCGCCACACACGCCCCCGCTCACCCGAACCGCACCGCCACACACGCCCCCGCTCACCTGAACCGCACCGAACCGCCCCCGCCTCACGCACTCCCGCACACCCCCAGCCTCACGCGAACCGCCCCGCCACCTCCGCCAGGCACTCCCGGAACACCCGCACGGCCGGCGACGCCAGCTGCGCCTCGCGCTGGGCGGTGAAGATCGTGCGGCGGGGCGTGCCGGGCAGCTCGAGGAGGCGGCAGTCCGGCGCCTCGCCCGCCCAGACCAGGTCGGGCATCAGGGCGACGGCGTGGCCGGAGGCGGCGAGTCGGATCTGCGCCTGCAGGTCGGCGGTCTCGAAGCGGACGTCCGGCTCGAAGCCCGCGACCCGGCAGGTCTGCTCGGCGAAGTGGCGGCTCGCGGTACCGCGCGGCTCCATCACCCAGGCGGAGTCGCGGGCCGAGGCGAGGTCGACGACGGCGGAGTCGCGGCTCACGGCGAGGCGGATCGCGTCGGACGTCAGGTCGCTGCGCACCAGTCCGGGCAGCCAGGAGGTCGAGTGGCCGGGGTACTGCTCGGCGACGACGAGGTCGAACTCCCGCGCCCACGACGTCTCGTGCAGAGCGCCCTCCGGCTCGCGCTGCACCATCTCGATCCGCACCTCCGGGAAGCGGTCGGCGACGGCCCGGAGCGCGCCCGGCATGAGCGCGAGCGCGGCCGACTGGAACACCGCGACGCGCACCCGCCCGGTCACCGACTCCCCCGAGGCCGCGAGCGCCGCCTCCGCCCGCTCGAGCAGGGCCATCACCTCGCCGGCCGCTTCGACCAGGATCTCGGCCTGGGGTGTGAGCTGCACGCGCCGGCCCGCCTTCCGCAGCAGCTCGACGCCGGCCTCGCGCTCGAGCACGGCGAGCTGCTGCGAGACGGCGGAGGGACTGTAGGCGAGGGCCTCGGCCGCGGCGGCGAGAGTGCCGCGGATGGCCACCTCGCGGAGCAGGACCAGGCGGCGGACATCGAGCACGGCGTCTCTCCGATCGTTCAGCTGAGCTGACCGGTACCGGTAAGAAACGGTCGCTTCTGCTCAACGGTAGTCGGTCGAATACTGAAGGCACCCGCCTCAGAGCAGAAGGACCGCACCATGACGGATCTCGCCAGCCCCGCTCTCGCCACCGGCCCCGCGGCCGACGGCCCGTCCGCCGATTCGATCGATCCCCGCCTGGTCGACGAGAGCGTCGCCCTGGTGCGGCGCTGGCTGCGCGAGGCGTCCGCGATCCCGATCGACGCCTCCGGGGCGCAGCTGGCGGGCGTGCTGAAGGACCCGGCCGGCCTGGACTTCACGGTCGGCTTCGTCGACGGCGTCGTCCGCCCCGAGGACGCCCGCGTCGCGGCGGCGGCGCTGAAGGCGATCGCGGGCGGCGTGCCGTCCTTCCTCCCGGCTCCGATGCGCGGCGCGGTCGCCCTCGGCGGCGTCATGGCGCCGCTCCTCCCGGACGTCGTGGTGCCGATCGCGCGCCGGGTGCTGCGACGGATGGTCGGCCACCTGATCATCGACGCGACCGACTCCCGCCTGGGCCCGGCCATCGCCGCGATCCGCCGCGACGGCGTCCGGCTCAACATGAACCTGCTCGGCGAGGCCGTCCTCGGCCGCGAGGAGGCCCACCGCCGCCTGGAGGGGACGCACCGGCTCCTCGCCCGCGACGACGTCGACTACGTCTCGATCAAGGTCTCCTCGAGCACCGCCCCGCACAACCCGTGGGCCTTCGACGCCGCGGTCGACGACATCGTCGAGGAGCTGGCGCCGCTGTTCGCCCGGGCCGCAGCCTCCTCGCCGCAGAAGTTCATCAACCTCGACATGGAGGAGTACAAGGACCTCGACCTCACCATCGCGGTCTTCACCCGCATCCTCGACCGGCCGGAGTTCCTCGGTCTCGAGGCCGGCATCGTGCTGCAGGCCTACCTGCCGGACGCGCTCTCGGCGATGATCCGCCTGCAGGAGTGGAGCGCCGCCCGCCGGGCCCGCGGCGGCGCCGGCATCAAGGTGCGCCTGGTCAAGGGCGCGAACCTGCCGATGGAGCAGGTCGAGGCCTCGGTCCACGGCTGGCCGCTGGCGACCTGGAGCAGCAAGCAGGACTCCGACACGAACTACAAGCGCGTCGTCGACTACGCGCTGCACCCGGAGCGGATCCGCAACGTGCGGGTCGGCGTCGCCGGGCACAACCTCTTCGACGTCGCGTACTCGTGGCTGCTGGCCGGCACCCGCGGCGTCCGCGAGGGGATCGAGTACGAGATGCTCCTCGGCATGGCCCAGGGCCAGGCGGAGGCGGTGCGCCGCACGGTCGGCTCGCTCCTGCTCTACACGCCGGTCGTCGCGCCGGCCGAGTTCGACGTGGCGATCGCCTACCTGATCCGCCGGCTGGAGGAGGGCGCGTCGAGCCAGAACTTCATGTCGGCCGTCTTCGAGCTCGAGGCCGACCCGGCGCTCTTCGCGAGGGAGGAGGAGCGGTTCCGCGCCTCCGTCGCCGCCCTCGACGGGGCCGTCCCCCCGGCGCACCGCGTGCCCGACCGGTTCGCCGCGTGCGGCCGTCCGGGACCGGGCGACTTCCGCAGCACCCCCGACACCGACCCGTCCGTCGCCGCGAACCGCGAGTGGGCGCAGGTGATCCTCGCGCGCGTCCCCTCCTCCCGGGCCGGCGCCGACGCGATCGAGGCCGCCACGATCGGCACCCTCGACGAGCTGGAGTCGGTGCTCTCCGGCGCCCGCGGCAGCGGCTGGAGCGACGTCCCGGCCGAGGAGCGTGCCCGCATCCTGCACCGCGCCGGCGACGAGCTGGAGGCGCGCCGCGCCGAGCTTCTCGAGGTCATGGCGGCCGAGGGCGGCAAGACCCTCGACCAGGGCGACCCCGAGGTCTCGGAGGCCGTGGACTTCGCCCACTACTACGCCGAGCGCGCCCTCGAGCTCGACGCGGTCGACGGCGCCCGCTTCCACCCGGCCGCGCTGACCCTGGTCGCTCCGCCGTGGAACTTCCCGGTCGCGATCCCGGCCGGCGGCGTCCTCGCGGCGCTCGCGGCCGGCTCCGCCGTGGTGCTCAAGCCCGCCGGTCCGACCGCGCGCTGCGGCGCCGTGGTGGCGGAGGCGCTGTGGGCGGCGGGCGTGCCCCGCGAGGCCCTGCGCCTGCTCCGCCTGCCGGAGGAGGAGCTGGGGCGCGACCTGATCGCCTCCCCGCAGGTCGACCGGGTGATCCTCACCGGCGCCTACGAGACGGCGGAGCTGTTCCGCTCCTTCCGGAACGACCTCCCGCTGCTCGCCGAGACGAGCGGCAAGAACGCGATCGTGGTCACCCCCTCGGCCGACCTCGACCTGGCGGTGAAGGACGTGGTGGCGAGCGCCTTCGGGCACGCGGGCCAGAAGTGCTCCGCCGCCTCGCTCGTGGTGCTGGTGGGCTCCGTCGCGCGCTCGAAGCGGTTCCGCGCGCAGCTGCTCGATGCGGTCTCCTCCCTCACGGTCGGCTACCCGACCGACCCCGCGACGCGGATGGGGCCGGTGATCGAACCCGCCGAGGGCAAGCTGCTGCGCGGCCTGACCGCGCTCGGCGCCGGTGAGACCTGGCTGCTGCAGCCGCGGAGCCTCGACGACTCCGGACGCCTGTGGAGCCCCGGCGTCCGCGACGGCGTGCGCCGCGGCTCCGAGTTCCACCGCACCGAGTACTTCGGGCCGATCCTCGGGATCATGACGGCGGCGACCCTCGACGAGGCGATCGCCATCGTCAACGAGGTCGACTACGGGCTCACCTCGGGCCTGCACGCGCTCGACCCGGAGGAGATCGGCACCTGGCTCGACGGGATCGAGGCGGGCAACCTCTACGTGAACCGCGGGATCACCGGGGCTATCGTGCAGCGCCAGCCGTTCGGCGGCTGGAAGAAGTCGGCGGTCGGCCCGGGCACCAAGGCGGGCGGACCGGACTACCTGCTCGGCCTGGGCTCCTGGACCGCGGCGCCGTCGGAGGCGACCGCTCCGGTCGTCGGACCGGCCGCCCGCCTGCTCGCCGCGTCGCGCGCGGAGCTCCCGGCGGAGGAGCACGCCGCGGTGGAGCGGACGGCGCGCAGCTGCGCGGCGGCGTGGGCCGCGGGCACTCCTCGCGACGTGACGGGGCTGGAGGCGGAGCGCAACGTCTTCCGCCGCCTGCCCTACGACTCCGCCGTGCTGGTGCGCCTGGCCGCCGGGGAGCCGCTGGGCTCGCTCGTGCGGGTGGCCGTCGCGGCGGCGACCGCGCAGGCACGGGTGGTCGTCTCGAGCGCCGCGGCGCTGCCTCCGCAGCTCGCCGCCGGTCTCGACGAGGCGGCCGGCGCCGTCGTGGTCGAGGACGACGCGGCGTGGGAGGCGCGGGTGCGCGCGCACGGCGCCGGACGGGTGCGCCTGCTGGGCGCGTCCGCCGCGACGGTGACGGCCGTGACGGGCGGGCGCCCCGACCTCGCGGTCTACGCCGGCCCGGCGACCGAGGCGGGCCGGCTGGAGCTGCTGCCGTTCCTCCGCGAGCAGGCCGTGTCGATCACGGCCCACCGCTTCGGCACGCCGGACAACCTCACGGACGGGCTGCTCTGACCGGCGTGATCCGACCGGCGTGATCCGACCGGCGCGGTCCGACCGGCGTGATCCGACCGCCTGCCACGAGGTGCCGCTCCGGTACGCCCGCTCCGGCGTGTCGCTACCGGAGCGGCGTCTCGCGGAGAGGGCGACGGAGGGACGACCGGGCGGAGAGGGATCAGCCGCAGGCCGCACGTCAGTCCGCGTCAGCTCCGCGGCGGGTCCGCAGGGGGGAGCGCGCGTCGTTGCTGGCGCGCGGGCCCTCCGGGAGGAGCGCGGCGCGTCCCACGCCCGATCGACGGCGGCGGCCGGGGTCAGCAGGATGTGCGCATGACCCGCCAGGAGAACGGCCGGCGCACCGCCGCGCCCGCCCGCGCGCCACGCACGCGCCCGACCGTCGGCTCCGCCTTCGACCCGCGGTCGAACAGCATCAACGCCCTGCGGCTCGGGCTGGCGGTCCTCGTCATCGTGTCGCACTCCTTCCCCCTCGGCGGCTACGGCGACGACCCCGGGTTCGGCGGCTCCACCCTCGGCGCCTGGGCGGTCGGCGGGTTCTTCGCCACCTCCGGCTTCCTGATCACCGCGAGCCGGCTGCGCTCGCGATCGCTGGTCGACTTCCTCTGGCGGCGCTTCCTCCGCATCTATCCCGCCTTCCTCGTCTCGCTCCTGGTCGTGGCCTTCGTCGCCGCACCGCTCGCGTCGCTCCTCCTCGGAGCCGGCGAGTACAGCGCGGCCGGGGCGGCGCGCTTCGTGGTCGCCAATGCGACCCTCTACATCCGGGAGTACGGGATCGCGGGGATGCTCGGCTCCGTGCCCTACCCGGGCGCGTGGAACGGCTCGCTCTGGAGCCTGTTCTACGAGTTCGTCAGCTACGTCGTCATCGGCCTGCTCGTCTCCCTGGCGCCCGCGCGCTGGGTGCGGCCCCTCGTGGTCACGGGATTCGCGGGCCTCACCCTCGTCGCGGCGGTGCTCGCGACGGACCTCGTCCCGTTCCCGGCACCCCTCAACCAGACGGTGACGCTCGTCGGGTACTTCCTCGCCGGCGCGCTCGTGCACCTGTACCGCGACCGCCTCCCCCTGACGGGCGCGCTCACCGCCGTCGCGGCCGTGCTTCTCGTCCTCGTGATCGCGACCGGCCTCTACCGCATGCTCGCCGGCCTCCCCCTCGCCTATCTGATGGTCGCGCTCGGCGCCCGGCTCCCCCTGCGCCGAGTGGGCGCGACCCACGACGTCTCCTACGGGATGTACATCTACGCGTTCCCCGTGCAGCAGCTGCTCTCGCTGGCGATCGTCGGAGCCGGAGCCGACGTGCCGCTCTGGGCGTACATCGCGCTCTCGGTCGCAGCGACGGTCCCCCTCGCGTGGGCGAGCTGGCTGCTGGTCGAGCGCCCCGCGATGCGGCTGAAGCGCCTCACCGCCCGGGCTCCCGTCGACGTCGAGGGCCACGTCCTGCGCTGAGGCCCGGAGCCGCGAGCCCGGAGCCGAGAGCCCGCGGCCGAGAGCCGAGCCGAGAGCACGGAGCCGCGAGCCCGGAGCCGTCCTCGCACATCCGCCCGCCCGCAGCCGTCCATGCCCGGTCGCGCCCCCGGAGCCGCCCGCCCGCAGCCCCCGCCGGTACCCGCGAGCCCCGCGCAGCCGCCGGACTCCGACTCTCCGCGTCAGCCGTCCCAGCCGCCGGACTCCGACTCTCCGCGTCAGCCGTCCCAGCCGCCGGGGAGGTCGCGGACCACCCGCCAGCGCGGGTCGAGCTGCGTCGCCGCCCCGCCGTTCCACGCGCGGCTGTGGAACCACGCCGCGATCACGTCGGCTCCGCCGTGCACGTGGTCGCCGAGATGCGCGCCCCAGTACGAGAAGGTCGAGTTCGTCAGCACCAGGCGGCGGGACGCGGCCAGCAGGGCGAGCTGCTGCGGCACCGGCGTCCCCGCCCCCGGGAAGCGCACCTCGAGGCCCTCGAGGACGCGGGCCAGCTTCACCCGGCACCAGTCGAGGTCGTCCGACACGATCAGGACGCTGCGCACGGGCTCCCGCTCGCGGGCCAGGGCGAGCGCCGCGTCGACGTACTCGACCACGTCGAAGGAGTAGCGGCCGCGGAAGGCCGGGACGCTGTAGTAGTCGCCGCGCCGGATGTTCACGGTGAGGTCCGCCTCCGGTCGCGCCGCCGCCACCAGAGCGGTGAACGGGCCGCCGGGCGGGAGCAGCATCGTCGCGACGAAGTCCGCCAGCTCGTCCGCCGTGAACTCCACGCCGAAATCCTGGTGAACGCTCCCGAGCTCGCGGGGGCTGAAGAACGACATCCCCGCCGGGGGCACCACGAGCTCCTCGACGACCCGCGGGAAGACCTCCGCCCACTCCGCGGTCCTCCGCGTCGCACGCACCGCGGTCGGCACCCCGCGGCTCCGGCGGGCGTGGGCCTGCAGCCAGAAGTAGGCGAGGTTCCCGATCCCGAACGACTCGCCGGGCAGCAGCACCGTCGTGCCCTTTCGGCGGAGGGGCGCCAGCAGTGCCGAGCGGACGTCGCCGAGCGTCACCACCGCGGGCCTCCCCCGCTCACGAGAGCTCTCCGAGCGCCACGAGCTGGGCGAAGCCGGGGTGCGCGGCCCGCACCTCCTCGAAGGTGCCGGCCCCCTCGATCCGGCCGCCGTCGAGGAAGAGCAGCCGGTCGGTGCCGCGCACGGTCGAGAGCCGGTGGGCGACCACGAGGACGGTCATGCTGCCGTGCAGCTCGGCGACGGCCCGCGAGATCTCGTGCTCCGTGCGGTTGTCGAGCGCCGACGTCGCCTCGTCGAGGACGAGGACGGAGGGGCGCCGGTACAGCGCCCGGGCGAGGCCGAGCCGCTGGCGCTGGCCGCCGGAGAGGCGGACGCCGCGCTCGCCCACGCGGGTGTCCAGACCCTGCGGCAGCCCGCCGACGAACTCCTCGAGCTGCGCCGTCCGCAGCACCTCGCGCACGCGCTCGTGGTCGACCTCGGCCGCCGGCACCCCGAAGGCGACGTTCGCGGCGACCGTCGCGTCCAGGAGGAACACGTCCTGCGGCACCACGCCGAGCCCCGCGTACCAGGCCGCCGGGTCCTCGTCGATCGGCCGCCCACCGCAGAGGATCCGGCCGCTCGTGGGCGGGAGCAGGCCGAGGACCAGGTCGAGGAGGGTGCTCTTGCCGGCGCCGCTGGATCCGACGAAGGCGGTCGTGGCGTTCCGCTGGATCACCAGCGAGACGTCCCGCACCACGTCCACGTCGGAGTCGGCGTAGCGGTACGTGACGTGCTCGAGCGCGATGTCGCCGGAGTAGCGGCCGCCCGGCCCGGGCCTCTCGTCGTGCGCCCCCTCGGAGGCGAGCTCCTCGGCCGCCTCGGAGACGATCCGCAGCCCCACCTGCCCGCTGCGCACGATCGCGAAGGTGGCCGAGACGCGGTTGAGGGTCGGCAGGGCGCGGAGGGAGGCGGCCGCGAAGACGCCCAGGACGGAGAGCGCCTCGGCGCCGGAGCCGGTGGCGACGAGGATCCCCGAGACGCCCACGACGGCGACGACGAAGCCGATCTCGAGCAGGTACTTCGGCAGCTCCGAGACGAGCGAGAGGGAGCGCAGAGCCTGGGCGCTGCGGCGCTTGGCCCCGCTGAAGCCGGCGACCAGGCTCGCCGCGCTCGACGTGAGGCGCGCCTCGCGGAACCCGTCGAGCGAGGGGAGCAGGAACTGCCACGACTCCAGCGCCGCCTCCGCCATCTCCTCGCCGATCCGGCCCTGCCGCCGCCGCAGGAGCGCCTGGACGCCGCCGAGCAGCACCGCGAAGAAGACGGCCGCGAACAGGGTCGCGACCGGCGAGGCGACCAGCAGGATCGCCACGATCGCGACGAGCACCAGCAGGTCGGAGGCGATGCCGATCACGCCGAGCAGCACGCCGGCCGCCTGCGCGCTGGCGTCGTTGATGGTCCGGTACACCTCGGCGAGGCGCCGGGAGCGGTGGACGGCGTAGGGCGCGAGGACGTACCGCCGGAGCAGCTCCGTCGCAGCGTCGGCCGATATCCGCGTGGTGCGGCCGAGCAGCCACCACCGGAAGACGATCGTCCCGGCGCTCTTGAGCACGAAGACGACCGCGACGAAGCCGGCGATGATCGGGAGGAGGGTCTGGACGTCCGTCGAGCCGAGGACGCCGGAGAGGACGCCGAGCGCGCCCGTGGTGGTGTCGGTCCCGGTGAGCAGCGCCATGAGCGGCACCATCGCGGCGACGCCCAGGGTGTCGAGGACCGCGAGCGCGAGGGAGCCCGCGACGGCGGCGGTGATCCAGCCCGGAGAGGCGGCGCCGGCCAGCGAGAGGAGGGTGCGCAGCCCCGGCCGCAGGGACCCGCCGCTCACGCCGCCACCCCCTCGTACACGGCGGCGATCCCGCCGCACATGGCGGCGACGTCCCGCACGGCGCGAGGAGCCGCGGCCCTCGACGCCTGCCGCTCCAGCGCCGCGGCCACCGCCTCCGGGTCGTCGGCGTCGACCAGCGAGTCCCGCTCGACAATCTCGGGGTTCCCGCCCACCGCGGAGGCGACCACGCCGATCCCGCGGGCGGCCGCGTCGAGCAGCGTGTAGGAGCAGTTCTCCCAGACCGAGAGCTGGGCGACGACGTCCGCCGCGGCGAGCGCCGCCTCCGGATCGGCGAAGCCGGGGAACGACACGGCGTCGCCGAGGCCGAGCCGCTCGGCCCGGGCGCGCAGGGTGCCGTCGAGCGGACCCTCGCCGGCGACGGTCAGCGTGGCGCCGGGGACGCGCCGGCGCAGCACCGCGAAGGCCTCGAGCAGCGCGTCCAGGCGCTTCTCCGGCGCCAGGCGCGCGAGCGAGAGGACCCGGAGCGACCCGGGCTCCCCCGGCTCGCGGTCGCGGGGCGCGGCGTCGACTCCGTTGAGCACGACCTGCACCGGCAGGCTCGGCCGCCACTTCTCGATCATGGTGCGGCGGGTGGCCTCCGAGACGGCGATCGCGGAGTCGAAGGACCGCAGCCGCGCGTGGTGCGCCGCCGCGGTCGTCCGCGCCCGCAGGGCGGTGCGGTGGTAGACGTCGGGCCCGGCGATGCCGTGCTCCGTCGTGACGCGGCGGACCCCGCGGGGCAGCGGGGTCGCCGCGGTCACGAGGTCGGCGTGGGCGAGGTGGGAGTGGACGACCGCCGGGCGGAGAGCCGCCGCGGTCGCGCGCAGGGTCGCCACGGAGGCGGCGGCACCGGCGGACACTCCGAAGCACCCGGTCGTCACGGCCGAGCCCTGCTCCCGCAGCCGCTCGGCGAGCGCTCCCTCCGGGCAGAGCACGACGAGCCGGTGGCCGGGGATCCCGTGCCGGGCGGCGTCGAGGACGTGGCGGGCCACCCCGCCGAACTCGCCGACCGGCACCGCCCAGAGCGCGAGCGGGGTCACAGCCACTCCTCCAGCCGCTCGAGCGCGGTCCAGAAGCCCTCGCCGCTGTTCACGTGCCCCTGCCAGATCTCGGGGATGAACGGCACCCCGGGCGCCAGCTCGTCGAGCGACGCCGCGAAGTCCGGCCAGTCGATCTCGCCCTCGCCGATCTGCACCCCCTCGCCGTCGACACCCGTCGCGTCGACGAGGTGCAGGTGCGCGCTGAGCGGAGCGAGCAGCGCCACCGCCTCCGAGAAGGCGAGCCCGAGGTGGTTCGCCGCGAGCTTGGTGTGCGAGGCGTCGAGGCAGAGCGGCGTGCCGGTCGCGGCCGCGAACTCGGCGGTGTCGCGCGGGTCCACGAAGAGGTTGTGGAACTGCTGCCCGCCCATGAGCCACGGGTAGGGCGGGAGGGTCTGCGCCAGCACGCGGACGCCGCTCGCGTCGATCCGCTCGAGGGCGTCGGCGACGCGCTCGTAGAGGGGAGCGCGCTGATCCGGAGCCACGTGCGCGTGCCGGGTGAAGCCGCCCATCGTGACGACCATCATCGGGTCCTCCTCCTGGCGGAACCAGCGCGCGAGGCTCCGGGTGGTCTCGACGGTGCGCTGCACCTCCGCGATCGAGCGCTCCCACACGTCGTCGTCGAAGGAGGCGAGGTCGACGAGGAAGTCGCCCGCGAACAGGTCCGGCAGGTGGGTGGTGAAGCCGGAGTCGAGGCGGCGGGTGAACACGTCGTCCGGCTCGATCTCCAGGTCGCGGTACGAGAAGTGGAACTCGAGGAAGTCGGCGTTCGACTCCGCGGCGAGCGCCGCGTGGTCGTGGTACCGCACCGGCAGGCCCCAGGGGCGGCGGAACCGGAACGGCCGGCCGGACGGCGTGCTCTCGCGCAGGTCGCCGGCGAAGAAGAACCCGCCCTCCTCGACGTCGCGGTGGAGCGCGCGGCCGAGCAGCTGCGGCAGCTCGTTGGGCTGGAGGCCCCGGCCGGGGCTGCGGACGACGACGTCGGCGGCGCGCACCACGTCCCCGATCGAGAGGTCGCGGGAGGCGACCAGCGACTTCGCGAGCGAGACGCGGTTCATCGACTCCCCCGTCGAGACCGATCGGGCGTCGCGCGTGCCGAGCGAGTCCTCGATGTCGCGGATCTCGCCGACCATGCGGCGGAACTCGTCCGGGAGCAGGGACACCGTATGGTCGTTGCCCTCCATCCCCCGGTCGACCGTGAAGTGCTTCTCGACGATGCGGGCCCCGCGGGCGACGGCGGCGACGGGGACGTGCCAGCCCCGCTCGTGGCCGGAGTAGCCGACGACGCCGCCGCCGATCTCGGCGAGCCGGTCGAGGTAGGCGAGGTTGAGGTCGCGGTAGGGCGCCGGGTACGTCGACTGGGTGTGCAGCAGGGCGAAGGAGGTGCCGAGCGAGCGCAGCAGCGCGACCGACTCGAGGATCTCGGACTCGCGGGACATCCCGGTGCTGAGCAGCAGGGGCAGCCCCCGGGTGCCAGCGTCCTCGATCAGGCCGTGGTTGGTGAGGTCCGCCGAGGCGATCTTGAGGCCCGGGATCCCGTAGTCGACGAGCGCCTGCACGCTCGGGGCGTCCCACGGGGTGCAGAGGATGTCGATCCCGGCCTCGGCCGCGTGGTCGAAGACCCGGAGGAGCGGCTCGGCGAGCAGCGAGAAGCGGCGCAGGAGGTCGATCGTGTACTGGGCGCCGAGGTCCTCCCCCGCGGTGGCCCCGCCGGCGCGCCGGTAGAGGGAGTCGAGGTCGCGCAGCTGGAACTTCACCGCGTCGGCGCCCGCCTCGACCGCGAGGTCGACCAGCCGCCGCGCCAGATCGACCGATCCGTTGTGGTTGTTGCCGATCTCCGCGATCAGGAAGGCCGGGTGGCCGTCGCCCACCTCGTGGCGGCCGATCCGCAGCGCCCGGTCGCCCTCGACCGCGATCGCGACGAGGTGCCCGCGGTCGTCGACGAGCGGGAGGTGGCTGATCCCGTCGCGGCCGAGCCGGGCGGCGATCGCGGTGGCCGGCTCGTCCGCTCCCGCCGTGCGGACGGCGGTGTTCGCGACGGCGAGGGCCGGGACGTCGAGGGAGGCCGTCGGGTTCGCGATGATCCAGCGGCGGAAGTCCCCGTCGGACACCGACCCGCGGAGGATCCCGTGCCCGTCGACGCAGAAGACGATCCGCTGCTTGTTCGCGTTGATCTTGGCCAGCGCGGTGAGCACCGGGTCCTCGGCGAAGACGATGAACGGGGCGAGGTGCCGGTCGATGATCATGCGCCGCCTCCCGCCGACAGGCTGAGGAGGGTCTGCTCGACCACCGCGAGGTCCGCCTCGGTGTCGATGTCCCCGCCCTCCGCCTCGTCCATGACGAACAGGCCGACCCGGCCGCCGATCCGGTTGCGCTCGCGCTCGTAGACCTCGGTGCGGGTGAGGTAGAGGGACCCGGTCTCGCGGTAGAAGAAGTCGGCCTCGGCGAGGTCCTGGCGCCGCGGCCGGGCCGTGACGTCGTACTGCGGCACGGCGGCCCCCTCCTGCAGCCGCCAGAGGAACGGCGTCTGCGGGACGACGCCCACCAGCGAGTCGACCCCCGTCGAGGCGAACTGCTCGAGCGCGCGGGCGAGGGTGCCCGGGAGCCGGATCGGCGAGGTCGCCTGGAGCAGCATCACCGCGTCCGGGCGGCGACCCAGCGCGGCCCGGTGCTCGATCGCGTGGAGCACGACGGGCTCGGTCGCCGTCTCGTCGCGCGCCAGCTCGGCGGGCCGGAGGAACGGCACGTCCGCTCCCGCCCCCTCCGCGATCGCGGCCAGCTCGGGGTCGTCGGTCGACACGAGCACGTCGAGTCCGGCAGCGAGCGCCTGCTCGATGCTCCAGACCACCAGCGGGCGGCCCGCGACGGGGCGGGCGTTCTTGCGCGGGACGCCCTTCGAGCCCCCGCGCACGGGGATGACGCAGAGAACGGTCACGGGGTGCCTCCTTCGGCGATGGCGAGTGCCCGGCGGGCGACGGCGACGGCCGGCTCGACGGACGGGACGGGCGGAGCCGCGGTCGGCGTCTGCCCGCCCCAGCGCGCGAGCCGGTACCGGCTCCAGAACTCGAGCACCCAGGCGGGCGGGTCCTCGCAGACGACCCACGCGGGGATCCCGGCGGCCGCGGCCTCGAGGACCCCGGTCGAGAAGATCGAGGCGACCGGCCGGGCCTGCGCGGCGAGGTCGCCGCCGCGGAGCACCCGGATGCCGCGGCGCTCCCACTGCGCGTGCTGCCAGCGCGAGCGGCGGTCGACCTCGGCGGGGTGGGGGCGGTAGTCGGCGCCCGCCTCGCGGCAGAAGCGGGAGGCGGTGGCCGCGGCCGTCCGCCGGGGCAGCTCCGCGCCGTGCAGCTGCCCGAGGAACAGGGGCCGCTCCTCGAGCCGCTCGGGGCGCGGGCGGCGCGACGCGGTCCAGAGCAGCTGGCTGCCGACGACCTCGGTCTCCACGTCGCTGCGGCCGGAGGTCCAGAAGGCCGCGTCCTCCTCCGAGAACGCCAGCAGCGTCGCTCCGGGCGGGAGCGGCGGGGCGGAGGGGGTGAGCAGGCCGTGCTGCACGACCAGGAAGCGGGCGCCGAGGATTCCGGACCAGCGGTGGGCGGCCGCTCCCGCCGCGAGGAAGTGGCCGGTGGCGATCACGGCGCGGAGGCCCCGCAGCTCGGCGGGCGGGTCCGCCTCCGGGTCGACCGGGTGCGCCCTCCAGCGGCCCGGCAGCAGCCCGGACAGCGCGTCGCCGGCTCCGGAGGGAGCGAGGACCGCCGCGGGAGCCCCGCCGAGAGGAGCGAGCGAGGCCGCGGTCGAGGCGAGGGCGCTCGCAGTCGACGCCTCCACCGCGAGCAGGACCGCAGGCCGGTCGCCGCGCACGTGCAGCACCAGGCGGGTCGGCTCGGAGCGCCGCAGCGCCGCCCGGGCGGTGCGCAGCGGGTCGCGGCCGCGCTGCCAGCGGCGCCAGGCCTCCAGGTCGGTCGGGTGCGTCAGCGCCACAGTGCCCTCACCTCCCGCATCCGGTGCACGAAGGTGTGCTCGGCGCCGGTGCGTCGCGCGCCCGCCTCGCGGATGCGCCGCGCCCAGGAGTGGTCCGCGCCCGCCCGCCGCACGTGCTCGACGAGCTGGTCCCGCTCCTCGAAGACGAGCACCTCGCTGCCCACCTCGTAGAACTCCGCCACCTCGGGGCGGTCGATCAGGGTCAGCGCCCCGACGCCCGGCGCCTCGAAGGCGCGCATCGAGAGCCCGCCGTGGCCCGCGCCGTGCAGCGCCAGGGTCGCGGTCGAGCCGGCCATCACTCCGTAGTAGCCCGCCCGCGGGACGTCGCGGCGGGCGGGGACGCCGGCCGAGCGCCAGCGGCCGGTGCGCGCCACGTCCCAGGGGTGCCGCGACCACTGCCGCCCGTACGCCTCGACCGCGACCCCGCCGGCCGCGAGCTCCCGCAGCACGCGCTCGCGCTCGGGGTAGCGGGCGCCGACGAAGGTCACCGCGGCGGAGGGGCGGGGGCGGAAGGAGAGGAGGGAGTCGAAGGCGTCGGGCAGGTGCCCGGCCGGAACCCCCGCGCGGGCGAGCTCGGCGACGTCGGCGGCGGAGTAGCTGACGATCGACACCGCCTCCCCGGCGAGGGAGCGCAGGCGGTCGACGGGGTGCCCCATGTTGCGGAGCTCGTCGTAGAGCCAGAGCACCACGGGGACGCCGGCGCGGCCGATCTCCTCCCACCAGGCGTCGCCGAGGGAGTCGCCCTTCACCACGAGGACGGCCCGGGGCCGGACGGCCCGCAGCGCCGCGATCGCGCGGTCGGTCTCGGCGCGCATGGACGAGCGCCGGAGCCGGCCCCCGGGGAGCCGGTGGCCGAGGGCGTCGCGCACGTGGCCCAGCCCGGTCGCGGCGTCGTAGCGGTGGACGACCACGTCGTCGCCCAGGTGGGCCAGCGCCGATTCGAGCGCCTCCCAGTAGCCGTGGAAGACCGGGCTCACCACGAGCACGGGCCCGCTCACCGGGACGCCGCCTCGGCGGCGGCGACGAGCCGGAGCTCGCGCCGGAGGACGGTCAGCGGGCGCACGTCGCTGCCGGCGGCGGCGCGCACCGCGTTGGCGGCGAGGTTCACGGCGGAGGCGGCGCGCAGGGCCGCGGCGAGGGCGGCGGGGCGCCCGCCCCACTTGCGGGCGTAGCGCAGGCGCGAGGCGACCAGCCAGATCAGCCGGCGCGCGGGGTCGGAGGAGCCGCCTCCCGTGTGCTCGGCGACGACGGAGCCGGCGAAGACCGAGGGCACGCCGCGCTCGCGCAGCCGGCGCTGGAGGTCGACCTCCTCGCAGTTCATGTGGAAGGACTCGTCGAACCCGCCGACCGCGCGGAACTCGGCCACCGGCAGCAGCATCACGGCGCCCACCACCCAGTCCACCGGCACCGTCGCGCCCGGGGCGCACCGGGTGTCGTGGCCGACGGCGGCGTGCAGCCGCGGGCGCCAGCGCGCGAGCGGAGTGAGCCACTCCACGACGTAGTGGCGCAGCCGCGGGAAGCGCCGGCCGACCCACTGCCGCTCCCCGCCCGCGTCGACGAGGTCCGGAGCGACGACCGCGGGCAGCCACGGCCGTCCCGCCTCGAGCAGGTCGCGGAGGAAGGAGGGTCCGACGACGAGGTCGCTGTTGAGCACCAGGAGCAGCGGGTGGCGCGCCCGGGCGGCGCCCGTGTTCACCGCGGCGCCGAAGCCGCCGTTCCGCTCGCGCCGCACGACCTCCACTCCGTCGATCCCGGCCGGGAACGGGACCGGGGAGGCGTCGTCGACGACGACGATCTCGAGGGCGGGGGGCGACTCCTGGCTGCGGAGCCGCTCGACGAGGGCGAGCGCGGGCGCGGGGTCGCCGTAGTGCGGGATCACGACGCTCACCCCCTCGGCGGTCACCTCGCGACCGTCTCGGCGGCGCGGTCCCGGCGGAGCGAGCGGCGGGTGCTCCGGACGGTGGCGGCCGGGGGCTCCGCGCCGACGGGCAGAGCGCCGAGAGCGGGGAGGATCACCCGGAGCAGGGCGTCGATGTCCTCGACGGCCGCCGCGGCGACGTCCGGTCCGCGCCCGAACGGGTCGGCGAAGTCGTCCTCGGCTCCGTAGGGGGCGGTGTCGTCGGCGAGCAGCCGCAGGAGCGGGACGCCGGGGGCGGCTCCCGCCAGCCGCGCCGCCCGGCGGACCGTGGTGGTGCGGCGCGCGGCGGCCGGGAAGTGGCGGGTGACCCACTCCCGCTGGCCCGCCTCGAACACCAGCACGGGATCGGTGCCGGCGAGCATCCGGCCGTCGGCCTGGCGCGCGCGGTGCCCGGCAGTGGAGAGTCCGCGGGCCCGCAGCGCATCGCTGAGCTCGGGGTCGAGCCCGCGGCCGGCCTCCGCGTGCGTTCCCGCGCTCTCGACCCGCCAGTCGGAGCCGGCGCCGAGCAGGCGCGCCGCGATCAGCTCGGCCGAGGGCGACCGGGCCACGTTCGCATGGCAGAGCAGGAGCAGGCGCCCGCTCATCGAGCCGCCCGGCGGGACGTCTGCGGAGGCAGGGCCCGCGACTCCACCGGGGCGAGCTCGGACCGGCGCGGTGCCGCCGCCGCGCGCTTGCGCCCCGTCGCCGGCTGCGGCTCCGCGTAGTACGCGTTCTTGCGGTCGTAGTAGTAGTACCCGGTGTCGCCGTCGCGGGCGGTGACCATGTTGAGCACGGTGCCGAGCACGCGGGCGCGGACCTGCTGGACGATCCGCCGGGCGGCGACCACCTCGGGCCGGCGCGTCTGGTTCGAGGCGACGACGAAGACGACGCCGTCGACGACGGTCGCGACGATGGACGCGTCCGTGACGGGCAGCACGGGCGGGGCGTCGATGATGACGAAGTAGTCCTTGGAGAGGCGCGCGACCAGGGCGCGCATCGCCTCGGAGCCGAGCATCTCGGACGGGTTCGGCGGGATGTGCCCGGCCGGGAGGGCGTAGAGGCCCGCGGTGCCGGTGGGGCGGATCGCGTCGTCCACGGGGATCTGGTGGCTGAGGACCTCGCTGAGGCCGATGGCGCCGTCGATGTCCAGCATCCGCGCCACGGAGGGCCGGCGGAGGTCCGCGTCGACCAGGAGGGTGCGCTGCCCGGACTCCGCGGTGACGCGGGCCAGTCCGGCGGCGATCGTGGACTTGCCCTCGGCCTGGTTGGCGCTGGTGATCACGACGCTGCGCGTCTCCTCGTCGACGCTGGAGAAGCGCAGGCCCGTCCGGAGCGAGCGGAACGCCTCCGCGGTGAGCGCGTCGGTGCCGCGGCGGCCGCCGGTCCGGCCCGGGCGTCCGGCCTTGGGGATGCGCCCGAGGACGCCGACGCCGAAGAGCTCGGTGAGGTCGTCGACGGTCCGCACGCGGATGTCGAGGGCCCGGCGGAGGAAGGCGAGACCGAAGCCGAGCACCAGGCCGCCCAGGGCGCCGAGCAGGATGTTCCGCACCCAGTCGGGGCTCGTCGGGGCGGCGGGCGGCTCCGCGTTCTCGAGCGGGACGACGGTGATCTGCGGTGTGCGGTCAGCGGTGGACTGCGTCTCGATGTCGGTGATGACGGCCGCCAGCGCCGCGAGCGCCCCGTTGGCCAGGGCTGCGGCGTTCTGCGCGGTCCCGGCCGCGGCGGTGACCTCGATCAGGGTGCTGCCCGGAGCGACCCTCGCGGTGAGGCGGCCGCTCAGGGCCTCTCCGCCGGGGTTCGCCTCCGGGTCGGCCTCGATCCGCTCGGAGACGGCGCTGCTCGAGATCAGCGGCAGGTAGGCGTTCGCCCGGGTCACCGCGGTCTGCGACCCGCTGATCGCATCGGCCGAGCTGCCGTCGCTCGCGGCGATCACGAATCCGGCCGAGCTCGACTCGTAGACCTTCGGAGTGAGGAACGAGAAGGCGGCCATCGCCAGAGCTCCGACGAGCACGGCGCCCACGAGGGTCCGCCAGTTCCGCCGGATGAATGCGATGAGATCGACGACAGTCACTGCGCACCTTTCTGCGTGCCGCGCATGCGCCGCACGACGATGCTGAGGTGTCGGTCACGCTAGCAATGCGGAGCGCCTTTCCCTAGGCGGTCCCCGACCCCTCGGGAGGCCCTTTCTGCGAGGATGACGACATGTCCGCGCCAGGGGGAGAGATCGTCGTCGAGAGGCGTTCCCCGCTCGTTCACGAGGCCTTTCCGATAGCACATTCCGCTCGGATACTCGATGCCGTCCTGATGGGCCTCCTGGTCTACCGGCTCCCCACCCTCTTCCTCCCGGGGAGCGTCCCGCTGGCCCAGACGGCGCTGGCCGCCCTGGTCCTCCTCAGCCTCTTCCGGCGGCCCACCCGCCGTCTCGGACGGGCCGCCTGGTACCCGTGGCTGTGCCTCGCCCTGCTCGCCTTCGTCCTCGCCGGCTCGTCCTTCGACGGCCTCGACGCCCTGCGCCGGGCGGCGAACATCGCGCTCGTCATGCTCGCCGCGGGCTTCCTCGCGAGCGGGCGGATCGACGTGGTCTCGGGGCTCAAAGGACTCGCCGCGGCGCTGTCGCTGAACGCCGTGCTGTTCGTCGCGGGACTCGCCCCGGACAGCTACCAGGGCGCCCTGACCGGCTACCTGCAGGACAAGAACGTGGCCGGTCTCGTCTACGGAGCGGCGGCGCTGCTGGTCTCGGCGCTCAGCTCGCGGCTGTGGCTGCGGGTCGGCGTGCTCGCGCTCGGGGCCGCCGCGGTCGTCGCCACCGACTCCCGCACGTCCATGGCGGCCTACGCCTGCGCGCTCGTGTGGCTCGTCGCGGCGCCGTACCTGCGCCTGCTCTTCCGCGCGCTCCTCGGCGGCGGCCTCGTCCTGCTGTTCCTCTGGGCCGAGCGGAACCTGGCGACGGCCGGCGACTACGGGGTGGAGCGGGCCGGCTCCGACGCCCTGCGCGCCCGCATCCTCGACGCCTCGGTCGACAAGGTGGCGCTCTCGCCGTGGACCGGCTCCGGGCTCGGAGAGGCGACCGCGCGGGTCGACGGGATCGACTGGTTCTTCCACAACTCCTACCTGGCGCTGATGGCCGAGGGCGGCGTCGTGCTGCTCGTCGGCGTCGTCGGCACCGTGCTCGTGGCCGGCTTCGCGACCACGGCCGCCGGGGCCGGGAGCCGCCCGGGGCACGCGGTCGGCGCGGCGAGCATCCTGGTGCTGCTGTGCGCGACGCAGCTGGGCGAGGTGTTCTTCGCCCCGATCTCGTTCGTCGTGATCGGCGCGGGTCTCGCTCTGCTCGCGGAGCAGTCCGCCCGCGCCCGCGCTCTGCCGCCGGAGTAGCGCCTCCCGCGTCCACCCGATCCGGCGCGGATCCACGGATCCGGGGCGCGGAGGTCCCGGTCGGCGGGCCCTTCCCGGTGGGGCGGAGGTCGCCCGGTGCGGCCCCGGCCGACCGCCGCTCAGGCGCGGCCGCGCTCGCGGACCGCGTCGCGGAGTACCGCGCGGACGCCCGCCCACATGCGCCGCGCGTTCAGCCCGGCCAGCACCCGCTCCCGGCCCGCGCGGGCGACCTCGGCCCGCTTCCCGTCGTCGCTCAGCACCGCCTCCAGCACCGCCGCGATCCCCGCTGGATCGTGCAGGGGCAGCGCGAAGGACGTCTCGCCGTCGCGGATGTAGCCGGTCATCGCGGCGCTCGCGGTGACCGCCGTGCAGGTCCCGCAGCCGGAGGCCTCCAGCAGGACGCTCTGGCCCGTCGGGTAGGCGAGGTCGTGGCTGGTGACGACGACGAGCTCGGCGTCGCGCAGGTTGTCGCGGTGCCGATCGACCGGGACGGGGTCGTGCAGGACGACGTTGGCCGGCAGCGCCCGGGACGGCCGCCGCGCAGGAGTGGTCACGATGTCGAACCGCCGGTGCGGCAGGCGCTCGGCGGCGGCGACCAGCGAGTCGAAGTCGCGCCCGCGGTCGACACCGACGGCGAGCACCTCGAACCGCTTCGGACGCGGCGGAACGGGCCGGTAGTAGTCGGAGTCGACCCCGAAGAGCACCGGTGCGATCCGCCGCTCGTCGACGCCGTGGCGGGCGAAGACCTCGCGCTGGTTCTCGCTGAGCACGACGAGCCGGTCCACGCCCTGGAGCAGCCGGACCACCTGTCGGCGCCGCTCCGGCGAGCCGGTGAGCAGCTCCTCCGCCCACCAGCAGGAGAGGACCACGAGCGGCGTGCGGCCGTACGGCCCGAGCCGCGCGCGCCGGAGCAGGGCGGGGAGGCCCGCCTCCGGCTCGAGCACGCAGAGCACCGCGTCGGCCGAGCGGACCGCCCGGAGCGCGCGCAGCTGCGTGTCCACGTTCAGCCCCGTGCGGTGCTCCACGACGTCGCGGAGCTTCACGTGCGCGGGCCGAGACGCGTGACCGGGGACGAGGAGCCGCGTCGAGTCGTCCCGGAGGAGGTCGGCCCGGTACGGCAGCCTCCCGCGGGCGAAGGGCTCGCCCGGAGCCAGGCGCAGTGTCGAGTGCTTGAGGAACAGTCCGAGCACTCTGAGGACTTCCGGTTCGCGGGTCATCGTCGTCCTTTCCCGAGGGAGGAGGAGAGGCTCCCCGCGGCATTCCCCGGAAAGCGGATCGGTCTCCTGGCGGGAGGATCAGGAATCATCGGAGAGGGCCATCCGCGCCAGAAGTCCGTCGATAGCCGACTTCCCGGAGGACGGGGAGTAGGAATCGTTCCAGCGGGCACGATCCCTCTCCCGCGACTCCGATAGTCCTCTCTTCTTCCGGGCTCTGATCAGCTCGGCCAGAGCCCGCGGATCCCCGGCTCGGAACGTGGCGTCGATCGACGGGCCGACGACCTCGGGGAGCGCACCGCTATCGCTCACCACCACGGGGACGCCGGCCGACATCGCCTCCGTCACGACCAGGCCGAACGACTCCGGCTGCACCGACGGCACCACCAGGAGGTCGATCCGCGAGAAGAGGTCGCCGGGCTCGATCCACCCCGGCCGGTCCACCAGAGCGGCGACCGGAGCGAGGGCCGCCTCCACCTCGCGACGCTCCCGCTCCGCCACGAACCGGGGCTCGCCCGCCAGCACCAGGCGATACGCGCCCGGTTCCCCGGCCTCCAGCAGCGCCAGCGCCTCGGTGAGGACCCGCACCCCCTTCGCGAGCGAGGGACGCCCGAGGAAGCCGAGGACGGTCGTCCCGTCCTCCCGCGGCCGCGCCTCCGGCAGGTCGACGCGGCGGCTCCAGTTCGGCAGCACGGTCGACCCGGGGACGACCCCCGCCAGGTAGCGGGAGGGGACGAGGGTCGCCAGCGCGCCGCGGCGAGCCACGGGCGCGAGCAGCCGCTGCAGGCCGGACGGGCGCTGGTGCAGATGCACGATCCGCCGCGGACGCCCTGCGGTCGCGACGGCCGGCACCAGCCCGTTGCACCACAGCACGCCCTCGCGGGAGGAGGCGTCCCAGCGCCGCAGCGCGCGCATCCAGGCGGGTCTGCCCGTGGCCTCGAGCTCGACGACCCGGTGGCCGGCGGCGAGGGCGGCGACGACGAGCGCACGCGGCTCCGAGGGGCCGACGACCACGACCGGGACCTCGAGCGCCTTGAGCGCCTCCGCGATGCTCAGCAGCATCACCTCGCCGCCGCCGATGTCGCCGTTGTTGGTCGCGAGCGCCACCGGAGGCCGCCCGGCGCCGCACGGAGGCGGGCGGGGCGGCGGATGATCCACGGG
>NZ_PSVD01000039.1:0-5370 GCF_002932035.1 Rathayibacter sp. AY1F6 | reverse complement strand
GAGGGGCTCCAGGGGTCGAGGGAGGCGGCGGGGGCCGTCCTCGGAGGCTAGGCGGGGCGGGGCGCGACGTCCGCCCGTTGACTTCCCAGGTGCGCGGCCGTGCTCGCGGGTCCGGGGGCGTTCGCCGACTCGAGGTCCGTTCTCCTCCGGCTCCCGCTCCGTTCTCCTCCGGCTTCGACGACTGTCCAGGAGTTGTCGCACTCGAGCTCGAGTGCGACGACTTCTGCGCACTCGGCGACGACCGCTGGGACGGGCCCGGCGGCTCCGCGACCACGCGGAAGTGGCCGTATTGGAGCGCGAGTACGGCGACTTCGGAGGACTGGCGACCGGCTCGAGTCTGCGGGTCCGCGAGTGCTCAAGAGTTGTCGCAGTCGACGCCGAGTGCGACAAGTTCTGGACAGTGGGGGAGGCTCCGGGGTGAGGGCTCGCGAGTGCTCAGGAGTTGTCGCAGTCGACGCCGAGTGCGACGACTTCTGGACAGTGGGGGAGGGGCTCCGGGTGAGCGCTTGCGAGTGCTCAAGAGTTGTCGCAGTCGACGCCGAGTGCGACAAGTTCTGGACAGTGGGGAGGGTCCGGTGAGGGCTCGCGAGTGCTCAGGAGTTGTCGCAGTCGACGCCGAGTGCGACGACTTCTGGACAGTGGGCGGCGTCCGAGCAGCGTCAGGGGCCCCGGCAGCACCCGTCAGGGACCGCGGCGGCACGCATCGGGGGCCCCGCGGCGCGCGTCGCGCCCGGCACCCGCGACCTAGGGTGAGGGCATGCATCCGCTCGACGCCAAGGACCCGCTCGCGCACTGCCCCGAGCTGTTCGTCCGCACCCCCGAGGTCCGCTCCTACCTCGACGGCAACTCGCTCGGCCGGCCGCTGCGCGCGAGCGTCGCCCGGCTCGCGCGGTTCGCGGAGGAGGAGTGGGGCGGCCGCCTCATCCGCGGCTGGGAGGAGGGCTGGCTCGACATGCCGCTCGAGGTCGGCGACGCCCTCGGCTCCGCGGTGCTGGGAGCCGCGGCCGGGCAGACGGTCGTCGCCGACTCCACGACCGTCCTGCTCTACAAGCTCGCCCGCGCGGCGATCGCCCGCCAGGCGGAGCAGGGGCGCGACGAGATCGTCGTGGACACCGACAACTTCCCCACCGACCGGTACGTGCTGGAGGGCATCGCGGCCGAGACCGGCAGCACGCTCCGCTGGATCGACTCCGACCCCGGGAGCGGCGTCGGCCCCGACGACCTCGCACCGGTGCTCGGCGAGCGGACGGCGCTGGTGCTGCTCAGCCACGTCGCGTACCGCTCGGGGTTCCTCGCCGACGCCGCGGCGATCACCGCCCAGGCGCACGAGGCCGGCGCGCTCGTGCTCTGGGACGCCTCCCACTCCGTCGGCTCGGTGCCGCTCGAGCTCGACGCGTGGGGCGCGGACCTCGCGGTCGGCTGCTCCTACAAGTACCTCAACGGAGGCCCGGGGGCGCCCGCGTGGGCGTACGTCGCCTCCCGGCACCAGGGCTCGCTCGCGCAGCCGGTGCAGGGCTGGATGGGCGTCGCCGACATGTTCGAGATGGGACCCGGCTACCGTCCGGCCGAGGGGATGCGGCGCTTCCTCAGCGGCACCCCGCCGATCACGGGGATGCTCGCGATGCAGGACATGATCGCGCTGATCGCCTCGGTCGGCATGCCCGCGGTGCGCGCGAAGTCGGAGGCGATGACGGCGTACGCGCTGGAGCTGGCCGACGCGTGGCTGGTGCCGCGCGGGGTGCGGGTGGCGACTCCGCTCGACCCCGCCCGGCGCGGCTCGCACGTGACGATCGCGCACGAGTCGTTCGCCGGCCTCGTCCCGCGGCTGCAGGCGGAGGGGATCGTGCCGGACTTCCGCCGACCCGACGGCATCCGGATCGGCCTCTCGCCGCTGTCGACCACCTTCGCCGAGCTGGAGCTGGGCATGGCGGCCATCAGGGACGCGCTGGACTGAGCGGGCCGGGGCTCGGCGAGGCGGCTGTTCCCGGCCCCACCCCTGGCCTCACCGCGCGTCGCGCGTCCGGCGGGTGCTCTCCTTCTGCAGGGCCTCGACGAGCTCGGCCTTCGTCATGCGCGAGCGGCCGGAGACGTCCAGGCGCTTGGCGAGGTCCATCAGGTGCGCCTTGGTCGCGTTCGCGTCCACTCCGCCCGCCGTCTCGCCCCCGGGGGAGCGGCCGTGGCCCTCGGCGCGGGAGTCGGAGGGGCCGCTCTCGGCCTTGCGCTCCCAGTGGTCGCCGACCTTCTCGTACTCGTGCTTCAGCGCGGCGAAGGCCGTGCGGTGGGCGCGTTCGCCGTCGCCGTAGCTGTCGACGGCCGAGTCGTGCGCGGCCGACCAGAGCTTCTGCGCGTGCTCGTCGGAGCGCTCGATGGTGGACGGGATCTGTTCCTCGCGGGGCATGGCGGCCTCCCTCTCGTCCTCCGACGCTACGTCGGGTCGGAGGCGCCGGTCACCCCGTTGACGAGCGCTCGGCGGGCGCCTCCGTCCCCGGAGCGCACTCGGGAGGCCGCTGCCGGTGTTCTCACCGGGCCGACGCCGATGATGGGGCGATGTTCATCCCGACCAGAGCCGCCGGTCTCGAGGCGCTCGACGACTTCGTCGCCCGCGCGGGCTCCGCCTACGCCCGCGACCGCAACCACGACCTCGGACCGTCCCGGGACAACGTCTCCGGACTCTCGCCCTACCTCCGCCACCGCCTCGTCACCGAGCGGGAGGTCGTCGCCGCGGTCCTCGCGCGGCACCGCCTGACCGCCGCGGAGAAGTTCGTCCAGGAGGTGTTCTGGCGCACCTACTGGAAGGGCTGGCTCGAGCAGAACCCGGACGTCTGGCGCCGCTACCGCCGCGAGGTGGCGGACTCCTCCGCGGGCGATCCTCCGCCCGGCTACCTCGACGCGATCGGCGGACGCAGCGGCATCGACGCGATGGACGCGTGGGTGAGCGAGCTCGTCGAGACCGGGTACCTCCACAACCACACCCGCATGTGGTTCGCGAGCATCTGGATCTTCACCCTCGGACTGCCCTGGCAGCTCGGCGCCGACTTCTTCTACCGGCACCTGCTCGACGGCGACGCCGCGTCCAACACCCTGTCGTGGCGATGGGTCGCCGGCCTGCAGACTCCGGGCAAGACCTACCTCGCCTCCGCGTCCAACATCGCGCGCTACACGGAGGGGCGCTTCTCGCCGAGCGGCCTCGCCACCACGGCCCCCGCGCTCACCGAGGAGCCCTTCCCGCCGCGGGCACCGCTCGAGCAGGAAGACGTCGTGGGGACCGTCGGCGCCCGCCCCGGCCTCCTGCTGCACGAGGAGGACCTCGAGGCGGAGAGCCTGCTCGCCGAGCAGCCGGGTCTGGCCGAGCGCCTCGTCGCGTGCGCCGTCGCCGGGGACGCGGGCGGGCGCTCGCCGTCCGGAGTCTCCGACGCGGTCGCCGCCTTCACCGCCGCGGCGCTCGCCGACGCCGCCGAGCGCTCCTCCGACTCCAGCGGCCGGCCGGCGCGGGTGCTGGCGGACGCGCGTGCCGCGACGGTCGTCGACTGGGCGGTGTCCGAGCGGATCGACACGGTGGTCGTTCCGTACGCGCCGGTCGGGCCCGTCGGGGAACGGGTGGAGGCGCTCCGCTCGGCTCTCGCCGACGAGGGGGTCGCGCTCGTCACGGTGCGCCGCCGCTGGGACGGTGCGGCGTGGCCGTCGGCGTCGCGGGGGTTCTTCACGTTCCGGAAGCGGATCCCGGCGCTGGTGCGCGACCTCGTCGAGCCCGCCGACGCGGCCCGCCTGTTCTGAGCGGCGTTCCGAGAGCCGCGTCCTGTGAGCTGCGTCCTGTGAGCCCCGTCCTGTGCTGCGTCCGGTGAGCCCCGTCCCGCGGAACCTGCCTGGTCCCGCGGGGCGGGTGCCGCTCAGCCGAGCAGGCGGTCGCGGAGGAAGTCGCTCGCGAAGCGGCCCGAGGGGTCCCACTCGGAGCGGAGGGTGCGCCACTCCTCGAGGTGCGGGTAGAGCGGCGCGATCTCGTCGGCTCCGGCGAGGAAGTGCTTGCCCCAGTGCGGCCGGGCCCCGAGCGGCAGCAGCGCGCCCTCGACGGCGGGGAGCACGGCGTCGACGCCGGCGCGGTCCTTCTTGAAGGTGAAGTGCACGCCGACGCTGTCGCGGCCTCCGGCGGGGGAGAGCCACTGGTCGTCGCCCGCCATGGTCCGCAGCTCCGTGATGAGCAGGACGTCGTCGATCCGCTCGCCGATCGCGCGCAGCGCCACGATCGCCTCGCGGACGTTCGCGCGCGGCACCATGTACTCGCTCTGGATCTCGTCGCCCGCGCTCGGCTCGCGGTCGAGGCGGAAGTGCGGCAGGCGCTCGGACCACGGTCCGACGGAGCCGCCGAACGGGTTCAGGTTGGAGTCGACACCCTCCGAGACGGCGAAGAGGCTCGCGGAGGCGGCGACCGCGCCCAGGTGCGTCGCGTCGACGTCGGCGACGGATCCCGCCGCCACCTTGGTCTTCAGCCACAGCTGCTCCACGGTCGGCGAGGACCAGTGGGTCATGAGGCTGACGCTGTAGGCGGAGGAGGTGATCGCGTCGAAGTCGTCGAGCACGCGCTCCCAGGGCAGGTCGACGAACGCGTCCTGGCGGACGTCGAAGGTCGGCTGGATGTCGAGGGTCACGCGGGTGACGATGCCGAAGGCGCCGAGGCCGACGACGACGCCCTCGAAGCCCGGCTCCCCGCGGCGGATCGTGCGCAGCGAGCCGTCGGCGGTGACGAGCTCGAGGGCAGAGACGGCGGAGGAGAGGTTCGCGTTGCGGTCGCCCGAACCGTGGGTGCCGGTCGCGATGGCGCCGGCGACCGAGATGTGCGGGAGCGAGCCCATGTTGTGCAGGGCGTAGCCGTTGCTGTGCAGGTGCGCGGCGACGACGCCGTAGCGGGTGGCGCCGCCGACGGTGACGGTGCTCGCCTCGGCGTCGATCACGGGGTCGGAGGCGAGGCGCCCCAGGTGCAGCAGTGCGCCGGGGGTGTCGGGCAGGGAGTTGAAGGAGTGGCGGCTGCCGAGGGCGCGGACGCGGTCGTTCTCGCGGACGAGGCGCTGCACCTCCTCGACGGACTCCGGCTCGATGATGGCGGCGGCGCGGTACTCGTAGGTGCCCGCCCAGTTGCTCCGTGAGGTCATGGATCCATTCTGCCGGGTGCGCGGGGGATTTGTTGTTGGTTGCAACGAATGGCCTGGTAACGCACGGGACGCGGCAGGACGGAACGGCGTGGATTCTGTTCGGGGCGCGCTCCGGGCCCCTGCCGGGGAGGACGGCGATGACCGCGCGCAGACGATCCCGCTCCGATCTGTTCCGGGTGCGCGTGCGCCTCCTGGTCACCATCGTGGTGGTGCTGCTCGTCCTGGC
>NZ_PSVD01000038.1:0-10778 GCF_002932035.1 Rathayibacter sp. AY1F6 | reverse complement strand
GTCGACGGCGCACCGGTGGACGGAGCGTCGGTCGAGGTGGAGTGCAGCGGGGTGGCGCTGGAGGTCGGCGTGCTCGACGGCGTCGCGGCGAACGCGGCGGTCGAGCCGAGCGCGACGAGTCCGAGGGCGCCGACAGCGATGCCGATGGTCAGGGCGCGCTTCTTCGGACGGCGCGGCCCGAAGCTCGAGCCCTTCTCGGCGGGGGTGGTCGACTCGGTCATGGGTGTCTCCTCGTTCCGGCCCGGTGCCGACCCCGTTCGGGATCGGTTGCGGCCGGTTCCATTTCAGATTCGAAGGCGAATCTGAAGCCGGACTTAAGAACAGACCCTCCACAGCAGACGCCGGGTGCGCCCCGATCCGCGGCCCCTAGGTTCGAGCACATGCCCTCCTCCGCCCGTGTGCTCCTCATCGAGGACGACGACGCCATCCGCTCCTCCGTCGAGACCGCGCTGCGCAGCGAGCGCTTCACGGTCCGCGGTCTCGTCTCCGGCGAGGACCTCGCCCGCGAGCTGAGCACCTTCGCTCCGGACCTGGTGATCCTCGACTGGATGCTCCCCGGCCCGAGCGGCATCGTGCTCGCCGAGCGGATCCGCCGCAGCAGCGACGCGGCCGTGATCATGCTCACCGCCCGCGACGCGGTCGACGACCGCCTCCGCGGCTTCGACGAGGGCGTCGACGACTACGTGGTGAAGCCGTTCGTGCTCGCCGAGCTCGTCAAGCGCGTGACCGCCGTGCTGCGCCGCCGCGGCCGCATCCCGTCCGTCGTCGAGATCGGCGACCTCGTCGTCGACCCGGAGTCGGGCCGCGCCCGCCGCGGCGGCATCGCCCTCGACCTCACCGCGACCGAGTTCCGCCTCCTCGCCTTCCTCGCCGGGAACCGCGGCCGCACCCTCACCAAGACCCAGATCCTCACGCAGGTCTGGGGCTACGACCACGTCGACCCGAACCTCGTCGAGGTGCACCTCAGCTCCCTCCGCAAGAAGATGGAGGCGCACGGCGACCGGCTCGTGCACACCGTCCGCGGCCTCGGCTACCGGGTGGAGGCGTGAGCCGCGCCCAGCCGGGCGCGCTGCGGACGGGCTCGCTCCGCCTCCGCACCGTCCTGGCCGTGCTCGCTCTGCTGGCCGTGCTGCTCCTGGCCCTCTCGGCGACGGTGCAGGCGGTGCTCGGCGAGCGCCTCCGCGACCAGATCGAGGAGCGGCTGCAGGACCGCGCCTCCGCCGCCGCCGCGCTGGTCGGCACGATCGCCGACGACGCCCTCGCCTCGCGCCTCTCGGCGCAGGGCGTCTCGGTGCGGATCACGAGCCCCGAGGGCGAGGACGTCGTGGCCGGGCCGAGCCCGGAGCAGCTGCGCCTGGGCCCTGGAGCCGCCGACCAGCTCGGAGAGCCGCCGTCGCCGCCCGGCACGAGCTCCTCCTCCGGAGCCGTCCCGCCCCGAGCCGCGTCCGCCGCCGTCACCGTCGTCTCGAGCAGCGTCGCCGCCGACGACGAGCTGATCACCCTCGAGTCGACCCTCAGCGACGGCACCCGCCTCGAGCTCACCAGCGAGGCCGGATCGGTGGGCAGCACCCTCGCGCAGCTGAACGGGATCCTGCTCGCCGCGTCGGCCGTGTTCCTCGTGCTGGCCGCCCTCGCGCTGATCGTCGTGGTCCGCGCGACCCTCCGGCCCCTCGAGCGGATGACCGACGTGGCCCGCGACATCGCGCACGGCGACCGCGGGCGGCGGCTGCGCCCCTCCCGTCCGCGGACCGAGCTCGGCCGCACCGCGACCGCGTTCGACGAGATGCTCGACGACCTCGAGCAGGCCGAGCGCAGCGCCCTCGCCGCCGAGGCGACGGCCCTCGCGGCGGAGCAGCGGATGCGCGCGTTCGTCTCGGACGCCGCGCACGAGCTGCGGACGCCGGTCGCCGGCATCCAGGCCGCCGCCGACGCGCTCGTCCGCGGCGACGGCGGCGAGCAGGAGCGCGAGCGCCTCTCCGTGCACGTCGTGCGGGAGTCGCTGCGCGCGGGCCGCCTCATCCAGGACATGCTGCTGATGGCGCGGCTGGACGAGGGCCTGGCTCTGGAGTCTCGTCCGCTGGACTCGGCGGGCGTCGCCGAGGCCGCGATCGAGCGCCAGGAGCTGCGCCGCCCGGGCCTCGCGATCGAGCTGCACCGGCCCGCCGAGCCGCTCCTGGTCAGCGCCGACGCCGACCGGCTGGCTCAGGTGCTCGGCAACCTCCTCGAGAACGGTGCCCGCTTCGCCCGCTCCCGGATCGACGTCGCCGTCGAGGCGGCCGCCGACTCCGTCACGATCACCGTCGACGACGACGGCCCCGGCATCGCCGAGGCCGACCGCGAGCGCGTCTTCGACCGCCTCGTCCGCCTCGACGACGCCCGCAACCGCGCCGACGGCGGCTCAGGCCTCGGCCTGCCGATCGCGCGCGGGCTGGCCCGGGCCCTCGGCGGCGACCTCGTGGCGGAGGCGGGGCCCGTCGGCGCCCGCTTCCGGGTCACGCTGCCTCGCGCGGGGTGACGCCGCCCCGCTCCCCCTAGGCTCGACGGGCGCGCGGGCCCCGCTCCGCCGGGACGGCAGGAGTGGCTCCATGGACAGGGACGACGCGGAGCAGCGTGTCCGGCAGGCCCGCGACGAGGCCCCGAGGTTCGGGAGCGGTCCCCTGCTCGCCACCTTCACCGTCCGGCACCGCCGCGGACTCGACGTCGCCTTCGTGCTCGACGGCGCGGAGGGGGACTTCCAGATCGGCATGGGCGCCGCGGCCGACGACTTCCGGAGCGTCCTCACCGTCGGGGTCGACCGCGAGGACGGCCGCATCCGCGGCGTCTCCAGCTGGACCGTCGACGGCCGCGAGAGGCGCGTGCCCGTGCGGATCCCGCACCGCTCCGCCACCGTGATCATCGTGGAGGCCGCTCCCCTCCCCCTCGACCGGCGCCCGTCCTCGCTCAAGTGCTGGTCCTTCCTCCGCCGGGCCTCCGCCGACCACCACTCCGACGTGCTGGGCTTCGTGTCCCCCGACCTGGCCGACCTCCCCCCGGTCCGGCTCCTCACCGATCCGGGGCGCGGCGCGGGCGCTGAGCCGGCCTCGCGCGAGGGGACGGATCCCCGCCCGACCCGCAGGCGCCGGTGCGATCATGCGCTGACGTGATCCCGCCCGGAGGTCCGCCCGACCCGGAGGAGCGCTCGTGACGCAGGAGGTGCAGTCGACCCGGCTGCGGTCGCTCGGGAGCGAGGCGTTCTTCGGAGCGACGGTGGTCGTGGCGGCGGCGTGGTCGGGCGCCCGGGCGTTCCAGCTCTACGGAGGGTGGGGCGTCGTGCTCGCGGTGGCCGCGGTGATCGTCGCGGGGCTCGGCTTCGGGCTCCGGCGGCGCGTCGAGGAGCGGTGGTCCCGGCCGAGCCTCGAGAGGCTGCGGGCCGAGCATCCGGACGGCGGCGTCACCGCGGTGCTGAACACTCCGGAGACGCTGGCCTCGCTGCGGACGCTCGCGGTCGCCGGAGCCGCGGTCGACCTCCCGGCGCTGCGCGCGGCGAAGCCGGACCCCGTGCTGCTGGCCGTCGTCACCGCGAGGGCGCTCTCGCTGTTCCGCGCCGACGCGGACCTCTCGCCGATCGCGTTCCTGCCCCTCACCGCCGGGGACGCCCCCGAGTCGGTGACGGGCTACCACCACGGTCACGCGCTCGCGGCTCCCGTTCTCACGGTCCGGCAGCAGGGGACGGAGCAGCGGCTCGCCCTCTTCCCCGCCGACGGCGCGCGGACGATCACCGGTGTCCTCGGCCGCTGAGCGAGGCCCGCTGCGCATCGCCGGGAGTCTCCGCCCCGCGGCGGATCCGGCAGCGCCGCGCCGCGCGTAGCGTCGGGCGATGGACATGTCACTGCTCGGCACCAGCGTGGTCGCCGCCCTGTGCGGGGCCGCGTATCTCGGAGTCGCGATCCTCGCGGTCGCGCAGGTCCTCCGCTCCGGCCTCGATCCCCTGCGGAAGGGCCTGTGGACGATCGCCGTCGTGGTGGCGCCCTTCCTGGGGTCGATGGCGTGGTTCCTCGTCGGGCGGCCCGGAGCCCGAGCCTGAGACGCGGCTCAGCCCGCACCCATGCCTCCGATCACCGATCGCGCAAGCACCTGCTCGCGGGGCGCCCGCACGGCAGCATGAGCGGGATGGACACGATCGAGGAGGCGGGCGCCTGGGCGCGCGATCTGGTGCGCCGCGAGTTCGGCATCGGCCTCGTCGACCTGGAGCCCGTCGTCGGCGGACTCGACCACGGAGCGCGCGTCTGGTGCGCGGCCGACGGCTCCGGGGCGCTGTGGAGCGTCAAGGCGTCGGCCCGCGACGGGCGCTTCGGCCTCGCGCTCTCGGCGTCGCTGGGCGAGTCGGGGGTGCCGGGCGTCGCGGCGCCGCACCGCGCCTCCGACGGGCACCCCTGGGCGGAGGACCGCGGGCTGCGGGTCTCGGTCGCGCCGTGGATCCTCGGCGAGGACGCGGTCGACTCCGGCGAGGACGCCCTCGACTGGGAGGGGTTTGGCGCGGTCCTGCGCTCCGTGCACGACGCCGAGCCGCCGACACTCGCGCCTCCCGTGCGGCGGGGCATCCGCCGTGTCCGCCGTCCGCTCGCCGACCTCCTCGCCGAGACCGACGAGAGGATCGACGCGCAGCCGGAGCCCCGCCCCCGCCTCACCGCGCTGTGGCGCGCGAACCGCTCCCGCCTCGACGCCCTCGCCGGCTCCGAGCGGCGGCTGAAGCGCGCCCGCACGCCCACTTCCCGCGTGCCCCTCCACGGCGACCCGCATCCCGGCAACGTCGTCATCGACGAGAGCGGCCGCCCCTGGCTGATCGACTTCGACGAGGCCACCGTCGCCCCGCGGGAGGCCGACCTGCTCCTGATCGAGCTGGGCGTCATCTACTCGCGGCCGATCAGCGACGTGCAGCGCTCGGCGTTCCGCGCGGGCTACGGCGAGGCCCTGATCGACGACGAGCGGATCATCCGCTTCGGCTGCGTCCGCGCGGTCGAGGACGTGGCCGCCACTGTCGCGCTGGCCCTCGCCGACCCGGAGCCGGAGGAGCGCGAGGCCGCCCCCGTGCCCGCCTCCCGCCTCGGCCGCGCCGCCTCGGCGCTGCCCGTCCCCACTCCGCTCGACCTGCTCGCCGGCCAGCTCGGCCCGCACGGCCTCGTCTCGCTCGTCGAGACCGCCCTCCGCCGCCCCGCCTGGCGCGGCCCTCCGACCCCGCCCCCGTCCGACCCTTCACAGCAGGAGACCACCCATGCGCAGACGATTCATCCCCCTCGCCGCCGTCCTGGCGTCGACCGCCGCCCTCACCGGCTGCAGCGGCTTCGGAGGAGGAGGCGGCGGTTCGGCCGACGCCGACTCGATCACCTTCACCACCTGGGCCAGCGAGTCCGAGCAGGCGGCCTTCGAGTCGCTGATCACCGACTTCGAGGCCGAGCACGAGGGGGCGAGCGTCGAGCTCAACGTCGTCCCCTACGACCAGATGTTCAGCAACATCGACGCGCAGCTGTCGTCGGGCGAGGCCCCCGACGTGTTCCGCGTCGACTACGGCAACCTCGGCGTCTACTCCAGCCAGGAGCAGCTGCTCGACCTGACCGACCGGATCGACGACTTCGACTCCTTCACGCCCGCGTTCCAGGAGGCCGTCTCCTTCGAGGGGAAGCCCTACGGTGTCCCGCACCAGACCGACGTGTCGGCGCTGCTGGTGAACACGCAACTGCTCGCGGCGGCCGGCATCACCGACGTGCCGACCACCGCCGACGAGGCGTGGACCTGGGAGGAGTTCGCCGACGCCTCCGCGAAGCTGCGCGCGAGCCTGCCCGCCGAGCAGTACCCGTTCGTCTACAACTGGCAGCTCGGCGGCACGCCCCGCTGGCTGAGCTGGCTGTTCGAGGCCGACGGCACGCTCCTGGAGGAGGACGGCACCACTCCGGCGATCGACTCCGCCGCGGGCGCGAAGGCGCTGGACTTCACGAAGAGCTTCTTCGACAACGACTGGGTCCCGCCGACCAGCTCGGTGAAGTCCGCCACCTACGCCGACTCCTTCTTCACGGAGCAGACCGCGGCGATGGCGTTCGCCGGGTCCTTCCTCGTGCCGGACATCGACGACCTCGCCGACTTCGAGTGGACCGCCACGCCGATGCCCGTCGACGAGCGCGGCGCGACCGACCTCGGCGGCAACGCCCTCGTCGCCACGGCCGACACCGACAACCCGGAGCTCGCGACCGAGTTCCTCTCGTTCATGACGCAGGCCGACACCATGGCCGAGTTCTGCGCGGCGACGAACGAGCTGCCCACCCGGTCCGACATCGACCCCGCGTCGATCGACTTCGCGGTGCGCCCGGACGTGATGCCCGTGTTCGTCGAGCAGGCCGCGACGATCACCCCGCGGGACGTGCAGCAGCTCACCTCGCCGTTCCTCGCGAAGATCTCGGTCGCGATGCAGGACCAGCTCGAGGAGGCGTTCGTCGGCGGACGCAGCACCGAGGAGACCCTCTCCGGCCTCGACGCGGCCATCCAGCAGGCGACCAGCTGATGACCGCCACCACCCTCCGCGGCCGGGCGGGCTCCTCCGCCCGGCCGCGGTCGGCCCGCAGGCGCGAGGCCCTCGCCGGCTTCGGCTTCGTCGGCCCGAACCTGCTCCTGATGGCGCTGTTCCTGTTCGTGCCGATCCTCTGGGCGATCCAGCTCTCGTTCCAGGAGTCGCGCGGCTTCGGCACGCCCGAGTGGGTCGGCTTCGCGAACTACCTGCGGATGGGCGCCGACCCGGTGTTCTGGCAGAGCCTGGGCAACACGCTCCTCTTCACCGCGGTCACCGTGCCGCTCGAGCTCGCCGGCGGCCTCGGCCTGGCCGTGCTGCTCAACTCCGTGCTGCCCGCGCGCGGCATCTTCCGCACGGTGATCGTGCTGCCCCTGGTGATCTCGGGCGTCGCCTCCGGGATGATCGCGGTCACGATCTTCAGCGAGTCCTCGGGCATCGTGAACAAGGTGCTGAGCTCGCTGGGCGCCTCGCCGGTCGCGTGGCAGTCGGACGGCTCCGCGGCGATGATCTCGGTGATGCTGACCGCGGTGTGGCTGCGGATCGGCTTCAACATGGTCATCTACCTGGCGGGCCTGCAGAGCGTCTCGCCCGAGCTCTACGAGGCCGCGCGGATCGACGGAGCGACGCGCTGGCAGCAGTTCCGCGCACTGACGGTGCCGCTGGTCGGCCCGTCCACCTTCTTCCTGCTGATCATGAACGTGATCGCCTCGTTCCAGGTCTTCGACATCGTCTTCGTGATGACGGGCGGCGGCCCCGGCTTCTCCACGTCGGTGCTCGGCACCTACGCGTACCGCAACGGCTTCCAGGTCCGAGAGCAGGGCTACGGCGCCGCGCTCGGCGTCGTCATCCTGATGGTCTCCCTCGCCTTCACCTACCTGCAGTGGCGCACGAGCCGCACGCGCGACCTCGTCGACTAGGAGCCCTCATGTCGTCCTCCACCGTCACCACGCCCGCCGCGGTCGCCGCGGCCACCGCCCGCGAGACCCCGCGCCGGCGTCCCTCCCGCCGCGACGGCTCCCGCTCCGGACTCGTCGTCCGCCTCGTCGTCGCGATCGTCGCCTCGGCGGTCGTGTTCTTCCCGCTGTACTGGATGCTCGTCATCGCCTTCTCGCCGCGCGGCGAGGTGTTCGCGCCCGGCCCGCCCCGCTTCTGGCCGAGCGAGATCTCGTTCGAGAACTTCGCGACGGTGTTCGCGCGCTTCCCCGTGGGCGAGTGGTTCGTCAACTCGGTCGTGATCGGGGTGTTCGTCACGGTGTTCACCGTCGTGGTGAACCTGCTGGCCGGCTGGGGCTTCGCGCGGCTGCGCTTTCCGGGGCGGAACCTGCTGTTCCTGCTCGCACTGGCCACGATGATGATCCCGGTGCAGGCGATCATGGTCGCGCAGTTCAAGCTCGTGACCGGACTGCAGATCTACGGCACCTACTGGTCGGTGATCCTGCCCGGAGCAGCGGCGGCCTTCGGGATCTTCCTCGCCCGGCAGTTCTTCCTCTCCATCCCGGAGGAGCTGATCGAGGCGGCGCGGATCGACGGCGCCGGCCACCTGCGGGTGTTCCTGCAGATCGTGCTGCCGCTCTCGAAGCCGCTGATCGCCGTCCTGATCCTGCTGACTCTGCTCGGCAGCTGGAACGACTTCGCCTGGCCGCTGATCGCCCTGAAGGACAACGAGCTGTTCACGCTGCCGATCGGCCTGCTCTACCTCAAGGGCCAGTCGACGCCGGACTACAGCGCGAGCATGGCGCTGGCGCTGGTGTCGGTGCTGCCGATGGTGCTGCTGTTCCTGTGCTTCCAGCGCTACTTCGTGCAGGGGTTCGCGCGCAGCGGCATCCGGTGAGGTCGGGCGGCGGCACGGGCGGGGGCACGGGTGGCGTGGAGCGGTCGCCGCGGCGGGACGCTCTTGACCGGACGGGGCAGGAGAGGACGTGGACGGAGAGGACAGAGCAGGGCCGGAGAGGACGGGGCAGGAGAGTGCCGACGGACGCGGCGGGCGGCGGAGAACGTGAACCACGTGGAGGTCGTCCGGTCGTGATCTCTCGAGTTCGACGGCTCTCCTGCGCGGCGGGGGCGTCCGCCAGCCGGAGCAGGGCGGGAGCGGACCGGGACGGAGCGGACCGGGACGCGGGCGGACCGGGACGCGGTGGCCGACGCCCCGAAGCGCCGAAGCACCACGGGACACGGGGCTCGAGGCTCGAGGCTCGAGGCTCGACGAAGCGCCAACGTGCCGACGGACCTCGCGGCGCCGGAGGTGCGAGAGCGCGAGGGCGCCTGGGCGGGTCCAGGCACGGCGATGCACCGCCTCGCGGCCGACGGAGTGTCGGATCGCCCGGCAGGTCGGGCTGCGGATCAGAACGGCGGAGACGCGTCCACGAACCGCGGCCGCGTCGGCGCCAGCAGCGAGGGCGACGGCCGAGGAGACGACGGTCGCGATGACCTCAGCTGCGATGACGAGGATCGTGGTGACAGCGGGTGCGGCTGCGGCTCCGGTTCTTGCGCCGACTGCGGCGTCGGTCGTCGCGTGGGCGGCAGCGGAGCTCCGGGCAGCGCCCGCGGTCGGTCGGTGATCCGACGGCCGGTGGGGGTCGTCCAGACGACGGTGCCGTCCGGATGGAGGGCGTAGGTCCAGCGGTCGCCGTGGCGGACGTGGTGGTGCGCGACGCAGAGCGAGGCCAGGTTGCCGAGGGCGGTCTCGCCTCCGTTCCGCCACTCGAGGGTGTGGTCGGCCTCGGCCGTCGAGGACGAGCGGGTGCAGCCGGGGAACCGGCAGGTCCGGTCGCGCAGCTGCAGCTGGAGGCGCATCCGAGGGGGCGGGACGCGGAGGGTCCTGCCGACCGACGTCACCACTCCCGTGTCCGGATCGGTCAGCACCCGCGTGAAGGCGGCCGCCGTGCGCACGAGCTCCCGGGCGACGTCGGCGGGGACGAGACCGTAGCCGTCGAGTTCGGCCGGCGCGTCGTCGAGGCCGACCGCGGTGCTGGCGGCGAGGGTGAGGCGCACGTCGGCGCGGACTCCGGAGACGGAGGCGTGGATTCCGGAGACCGAGGCGGAGATTCCGGAGACCGAGGCGGGGACTGCGCTCGCTCCTTCGCCCGAGGATCCGTCTGCGGAGATGTCGCCGTCGATGAGCAGATCGACGAGTGCGTCGGCCCGCAGCTGCGCGAGCGTCCGGCCGTCGCCGAGGGAGATGTCAGCGTCTCCTCCGGCGCTGCCACCCGTCTCCGCGCCGAGCACGGCACCAGCACGCGCACCAGCACCAGCACCAGCACCAGCACCAGCACCAGCGTCCGTTCCCGCACCGACTGCTACCCGGGCATCGCCACGGGCACCAGCACCGCTCTGTGCAGTCGCAGTCGCAGTCGCACTCGCACCTGCACCTGCACCTGCACCTGCACCTGCACCTGCACCTGCACCTGCACCGAGCCCGATCCTCGCCGCGTCCGCCCCGTCGCGGAGCGAGCGGGCGATCCGGTCGAGACGGTTGTAGGCGCCGACCGCAACCGGGGCCGGCAGCAGGGCGCAGAGCGTGGCCATGCCGTCGGCCTCGGCGCCGAGCCACACGCTGCGGTCCTCGCGGGCGCGGGCGTGGCGCTCGGTGAACGGCTGCTCGTGCAGCTCGTCGCGCAGCCGCGCCACGGTCCGGCGGAGCTGGGTGGGCGTCTGCGAGAGCGCCGCGGTGGCCGCCCGCTCGTCGAAGGACGCGCGCGACGGAGCGGGGAGGGTCGCGGCGGCGGCGCAGACGACCTCGCCGGCCTCCCAGAGGATCCGGGCCTCGGCCAGGAGGGTGCGGGTCGCCGGGAGGTCCTCGATGAGGAGCCGAGCGTGCTCGAGACGCCGAGACGCCACGCGCTCCGACATCCCGAGCGCCGTCGCGAACTCGGCTCGGATCGAGCGCTCCACGAGGTCTCCCGCCTCGCTCCGGGAGAGACGACTCCCCCGCGCGAACGACTCCGGCACGAGCAGCGCTGCCCGGTACGCCGTGTGCAGGGCGACGGCCCCCGCGAGCAGCACCGGCGCCGAGGAGCGGGCGAGCCCCGCCGCGAGACCGGCGAGCGCGCGCACCGCGTCGAGCGTCTGCGCCGTCTCGCCCGCGCGCACCGCCTCGACCGCCTGCGCCGCGTCACCCGAACTTCTCATACGTGTATTGAATCAGCGACCACCGACATCGGGCCGGGGCCCGTGACCAGGATCGGGACAACGGAGCCGGTACCCCGCCTGTGGAGGGACGAACCGCCGGCGAGCGCGGGCT
>NZ_PSVD01000037.1:0-13917 GCF_002932035.1 Rathayibacter sp. AY1F6 | reverse complement strand
CCGCCCCCGTCGTGCCGGCCACGGAGGAGGCGGAGGTCGTCGAGACGGCGGAGCCCGCACCCGTCGAGACGGCGGAGCCCGCACCCGTCGAGACGGTCGCCCCTGCCCCGGCGCCTGTCGAGACGGCGGCTGCTGCGCAGGTCTCGCCCGAGTTCGCCTCGGCACTCATCAAGGCGCAGAGCTACTCCGAGATGCTCCACATGAGCAAGGCGGGCCTGTACGGCCAGCTCACCTCCGAGTACGGGGAGCAGTTCTCGCCCGAGGCCGCGCAGTACGCGGTGGACACCGTCTCCGCCGACTGGAACGCCAACGCGCTGGCGAAGGCCAAGGACTACCAGGCCCAGATGGCGATGGCGCCGGAGGCCATCCGCGACCAGCTGACCAGCGAGTACGGGGAGCAGTTCACGAGCGACGAGGCCGACTACGCCATCGCGCACCTGAACGACTAGTCCCACTCGGACCGTCGCGGCACTGCGCGGCCACTGAGCAGGTCCTCCCGGAGCGCGCCGCCGTCCGTCGCCCATGACCCGGGCGACGGAGGGCGGCGGACCACCGGAGCCGGTTCAGGCCAGGACGGCGAGGGTGACGGGGAGCGCCTCGCTCCACCTGCCGTTCAGCCGCTCCTCGCCCTCGAGGAACGGCGGCGCGAGGACCCGCGCGAGGACGAGAGTCAGACCGTCGGCCGAGGTCGTGGTGGTCCGTGCGTCGCTGCGGACGAGCACCGTCGACGGCGGCCCGGACGCTCCGGCGCCTGATCCGCTGCCCTGCACCGTCGCGGTCGGCGGGCGGACGATGCGCTGCCCGTCCTCCTCGAAATGCTGCTCGACCTCCCGGGCGCCGGTGCGGATCGCCGTGGCGAAGGCGGCGATCGCGACGGGGTCGCCGGCACCGTCGTAGACCCAGCGACGACCGAGGACGGTGTGCTCGACGGTCGCGAGGAGATGCGCGTCACCGCCGGCGAGAGGCGAGCCGCGGTAGGTCAGCGGCACCTGGAGCGGCGGCTGCCCGGTCGACTGGACGATCAGCGTCTCCACTCCCACCTCGCCATCCGGGTCGTCGAACCGGTAGGCGCCGAGCTGCGTGAATCCGCCGCCCTCGCACCAGGGCTGCGTCGGCGCCCATGCCTCCACGATCTCGAGCTTCCCGGGGGTGATCGTCGCACGGTGCAGAAGGGCCATGCACCGAGAGTAGAGCCGGCCGATCCGTCCGGAGGAGTGCCCGTCAGCGAGCGGCGCCCGCCGTCGCCGACTCGGGCAGGCTGCTCATCGGGAGCGTGTACTCGCCCTTCAGCGCCGAGATCCAGACGGTGGTCGGGGCGACGGCGGCGAAGTTCGAATTGAGCAGCGCCATCAGCGTGGTGTGCAGGGAGTGCGCGTCGATCGAGCCGGCGTCGTTCGCGATCGCGATCGCGCCCGTCGCGTCCGAGAGGACCTCGGCGCGGAGCCCGTGCGTCTCGGCCTCGGCGGCCGAGGCGAGGATGCAGTTGTTGGTCATGTAGCCGACGAGGGTGATCGTGTCGACGTCGTGCTCGCGGAGCCAGTCGAGCAGGTCGGTCCCCGCGAAGACCGTGCCGAACTGCTTCGTGACGTTCTTCCACGAGTCCGAGCGGCGCTTCTCGATCTCCGGGTGCAGGGCGAAGGACGGACCCGACGGGTCGAAGATCGGCGCTCCCTCGCCCGCGCTGTGCTGGACGACGGCGATCGGGAGGCCCGCCGCGGCGGCGGAGTCGAGGGCGGCGGCGATCCTCGGCAGCGACTGCGCGTGCGGCGGGTACTGGATCTCGAGCGGACCGCTGAAGTACTCCTGCTGCACGTCGACGAGGATCAGTGCGCGGCGCGGTGTGGTCATGAGGGGCTCCCATCGGTGGCGGACGTCCCCGATCCTCCCGCTCGGGGCTGGGAGCGGCGGTCAGCCACGCGGCCCGCGACCCGGTCGTGGGCGCAGGCCCACACCTCCTCGTGCTCGAGCGGAGTGAGGACGCCGGCGTCGAGCAGCCGGTCGGCCCGCCGCAGCGCGGCCGCGATCGCCGCCTGCTCGGCGACGGCGGGGGAGTCGACGTCCGCGATCACGAGCCGGCGGGCGCAGGCCCGGCGGAGGCGGCGGGTCGAGCGGGCCGAGAGGAGCAGGAGCGACGCGGTCGGCAGGGCGAGCGCGGCCAGCAGGAGGAGCGGCAGCCGGTCGAGCGCGAGCGTCCCGACGGCGCCGGCGGCCGTCACGGCCACGACCAGCTGCGGACCGGCCGCGTGCAGGCGGAGGCGCCTCCGCTCCTCGACGGAGGTGCCGGGCGCGAAGACGACGAGCTCGCTCCGGACGACGCCGTACCGGCTCGCACCGACGGTGTGGCGGCCCCAGCGGGGGCCGGCGTCGAGGAGGCGGAGGAGCAGGTGCACGAGCGCCATCGTCGGCCCGCGACGGCGGGTGGGAGGGGATCCTGACGGAACGCGGACGCGCACCGGGCCGATCCGCACGGTCCGCTCGCGCGACGCTCACGACCCCCTCACGACGCGGGATCGCGCGTCGACGTCCCTCCCCAGCCGATTACCCGTGAGGAAAGCGTGAGGATCCGCTCATTCCGGGCGGGCGCGCTCCTCACGGCGAGTAGAAACATCCAGTGACCTCTTCCGTCGTCCGTGGCGACCCCGACGCCCTCGAACCCTCACCTCTCTCCTCCGCGCGCGCGGGCGGGGTGAAGGCGTGGCTCCTCGAGGGCCTCCGCGACGACTCCGGAGCCCACCCCGGCCCCCACGCGGCCACCGGCAGGACGCACTCCTGGTGGCGCGTCATGTGCCTCACAGGTGTCGACTACTTCTCCACCCTCGGCTACCAGCCGGCGATCGCGGCGCTCGCCGCCGGCCTGGTCTCGCCGCTCGCGACGATCGTCCTGGTGGTGCTGACCCTCCTCGGCGCGCTCCCCGTCTACCGCCGCGTGGCCCGCGAGAGCTTCCGCGGCGAGGGGTCGATCGCGATGCTCGAGCGCCTGCTGCCCTGGTGGGGCGGCAAGCTCTTCGTGCTCGTGCTGCTGGGGTTCGCGGCCACCGACTTCATGATCACGATCACCCTCTCGGCGGCCGACGCGACGGCGCACGCGGTCGAGAACCCGTTCGCCCCCGCCTGGTTCCACGGGGCGGAGGTGCCGCTCACGCTGGGGCTGATCGCCCTGCTGGGGATCGTGTTCCTGCGCGGGTTCCGCGAGGCCATCTCGATCGCGGTCGTGCTCGTGGCCGTGTTCCTCCTGCTCAACGCGATCGTGATCGCCGTGGCGATCGGGCACGTGGCCGAGAACCCCGTCGTCATCGGCGACTGGTGGTCGGCGCTCACGACCCAGCACGGGAATCCGCTGATCATGGTCGGCATCGCGCTCATCGTGTTCCCCAAGCTCGCGCTCGGGCTCTCCGGCTTCGAGACCGGGGTCGCGGTCATGCCGCAGATCCGCGGCGACGCGGGCGACACCGAGGACGCCCCGGTCGGCCGCATCCGCGGGGCGAAGCGGCTGCTCATCACCGCCGCCGTCACGATGTCGGCGTTCCTCATCACCTCGAGCTTCGTCACCACGCTGCTCATCCCGCAGGCGCAGTTCCAGCCGGGCGGCGAGGCCAACGGCCGCGCGCTGGCCTACCTCGCGCACGAGTACCTCGGCGAGGGCTTCGGCACGGTCTACGACATCGCGACGATCTGCATCCTCTGGTTCGCGGGCGCCTCCGCGCTGGCCGGCCTGCTCAACATCGTCCCGCGCTACCTGCCCCGCTACGGCATGGCGCCGCAGTGGGCCGGCGCCGTCCGTCCGCTCGTGCTGGTCTTCACCGTCGTGGCCTTCGTCATCACGATCCTCTTCCGCGCCGACGTCGACGCGCAGGGCGGCGCCTACGCGACCGGCGTGCTGGTGCTGATCACCTCCGCGTCCGTCGCCGTGTTCCTCTCGGCGAAGCGCAGGAAGCAGCGCAAGCGCGCCGTGGGCTTCGCGGTCATCGCGCTGGTCTTCGTCTACACGACGGTCGTGAACGTGGTCGAGAGGCCCGACGGCGTGAGGATCGCGGCGGTCTTCATCGTCGGCATCCTCGCGGTCTCGCTCGTCTCGCGGGTGCACCGCTCGTTCCAGCTGCGCGCCACCTCCGTGGTGTTCGACGCCGCCGCGATCGACTTCCTCACGACGGACGCCGACGACTACGGCGTGATCCGCATCCTCGCGAACGAGCCCGACGACGGCTCCGAGGCGGAGTACCGGGACAAGCTGGCGGAGGAGCAGCGCGACAGCAATCTGCCGATGCGCGGCCCGGTGCTCTTCCTCGAGGTGCACACCACCGACTCCTCCGACTTCGAGGAGGACCTGGTCGTGCAGGGCCGCGTCTGCCACGGCTTCCGCGTGCTCACGGTGACCAGCGGCAACATCCCGAACACCATCGCCACGGTGCTGCTCGAGATCCGCGACCTCACCGGCGTGATCCCGGACGTCTACTTCGAGTGGACCGAAGGCGGCCCCATCTCGAACATGTTCCGCTTCCTCATCACCGGCACCGGCGAGGTCGCCCCCGTCACCCGCGAGGTCCTCCGCCGCGCGGAGTCCCGCCGCGACCGCCGGCCGGGCGTGCACGTGGGCTGACGCCCGCTGCGAGGCGGGGGCGTGGCGGCGCGGAGGTGCCGCTCCTGCTGCGGGATTCCGCCGAGACGCCTCTCCGTCATCGAGTCATCGCTGCAGGAGCGGTGCGTCGGCGGAGAAGGCGGTGTCCCGGCGCTCGGCCCCGTAGCGTGGGCGCGGGCGCCCGTCGGGGCGCCGACACCGACGAACGGACGACGATGACCCTCGAGGACCAGCGCGCGCACATCCTGACCGGCGCCGTGTACGACGACATGACCCCCGAGCTGGTCGCCGCGCGCGAGCGGGCGGTCCTCGGCTCGAACGCGTACAACGCGAGCTTCGGGCGTCCGCCGGTCGAGCGGGAGGCTCTGCTCCGCGAGCTCGTCGCCTCGGTGGGCGCGGACACGCACCTCGAGCCGACGTTCCGCTGCGAGTTCGGGTTCAACATCACGATCGGCGACCGCTTCTACGCGAACTTCGACTGCATCCTGCTCGACGGCGCCCCCATCACGATCGGCGACGACGTGCTGTTCGGCCCGCGCGTCTCGATCTACACGTCGAACCACGCCCTCGACCCGGCGGAGCGCGCCGCCGGCGCCTGCACTGCGAAGCCGGTCGTCGTCGGCGACGGCGTCTGGATCGGCGGCGGCGTCACGATCAACCAGGGCGTCACCATCGGCGACGGGGCCGTGATCGGCTCGGGCAGCGTCGTCACCCGCGACGTCCCTCCGCTCACCATCGCCGCCGGCGTCCCCGCCCGCGTCCTCCGCCAGATCACCCCCGACGACCGGACCGGCTACCGCCCGGCCCACTGACGCCGGCCCACTCCGGCTCCGGAGCGCCGGTTCCGAGACGCCGGCTCCGAGAGCCGCTCCCGGGCGGCGCTCGGACGGCAGGCGGCGATCCGCCCTCAGGACTTCACGGTCGACAGGGGCTCGGTGATGCTCTCGAGGCTGCGGCGCTCGGCGTCCACGCCGAAGATCAGGGCGATCACGCCGCCGAGGATCATCACGGCGGCGCCGACGAAGTAGCCGATCGTCAGCGGACCGCGGTCGCTGCCGTCGCCGATCAGGGCGCCGTAGAGGGCGGGGGCGACCGCTCCGGCGATCTGGCCGAGGGTGAAGAAGTACGAGATCGCCTGGCTGCGCAGCTCGAGCGGGAAGATCTCGCTCACGGTGAGGTAGGCGCTCGAGGCTCCCGCGGAGGCGAAGAAGAACGACACGCACCAGAGGATCGTCTGCGTCGTCGCGGTCAGGACGTCCATGCTGAAGAGGACCGCCGAGACGGCCAGGACCGCTCCCGAGACGCCGTAGGTGAGGAAGATCATCTTCCGCCGGCCCCACACGTCGAACAGGTGGCCGAGCACCAGCGGCCCGACGAGGTTGCCGATCGCGAACGGGAAGAAGAAGTACGAGATCGCGCTCTGCTCGACTCCGTAGAAGTTCTCGAGCACCAGCGCGTAGGTGAAGAAGATCGCGTTGTAGAGGAACGACTGGGTGATCATCATCGTCGCGCCCACCAGCGTCCGCTTCGGGTACTGCCGCAGCAGCACTCTGGCGATGGTGCGGAACGGGATGCTCTCCGTCGCCTTCACGGTGATCGCCTTCGCGTCGTCGACCGGCTCGAGCACGCCGCCCTCCGCCTCCACTCGGCGCTCGATCTCGTCGACGGTGCGCTCCGCCTCCTCCTCGCGGCCGTGCGTCATCAGCCAGCGGGGGCTCTCGGGGATGTGGCGGCGGAGGTAGATGATCGCCAGGCCGAGGATCGGGCCGAGGAAGAAGCCGAGGCGCCAGCCGACGTTCTCGGCGAAGAGCGCGTCGTTCAGGAAGAACAGGTTGGCCGCGGAGCCCAGAGCCGCGCCGCCCCAGTAGGTGCCGTTGATCGCGATGTCGACGCGGCCGCGGTACTTGGAGGGGATGAGCTCGTCGATCGCGGAGTTGATCGCCGCGTACTCGCCGCCGATCCCCATGCCCGCGAAGAAGCGGAACACGGCGAGGAAGACGTAGTTCGGCGCGAGTCCCGCCAGGCCGCTGGCGACCAGGTAGATGACGAGCGTCAGGATGAACAGCTTGCGCCGCCCGAGCTTGTCGCTCAGTCGCCCGAAGATCAGGGCGCCCGCGATCTGCCCGCACAGGTAGATCGTGCCGAGCAGGCCGACCTCGAAGGCCGAGAGCCCGAACTCCTTCGCGAAGCCGGCGGAGGCGACGATCTGGATCTCGAGTCCGTCCAGCACCCACGAGAAGCCGAGGCCGACGACGATCGACCAGTGGAAGCGGGTCCAGGGGAGCCTGTCGATGCGGGCGGGCACGAGGCTCCGGACCGGGCCGCGCGGACTGGTGGATGTCGACATGGCGAGCGCCTTCCTGTCGCCCCGGCGTCGTTGCGGAGGAACGCTGTCCCGAGCGCGGCGAGACGACACTAGACCCGCGGGCGGCTCCATATCGCCGGGCTATTCACCCCTTGTCACGGACCGCCGAGCGGGTGTATCCCGGGCATCGGTGCCCACCCGGAGGCGGAGCGAGGCGCGGAGGACGCGAGCCCGGATCCGTCCCGCGGGGCCTGACACCGCCCGCCTCCTCGGCCTAGCGTGGAGGCATGATCGACGCGACGCCCGCGGGCACCCCCACCTACGTCCTCAGCGAGGGGCCCGTCTGGGATCCGGACACCGCCCGCCTCACCTGGGTCGACATCGAGGCCGGCGCGGTCCTGTCCGCCCCCGTCACCGCGGAGGGGATCGGAGCGATCTCGCGCACCGACGTCGGCGAGCAGGTCGGCGCCGCGCTGCCCCTGGGCGACGGGCGGACGCTCGTCGCGCTGACCCGGCGGCTCGCGATCCTGGAGGTCGACGGCTCCCTCACGCGCGGCTCCGAGCTGCTGCCGGAGGGTCACCGCTTCAACGATGGCACGATCGACCCGCAGGGGCGCCTCCTGGTCGGCTCGCTGACCCTCGGCGAGTCGGCGGGCGACGACGTCCTGCTGCGCATCGAGCACGACGGATCCGTCACCGTGCTCGACGACGACCTGCGGCTCTCGAACGGACTCGGCTTCTCGCCGGACGGCTCTGTGCTGTACTCGGCCGACACCGAGTCGGGCGTGATCCACCGCCGCTCCTACGCGGACGCCGAGCACGGCCCGCGCGAGCCGTTCGTCGAGCTCGAGGAGGGCGTGTTCGCCGACGGACTGACCGTGGACGCCGACGGCCGCGTGTGGGTCGCGGTCTGGGGCGGGAGCGGCGTTCGGGTGTTCGAGGCCGACGGCAGCCCGGTCGAGGGCGAGGGCATCAGGATCGACGCCCCGCACTCCTCCAGCATCGCCTTCGTGGGCGAGGACCTGGACATCGCGGTCGTCACCTCCGCATCACGCGACCTCTCGGCGGACGAGCGGGCGCGTCATCCGCACGCCGGCGGACTGTGGATCGCGCAGCCCGGAGCCCGCGGCCGCGCCGCCACGCGCTGGGTGGAGGGCCCTCTGCCCTAGGCGCGGCCGGTCGCCCGTCAGACGGCGGGCGCCGTCGGCGGGCTCGGCTCCGACGCGGGCTGCGGCACGAGGGTCAGCCGCGAGATGCGGTAGCGGTCCGTCTCGGCCACGCGGAGCAGGTGGTCGCCGACGAGGACGGAGTCGCCCACCACGGCCACGCGGCCGATCCGGTCGAGGACGAACCCGCCGACCGTCTCGTACGGGCCCTCGGGCAGCTCGATGCCCAGCTGCTCCGCCAGGTCCTCGAGGATCATCCCGCCGTCGACGTCGTGCAGCTGCTCGGCCGCCTTCGCGTCGACCGCCTGGCGGGCGCCGTCGTACTCGTCGTAGATCTCGCCGACGAGCTCCTCGAGCAGGTCCTCCAGCGTGATGATGCCGTCGGTTCCCCCGTACTCGTCGATGACGACGGCGATCTGGTGGCCGTCCTGGCGCATGGTGCGCAGGGCCGCGAGCACCTTCGTCGTGCCGGGGACCGCGAGGATCGGGCGGGTGATGTCGGCGACGCTGCTCGCGGTGCCGGCGCGGCCCGCCTCCGGGAACGCGGACATCAGGTCGCGCACGTGGACGAAGCCGAGCACGTCGTCGAAGTCGTCGCCGACCACCGGGTAGCGCGAGTGCGGCTGGTCGAGGACCGCCGCGTAGCCCTCGGCCACGCTGAGCGCGCCGCGGAGGAAGTCGACGTCCGGGCGCGGGCGCATCACCTCGGCGACGCGTCGGTCGTCCGCGCGGAAGATGTCGGTGAGCAGCCGGCGGCTGTCCTCGTGGATCTCGGTGTTGCTGGAGATCATGTCGCGCACCTCGTCGGCCGAGACGCTCTCGCCCTTCTCGCGCGGGTCGGCGCCGAGGAGGCGGACGACGGCGTCGGTCGAGACGGACAGCAGCCAGATCACGGGGCGCATCAGGCGCGCGAGGGCGTTGAGCGGGGGCGCGAGGGCCTTGGTGAACGCGACGGACTTCTGCATCGCCAGGCGCTTGGGGACCAGCTCGCCCAGCACCAGGGAGAGGTACGCGATGACGAGGGTCATCAGGATCAGGGCGACGGTCGAGGCGGCGGAGGCCGACAGGCCGAGCGACTGCAGCGGCGGCACGAGGTCGGGCGCGATGGTCGAGGCGCCGTACGCCGAGGAGAAGAAGCCGGCGAGCGTGACGCCGATCTGGACCGCGGAGAGGAACGTGTTGGGGTTGCGGACGAGCTCGGCGATGCGCCGGCCGCGCTCGCTGCCGGCCTCGATCGCGCGGACCTGGCTCTCGCGGAGGCTGACGATGGCCATCTCGGTGCCCGCGAAGACGCCTCCGAGGAGGACGAACAGCACGACGAGGCCGATGTTGAGGAGGGTGTCGAGATCCACGCCGACCAGAGTAGGGATGCCGGCCGTGAGAACGCCTCGTGGACTCTCAGGGAGCGGGGTCGGGCGGGACGACGCCTCGCCCGCCCCTCGCTCAGGACGCGTCGGCCGGGCGCACGCCGATCGTGAGGATGAGGTTCGCGTAGATGCGGCGGTCGCCCGAGGCGATGGTGAGCGCGACGTCGGGCGTGCGCGCCTCGGCGTAGAAGGCGTGCCGCTCGAGCGAGGTGAAGGGGACGCCGTCGAGGGACCGGCGGAAGGCGTCCTGCGCGGGGACGTCGATGCCGGGCGCGGGGGTCATGACCGTCGCCTCCTCGACGACGATCGCCGAGAGCAGGGCGTCGAGGATCTCGTCGACGGTCAGCATGTCGGGCCGGAGGTTCAGGTGCACCAGCGCGGAGTTCGGTCCGAGCGTGGTGCCGACGGGGTAGTTGCCGTCGGCGATGAGGACCCGGGAGCCGTGGCCCGCGCGGGCGAGCGCGTGCAGGATCTCGGGGTGGAGGAGGGTCGTGGTCAGCAAGAGGAGCTCCTAGAGGTCGTGGAGGTGGGCGACGGACGAGCCGGCGAGCAGGCGGCCGGGGAGCCTCCGCTCCTGGGGGCCGGGCTGCTCCGCCCCGGAGTCGAGGCGGAGGCGGACGAGGGCGGCGGCCTCGGCGGCGATCGCCTCCGTCGGCTGGGCGATCGTGGTCAGGTGCGGGCGGACCACGCGGGCCAGCTCGACGTTGTCGAAGCCGACGACGGAGAGGTCCGTCGGCACGCGCAGCCCGGAGTCGCCGAGGGCGATCAGGGCGCCGACCGTCAGCTCGCGGTTGCTCGCGAACAGGGCGGTCGGCCGGGGGCTCAGGGCGAGGATCCGCTCGACGGCGGCGACTCCGCTCTCGACCGTCAGCGGGCCGCGCACCACGGCGTCGGCGGCGGGGTGGACGCCGCGCTCGGCCAGGGCGGCGAGGAAGCCGGCGGTCCGCTCCCGGGTGGAGGACACTCCGTCCTCCCCTCCGAGCACCGCGATCGAGCGGTGGCCGTGGTCGAGGAGGTGGCGGGCGGCGGAGGCGCCGGCGCCCGCGTTGTCGAGCGCGACGCGATCGGTGACCAGCGCGTCGTCGATCCAGTCGACGGCCACCACGGGGGTGCCCTGCTCGGAGGCGCGGCGCAGCGCGTCGACGTCGCCCGCGGACGGCACCGCCACGATCCCGTCGACCATCTTCTCGAGCAGCAGGTCGACCGCGGCTCCCGGCTCGGGGCGGCTCACGCCGACCAGCACGCCGATGCCCTCCTCGCGCAGGGCCCGCTCGAGGCCCGCGATGATCGAGAGGTGGAACTCGTTGTCGAGGGCGGGCAGCAGCACTCCGACCGTGCGGGAGCGCCGCGAGCGCAGGCCTCGAGCGAAGCCGTTGACGCGGAAGCCGACCTCGGCGGCCGCCGCCTCGATCGCCGCCCGGTTCTCGGGGCGCACGGGGAGCCCGTTGTAGTGCTTCGAGATGGTCGAGAGCGAGAGGCCGGTCAGCCGCTGCAGGTCCTTGTAGGTGGCCACGTCACAGGGTGGCGCGGGGCGAGCCGTAGCCGCTCCAGCCCGGGATCGTGCCGTCGGCGTCCCACAGGTCGAGCCAGCCGGTGCTGCCGGGCCAGAGGAAGACCTGGCCCTTGATCAGGCGGTTGTTGCGCTCGGCGCCGCGCAGCGCCTCCTGCTCCTCGGCCGTGAGCACCAGGGAGGCGGCGGCCAGGTTCGCCTCGATCTGCTCCGGCTTCACCGCGAACGGGATCGGGATCTGGCCGCGGTTCACCGCCCAGGCGAGGCACACGACGGCCGGATGCACGCCCCGCTCCTCGGCGATCGCCCGCACCGCGGGGTGCTCGATGTCGACGATGTCGCCCTCCACCCGATCGCGCTCGGGCCGCGACGGCGAGCCCAGCGGCGAGTAGCCGATCGGCTGGATGCGGTGGTCGAGGCAGAAGCGGAACAGCTCCGGCTGCTGGAAGCAGGGGTGCAGCTCCATCTCGTTCAGCTGCGGGGCGATGCGGACGTCGGCGAGGATCCGCTCGAGCTTGGGGATCGTGACGTTGGAGGTGCCGAGGTGCCGGACGAGGCCCCGGTCGACCAGGCCCTCGAGCGCTCGCCAGGTCTCGAGGAACGCCTCGTGGACGTAGGGGCGGGCGTGCGGATCGCGCGCGTCGGTCTCGGCGTGCGGCGGGTGGTGGTTGGGGAAGGGCCAGTGCACGAAGACGGCGTCGAGCACGTCGAGGCCGAGGTCGGCGAGCGAGCGCTCGACGGAGGCGACGGCCGCCGCGGGCTCGTGCGCGTCGTTCCAGATCTTCGACATGACGAAGAGCTCGTCGCGGTCGACTCCGGAGTCGGCGATCGCCCGGCCGACGCGCGGCTCGTTGCCGTAGACGGTGGCGCAGTCGAGGAGGCGGAAGCCGGCGCGGAGGGAGTGCTCGACCGCGAGGCCGACGGTCTCGGCGTCGTAGCGGTCGGAGCCGAACGTGCCGGCGCCGATGGCGGGGATGCGGCTGCCGCTCGCGAGGACGCGGTGGCTCGGCGGAGTGGGGGCCATGCGGATCCTCCTGGTGCGGCGGCGGGGGCGAAACGTTGCGCTTCACGGTAGGCGGGGGAGGGTGGCGGCGTCAACGATGCTGTGGACCGATGTGCATAACGTTTCGTGCGGTGGGTGCTTTCGTCCTCCGTCCCTGCCCCGCCTCCCTCGAGAGTCCAGTAGTCGTCGCACTCGAGCGCGACTGCGACGACTCCTGGACTGTCGAGAAGAGCCCCGCCCCTCCGCTCAGACCAGCCGGCGCGACTCCTCCGTGACCACGCGGAACCAGCGCGCGCCGTAGCCGTCGAGGGGCACCGACACGGCGCCGTCCTCGTCTAGCGGGAGCGACTCGCCGCCGAGGGAGTCGACCAGCCGCGCCCCGGCGGGGGTGTCGGGGAGCGTCAGGTCCGCCGTGCGCGGGTTCGACGCCAGATTGTGCACCGCGACGGTCGTGCCGGTCGACGCGGACATCCGGTGCGCGAGCACGCTCGGCTCGTCGCAGGGGAGGTGCGTGTACTCGCCCCAGCCGATCTCCGGCGACCGCCGGTACAGCCAGGCGAGGCCCTTCACGTGGGCCAGGAGGGAGTCCGGATCCTGGAGCTGCGCGGCCGCGTTCACGTGCTCGGGTCCGAAGCCGCCGCCGGGAGGGGCAGCGATCAGGTCGGAGGCGTCGGCGCGCGAGAAACCGCCGTTGGCGGCGCTGCTCCACTGCATCGGGGTCCGCACGGCGCTCCGGCCCGGGATGTCGGCGTTCTCGCCCATCCCGATCTCCTCGCCGTAGTAGAGCACCGGGGTCCCGGGCATCGAGAACACCAGGCTGTGGACCAGGCGGACGCGGCGCGGGTCGCCGTCGACCATCGGCGGGAGGCGGCGGACGATGCCGCGCCCGTGGATCCGCTGCGACTGCTCCGGAGCGAACGCCGCGAAGACCTCGTCGCGCTCGTCGTCGCTCAGCTGGTCGAGGGTGAGCTCGTCGTGGTTGCGCGCGAAGTTCGCCCACTGGCTGCCGACGGAGATCTCGGGGCGGCTCGCGAGCGCCTCGACGAGCGGCGCCGCCTCCTCCCGGGCCAGCGCGAGGTAGAGGCGCTGGTTGCCGATGAAGTCGAACTGCATCGACAGCTCGTCCGCGTCCTCGCCGCCGAAGAAGCCGAGCTGCTCCTCGCGGGTCACGTTGACCTCGCCCAGCAGCATCGCCTCGCCGGAGCGCCGCGAGACGAAGCGGCGCAGCAGGCGCAGCCACTCGTGCTCGTCGCGGGCGCCGGGCTCGATCAGGTACGGCACCGCGTCGACCCGGAAGCCGTCGACGCCCAGCTGCAGCCAGAATCCGATGAGCTTCGCGATCTCGTCGCGCACGGTCGGGTTCTCGGTGTTGAGGTCGGGCTGGTGCCGGTAGAAGTGGTGCAGGTAGTACTGGCCCGCCTCCTCGTCACGGAACCAGACGCCGTCCTCCGCGTCCGGGAACACGTTCGCGGGCTGATCGGCGGGCGGCTCGTCGCGCCAGACGTAGTAGTCGCGGTACGGGCTGTCGCGAGACGAGCGGGCGGCCTGGAACCAGGGGTGCTGGTCCGAGGTGTGGTTGACGACGAGGTCGACGATCACGCGCATCCCGCGGTCGTGGGCGGTCCGGATCACCTCGACGACGTCGCCGTGGTGCCCGAAGCGCTCGTCCACTCCGTAGAAGTCGCTGATGTCGTAGCCGTTGTCGCGGCCGGGGGACCGGTAGAACGGCGCGAGCCAGAGGCAGCTGACGCCGAGCTCGGCCAGGTAGTCGATCCGGTGGACGAGGCCCTCGAGGTCGCCGACGCCGTCGTCGTCCCAGTCCATGAACGTCTTCACGTCGAGGTTGTAGAAGACGGCGGTGCGCCACCACAGGTCGCTGGTGTCGGTGACCCTCATGCGCGGGGCTCCGGGCGAGCGCTTGCGAGTGCTCAAGAGTTGTCGCAGTCGACGCCGAGTGCGACAAGTTCTGGACAGTGGGGAGGGTCCGGTG
>NZ_PSVD01000036.1:0-15372 GCF_002932035.1 Rathayibacter sp. AY1F6 | reverse complement strand
CCCCCGACCTCAGGACACCGTGAACCCTCAGGACACAGCGAAAGCCCCCGCCTTCCCCTGGATCGGCCTGCTCACGCTCGCCGGCGCTGTCTTCGTCTCCGTGACGAGCGAGTTCCTCCCGACCGGGCTCATCCCTGACATGTCGCGCGACCTCGGCGTGAGCATCTCGCTCACCGGCCAGCTCGTCACGATCTTCGCCGCGACCGTCGTCGTCGCGACGACTCCGCTGACCCTGGTGACCCAGCGCTTCTCGCGCAAGAGCCTCCTCCTCGTCGCGCTGTGCACCATCGCGGTCGCCAACGTCCTCGCCGCGCTCGCCCCCACCTTCGGGCTGCTCATCGGCGCGCGCATCCTCGGCGGGCTCGCCCACGGCCTCTTCTGGGCGATCGTCGCCGCCTACTCCGCGCACCTCGTCGCTCCGGAGCAGCTCGGCCGCGCGACCGCGATCACGGCGGGCGGCGGATCCGCGGCCTTCGTCCTCGGCGTCCCCCTGGGCACGGCGCTCGGGCATGCGTTCGGCTGGCGGCCCACCTTCGCGATCCTCGGCGGCGTCGTGCTCGTGCTCGCGCTGATCGTGGTGAAGTTCCTGCCCGCGGTCGACCACCACATCCCGCTGCGGACCGGCGAGATCCGCCTGCCGGCGCGGAAGGACCGGACGCTCCCCCGCATCATCGGCGTCTGCGTCGTCATCCTGCTGGTGCTGATCGGCCAGAACACCCTCTCGACCTACATCACGCCCTGGCTCGAGAACGCCTCCTTCGCCCCCGACACGGTGCCGCTCGTGCTCTTCGCGTTCGGCGGCGCAGGGGCGGTCGGACTCGTCCTGGCCGGCTTCGCGACCGACCGGTTCCCCCGCTCGGGCTTCGTGGTCGCCGCGATCGCGGTCGTGCTGGCGCTCGCGGGCCTGGCCGTCGCCGCGGGCACCGGCGCCGCCACGGCCGTGGTCGTCGCCGCGGTGATCTGGAACATCGCGTTCGGCGGCATCCCGGCGATGCTGCAGACCCGGATGCTGCGCACCTCCTCCTTCCAGCTGCGGAGCCTCGCCGCGGCGCTCCAGACGACGGCGTTCAACATCGGCATCGGCGGCGGCGCGGTCGTCGGCGGACTGGCGATCGACGCGAGCGGGCTCGACGTGCTGCCGTGGGTCGCGATCGTCATCGTCGCGGTGGGGCTCGTCGTCAGCCTGATCGTCGACGCCCGGGCGACGGCGGCGGTGCGGGCGGAGGCGGTTCCTACCCGCTGATCGTGTTGATGACGGAGGAAGAAAGTGCTCCGGCGCATGCCGATCCGCGCGTTCACGCTCGAGCTGGAACGATCTTCCTCCGTTGTGAAGACGGCGGCCTCCGGCTTCGTGGACACGGCGGCGTTCCTCCGGCGCGAACACCGGGATGTCGTCCGCACGGCCGACGCGGCGGCGCGGGGAGCAGGGGATACGGTCGAGGGATGAGAGACGGAACCCGATGAGCCCGAGCACCCTCGAGCCGCCGCTGACCCTCCCCTACTACGGGGCTCCGCCGATGGCGGCGCTCCGCCGCTTCTTCGGCAACTACCTCCGCTTCCGCGGGAGGGCGAGCCGGGCCGAGTACTGGTGGATCATCCTCCTCGGCAGCGTCCTCACAGGGCTGCTGCAGCTGGCCGACGGCGGTCCGTGGCGCCTCGACTTCACGCTGACCCCGTACCCGAGCGGCGCGCCGTTCCAGACCTTCTGGGTGTCGCTCGCCGCGGGCGCGATCGCCCTGGCGACGTTCCTCCCGTCGCTCTCGCTGATCTGGCGGCGACTGCACGACGTGAACCGCAGCGGGCTGTGGATCCTCGCGATCCTCGTGCCGATCGCCGGCTACGTGTTCCTGCTGATCCTGTTCGTACTGCCGCCGCGGCCGGAGGGCGCGCGGTTCGACTGAGCGGCGGACGCCTCTGCGGTGGAGTGCCGGACCCGGCCGACGAGTCAACGGCCGGCAGACCGGCCGGCGCCTCGACGGGCGCACCAGGCCGCCACCTGTAAGCGCTGGCGCATCGGATGGAAACCTCCGCGGGTCGCCTGATACCGTGCTGCGCAGGTCAGGGTCTCCGCGCGCATGTCTGGGCGTGAGCGCTAGGAATCCGGCCGCACACCTCGGCCCATTCGACGAGAACTCGAGATACTGCACAGCAGTCCTCTTCGCCGGAGACGGTGGAGGAAACCTCCGGACCTCACGAGTCGACGGACGGCCTGGAGGCCCTTTGTAAAGGCGCAGCGGGGCCGTGGGAGCCCCCCGCCTCATCCGGGTCGGCTCGGGGCTCCAGGAGCCTCACCGCGAGCCGGTCGGTCGCAACGACCGCCCTCGAAGACGCGCCGCATCAAGTGACCGTTGGGCACTCGGCTTCACTGCTCTCCCTCAGGGAGCGGAAGGGTGACGTCGACGGCGCGCAACTCCGTCATGTTCGAGCGCTCGACCGCCCGGTAGACCGCCGAGCGCGTCGCCCCAAACTGCTCCGAGAGCTCGGCCACGATGTAGTTGCCCTAGCGGCACTCCGCCACCAGGTGCGCCTCGATCTTCGGGAAGCGCTTCGGCTGGCGGCCGCGCAGGCGCCCCTTCGCCTTCGCGATCCGCATCCCCTCGCGCGTGCGCGACCGGATCAGGTCGCCCTCGAACTCCTCGATCATCGCCAGCACGTTGAACAGCAGCCGGCCCATCGGGTCGTTCGGGTCGTGCAGCGACCCGCCGATATTCAGGCGCACTCCCCTGCGCGCGAGCTCGTCCACGACGTCGCGTGCGTCGGTGGTCGAGCGGGTGAGCCGGTCGAGCTTCGTCACGAACAGAGTCGAGCCGGCGTCGCACGCCGCCAGGTCCTCGCGCAGCGCGGGCCCCTCGCGGTTGCTGCCGGTGAGGCCGGCGTCAACGTAGATCCGCTCCGCCGGCACACCGGTCGCAAGCAGCGCGTCGCGCTGCGCCTGCGCGTCCTGCTTATCCGTCGAGACGCGGGCGCCTCCGACAAGCTCATGACGTCCGCCTACGACCACAAACCGGGCCTCAGACCGACCGCCCCTCTACGGACCTCGAGCTGATCGCGGTCAAGATCGCGCTGAACCTCGCGTCATCGGCGGCCTTCATACCGAAGAACGAACGGTCACCGTAGGGGGCGAGCACGACCGATCCGCCCTCCTCGAGGACGACCTCGATCGATCGCCGGGTGAAGAACCGGTCGAGCAGCGGAGTCGGCCGGACGGACGCGATTCGCGACCACGGGAAGGTGACCCGCCGCGCATTCGCCTGCGACAGGATGCTCAGCCCGGTCTCGTCCAGGTGAACGACCGGGTACGACCCCATGCTGACGTCCGGGTCCAAGCCCCTCACCAGCGACCGCAGCTGCTGATGGTAGACGCACGCGAAAGCCTCCCCCGAAGCCCCGGGATCAAGTTCCGCCACCCTCCGCGCGGATCGCCCGGCTGACGCCCTCGCCCAGAGGAAGAGCCCCACCGCCAAAACCACTAGAGCCCCATCGATGACAGCGACCACCGAATATGACCCGCTCCGGCTCAGAACGAAGAAGTGCTGCGCGACGACGGCACCGACCGCGAGCACGAGCGGAAACCAACGAACCCGGAGAGCAGGAATCGCAGAAACGGTCACGGCATTGGTCATTTGTTCCTCGCTTGTCGCCGAAGTAGCGCCGCAGTCTTCCAGTCCAGATGCGGCTCGCCTGCCTCCCGCAGGATGACACCGGTTCTCGAATCCACCGTAGGAACCGTGATGCGCCCGAACCCCAGGGTCGTGTAACCGGCTTCCTTCTCAGCGGTGACCCTGGATGTGCCGATCGCGAGACAGATCATTGACCAAGCGAGAGCGGCGAAGAACAGCACCAGCGGCACGAAAAGGGGCAGACGCGATCCCGGAGGAAGGACCGCGAACCCGATGACGAGCCAGATCCAGGCGATCGCCTGGGCGAGAGTTCCCCACCCGGTGTTGAGAATACGTGTACGCGCAGACCACCCGGGCAGCACTTCCACCCTCCCCGGCACCAGCGCAGGTTCCCTCTCCGCCCCCGACATCACGCGCCCTCCGTCGACAGCGCCAGGGCGACGGCCCCAGCGGCGCGCGCATCAGCCCGCTGCACCGCCCGATAGACCGTCGAACGCGCGACCTTGAACTCCGCCGCGAGCTCGGCAACGGTGTAGTTCCCGGCACGATGCTCTGCGACCAGATGCGCCTCGATCTTCGGCGACAGCTTCGGCTGACGGCCACGCAGACGCCCCTTGGCCTTCGCGACCTTCATCCCCTCACGCGTGCGGGCGCGAATCAGGTCCCCCTCGAACTCCGCGACCATCGCGAGCACGTTGAACAGCAGCCGGCCGATCGGATCCTCCGGATCATGGACCGACCCCCCGATGCTGAGCTTCACGCCGCGGCGGGTCAGCTCATCAACGATGTCGCGAGCGTCTGTGATGGACCGCGCGAGCCGGTCGAGCTTCGTCACGAGCAGAGTCGATCCGGCGTCGCATGCCGCCAGCGCTTCCCGCAGCGCGGGACGCTCGCGGTTCCGGCCCGTCAGACCGGAATCGACGTAGATCCGATCGGATGGGACGCCGGCCGCCCGGAGTGCGTCGCGCTGCACGGTCGCATCTTGCTTGTCGGTTGAGACGCGGGCGTATCCCACGAGAGCTGCCATGCGCTCAGTGTGTCAGTTGACGCCCCATCATCGGGCATTTCATCGGGCGGGTCTATTGCGACAAACAGCGCCGCGAGATTCCGGTCTCATGCGCGGCCATCCTGGGCGGACGGATGACGACCCTCTAACGGGACGGCCTGAGCAGTCGACCCGAGATGGCGATGCGGAAGAGCAGGGTTTAGCGATGGCGCACCCCGCTCCTGTGACTATGCCTTTCACTGGCATACGCTGCGTGCTCGCGCAGCCGAGCAAGGCGGGTCCTGCGTGCTGGGCAGGAAAACCGGTCACTCTCTACACTCGGGGCAGCGGCAGGGAGGGGGCCCGATGGCAACTGCGCCCGATCCTGCCTCGGCGATCGCGCACGCAGGCTTGGCGGGTATCGCAGTCGGCGCCGTCGCCTTCGCCGGATCGCTCCTCGCCGTGCCGTTGCTGTACGCCGGGTACGCCGGTCTGGCCGCGTTCGTCCTCCTGCCGCTCATCGCCACTGCGCTCCTGCTGATCGTGTCCCGGGCCGTCACGGGTCGCCTGCATGCCGGCGCAAATCTCGTGCTCGGTGCGCTGCTGACTCTTGCGACACTCGCCGCCGTGGTCACACCGCTCGTGACCGATGCCCCGCCGCTCCCGGCTCCCCTCCTCGCCGCCCTTCCGCTGCTGCTCGGCGCCGTGGCGGCATTCGGGTCGCTCGTCGTCCATCCGGGTCGCGCCCGAATCGTTGGAGCCGTGGCGACCGTAGCCCTCCTCGCGACAGTGGCATCGCCCGTGGTGCAGACGGTGCTCGGGCGGTCCGCTGCCGCGCGCGCTTCACAGGAGGCGGAGTACGAAGCGCGGCTCGATTCGTCCGTCGTGCCGTTCGAGTCCGATCGGCTCACGACGACGGCAGTCGTCATCGGGCAGTACGAGTCCTCCATCCGGGCGTCGGAGGATCCTCTCGCGCGACAGGACACCGACTACCTTCCCGACCCGGGCGACATCACGATCCTCACGAACCGCTTCAACCCGGAGTTCTCGCTCGAGAGCCAGGTCTGCAGCCTGTACACGAATCCCGAGCTGGCGGGGACAGCGGGGAACACCTGCGACCGTCGGGACGACGGCGTCTGGGTGCTCGAGGTGGATGGCTCCCCGATGCTCGCCCGACTCATCGACAACGCCGTGGTCTCCGTGGCAGGCGCGGACCAGGAGCGACTGGAGGAGTTGCTCGCCGCGGTGGTGCCGATGGAGCAGGACGAGTACGAGCGCCGGCTCCGCCTCGCCTTCGAACGGGATCTGCGCGCATAGACACCCGTCGTACCGTCGACCACCTCATGCAGCGCCTGCCCCCAGTGCAAATACCGTCGCGACCCGTTACCAACTAGGAGAACCCGTGTTTCTAGCGTTCCTCGCCGGCGCTCCCGCCGTGATCGGGATCCTCTGGCTCGTCAACCTCTCAGGCGACGGGTCCGAAGAAAAGGTGCGGCAAGACACCTGCATCGGCGCCCTCGTCGCCAGCCTGCTGTTCATCGTCGGAGCCGTCATCTAATGGTTCAGGCCCGTGGATATGAGCAACGATGCTCAGGGGTCCTTCGGCGCTTCCGCCTTCGCCGTCGCCGCGCTGCTCGCCAGCGGCATCATCGGCCTCCTCCTCACCCTCATCCTCTGGCTCACGATGCCAGGAAGGGTAGGCGCGGAGCGCGACTAACGCCCGGTCGTTGCTCGAACGACGATTCGATCGGAAGGCTTTCCCACCACTGGCTCCGCAGAGACCCCTCGGCACGGTGATGAGAATCGCGCCCTGCGTAGGCTGAGCGACAGTTCGACGGACGGAGCAGCACGAACCATGACAGACACGAACGCGATCGGTCGGCTTTCGGCCGTGGTCGCTGCGACCGGGCTCGTTCTCGCCCTGGCCGGCTGCACGGCACCCCTCGATGGAACCTCCGTCGCCAGTCCCTCGGCGACGTCCGCCGCTCCCAGCCTTCCTACGAGCACTCCCACGGACGATTCTGATGCAACAGACTCTCCCGCCGCCCAGTCGCTTCTGGAGCAGCTACCTATCCGTACAGCACTCGAGAGCGTGTCCAACGACGCGAGCGGTGATCTGCTGATCGAGGAGCGAGATGACGGGACAGTGTGGCTGTCTCTCAGTGGGCTGAGCCTGACCAGAGCAACCGAACCGCGGGTCTTCGTCACGAGCGCTCCGCTCGAGGACAACGACGGCGAGTTGAGGTTCCCTGTGGACGTAGGGAGCGAAGTCGGCTCGCTGACAGCAGATGCTGACCAAGAGCTGCAGATCTTCGATCCCGAAACGATCGGCAACATCGAGAGCATCCTGATCCTCGGTGTCGGTGATCCTGGCATCCGACAGCTTGCAGCCGCTCGAGTGTCGCCCTCCAGCACGGAACAGTGACGCCGCAGCGCCGCGAACGGAGGCCATCGCCAGGCACCGGCACCGGCCTTCGCGTGGAGAGCACGCTCGCCGCGCTCTCCTACGAGGTGACCCGCGTCATGAGCAGCTCCTGCAAAAACGGGCAGCACCCATTCGACCCGCTCCTTCGGCCGACGGGGCACGAGGGAACGCCGGATGCCTGATCCCAGCGCGATTATCCTGGTGCCCTTAGCCATCATCTGGTTCTTCGTGACCTACTGGCCGATCATCTCCGTGGTGTTCGTCGTCCTTTTCGTCATCGTCGGGTTCGTGGTCCTCATGCGCCGTGAGGCGCAACGCGGCGGCAGATAGGAACTGCGCGACACATCCCCGAAGGTCGCCGCGCTGAAACTTCGTGTCCAATGGCGCGGTGCGGTCGAGGATCACCTGCGCGATCCGCGCCCGCCGAACGATCCCCATACGGGACGCGCCAATAGCGAGGATCAGCCGACTGGGGTCTGGCTAGGGTGTGGCCATGACCGACTACTTGCCGAAGGTCTGGATCTGCGTCGTCTTCGCATGCTGTTGCGCGTTCCTGGCTCTCGCGTTCCTCGCCAGTGCCGTCCTCGGGCGGTGGCTGTCGCTTGCCTGGGCCGCCCTCGCGATCGGAGGAGTCGTATTCTTTGCGCAACGAGCACAGCGCCTGCACAGGATGAACAGACAGCAGTGAGTACCGCACAACGCACTGGTCCGTTCCTCTACTTCGGGGAGCTCGCTCAGGCAGGCGGCTGGTTAGTCGCTGTGATCGCCGCTCCGGCAGCCGTCATATGGCGTCGCGAGCTCCGTGCCTGACGCCCTGCCGGCCGGGACGCAGCAGCTCACTGAGGGATCCCCATACGGGTACCTAGCCGCACAACACGGGGAGGCGTGGCTTGTTTCGTAGGCTGAGCCCATGAGGTCAGCACTTCGGAGCGCAGCCGGCGGCGCCGTCATGCTGATGGCCCTCGCCGGAGGTCTGGTATCGCTCGGTGCCGGGTGGATCATCGATGGACGTGAGCCCCCAGCCGTTCAATGCGAGAGCGGCCCGTACCCGCGAAAAGGCGGACCGTTCCACGAAACGACCCGTATCACCGGATCGGTGACGATCTTGCCCCTCGGGGTGGACTGCACCTACGACGTCGACGGAGACGAGGTCGGCCCGCAGACTCTCCGGCACCCGAACATGCCCGCCACTGCAGGTTTCCTGGGCAGTGCGCTCACTTTCGCTACCGGAGCAGCGCTCCTCGTCGTCGGGACCGGTCGGACAGAACCCGTCTCTGCCGACTGATGCGCCCGACCACGGCGACTCGCTCAGCCATCCCCCGCCGGGACGAACTATGAGGCGCCGGTCGGCACGGTCAGTACGGCGCCCATCACAGTGACTGCTGCGAGCAGGGCGCCGACCGGGACGGCCCAACGAGGCCGGTAGGCGCCGATGATGAAGGTGCAGAAGGTCAAGAGCGCGCCCACTCCGACGAGTGCGAACCAGCAGGCGAGCGGCCACGCCGGCCCGGCAAGGCAGTCGATGGGCGGGTCGTGAACCTGAAGGAACGTGCTGCGGTAGTTGCCCGTGCAGTCGAGGAAGATCAGCCAGTTCGTCACCGCGCCGAGCCCGGCGAGGACGACGGTGACGATGGCGCCGATGACACCGGTGAAGGCGAGGAGTGTCGCGATGGTGTCAGACGCCGTCGTGTTGACCTGGCGGCTCATGTCCGGTCCTCACCGTCGATCGTTCTGGATGAAGGGGGCTCCGGGTGAACGGGTGCACGGACGAGCCATGCAGTGATGGCCGGCTGAACGAGGGCTCCTGCCGCGAGGAGGAAGAATCCCCACCCCTCGAGAATCCCGATCGCCATGATCAGCACGCCGACGCCAGTCGACGCGCAAGCGCCGATCACGCCCATGACCACCGAGGTGGTCACCGAACCGCGTCGAGCATTGAGGACGAGCTGCGCGTCACGGCGCCGGTCACGATCGCGAAGTCGGATCGCCGGGATCGCGACGACAGCGAGCAGCAACACGAGAGAGAGCCAGGGGAACAGCTCCCACGCGAACGCGTCACGAAGCAGCAGATTCCGCGAAGTCACAAGCAGAGCCTAAGGAAGCGGGGGAACACGGCCCACGACGGATCGCGCCCCAGGACGCCGCTACGCGATTCCCATTCGGGACGGCGGCTGTCGCCTCAGCGCAGGGTAACCGCTCGTGCATCGTCAGACGGTTCCAGCGGGAGGCGAACTTCATCGTGGATGGTGGAGGACGGCGGCGCGCCCGCTGAGGAAACTAGGGTGGGAATGCGCCTCGAGTTCGGCGCTACGGAGACCCGGGGCGCTGGCCTGGCTCTCCCTCGACCGTAACGGTCCTCCCCTGCATCGCAGGCATACTCACCTCGATAGGAAATTGGCCGCATGCAGAAACGTCGGGTCAGCCGGGCCACCTTCGCCACCCTCTTCGCCCTCACCTTGGCGGGGTGCAGCGATGCGAACGTTGCAGCACCCTCAAACGCCGTACCGCAGCAGGCAGCAGCTCCGGGACAAGGAACCGAGCCGGCCTGGCCGGATCGTCCCTGTGGCGCCGATCACCTCTCGGCACGGTTCGTGGCCGACCCAAACTTGTCGCAGGCCGGCGCAGAGCGGTTCACGATTGTGCTCACTAATACGTCTGACTGGTCGTGCTCGTACTACGGATGGCCCGGCGCGCTGCTCCTTGATGCGAACGGCGCCGTACTGACCCGCAGCGAACCGATGACCATGGCCTTCTCTCCGGGTGCGCTGGCGCCCGATGAGGCCGCTCACCTTGAGGGACAGCTCACCGCGGCGGATGCGTACGACTGCACGCCGACGGTCCCTACAACCATTCGAGTGGTGTTCGCCGAGGGTGACGATCGCCAGGGCGTTGACGCCTCCACTCCTCTCCTGGTCTGCGATGAGGACCGAACAGAGCTGATGATCGGCCCCTTCCTTCCGGGCTCATGACAGCGCCACAGGAAACTACAGAGCATCCCTCGCATCTCGCCCTGCTGGTACGTCGGTCTTGACGACCGTCGCCCCTCACCCGGCCCGGCTAGACCCTTTCAACACGGGCGTTCTCCAGGTCACGGCCACCTTCGCGACGATCAGCTGACGAACCCCGCCTGACGCACGTCCCGCCCCAGTAGTGGCGCCATGTCTTCCCCGCCCGCGAGTCGCCGGGCGGATCAGATGGGCCGCAACCTATGCGCTGGTATCGTTTCCGCTTCGAGTGCGTCTCCCAGTTTGCGCTCCTCCTCGAATTGGACCACATGCTCGCCCTCACGATCGTGACCCCGACCTACAACGAGTCGGACACCATCTCCGACTTCCTTCACCGCTTGGCTGCCGCTGCCGCGAAGGAGCCGGACGTCGCCGTCCGATCTGCGATCGTCGACGACTCGTCTCCCGACGGGACCGCGGACGTCGTTCGTCGACTCAGTGCGGCACTAGCAACTGATAATTTTTCGGTCACCGTGTTGCAGCGCAAGCAAAAGGAGGGCCTTGGAGCCGCCTATAGGTGGGCGTTCCGGAAAATTCTTGGTGAGAGCACTCCACCAGACTTCATTATTCAGATGGACGCTGACCTCTCGCACGATCCAAAATACATCAGCGACCTTCTTCGCGAGGCGCGCGACGGCGCCGATTTTGTTGTCGCTTCACGATACATCCCGGGTGGCGCGACTCCTGATTGGTCGCTCACTCGCCGGGTCTTGAGTCGTGGAGGAAACTTGTACGCGCGCATCTTTCTCCGCTCCCGTCTGACCGATTACACCGGGGGCTTCAACCTCTTCAGCCGCGAACTCCTGGAGCGACTCGACGTCAACACCATCACCGTCGACGGCTACGGATTTCAGATCGCACTAAAGCACAAGGCATCCGTCCACGCGACACAGATCCGCGAGGTACCCATCGTCTTCCTCGACCGCGCAGTGGGTACATCCAAACTTCCGAAAGACACGATGTTGAAAAGCCTCATTCTCGTACCCCGACTCCGCCTCAGTAAAGGTGAAAAGCGGTGACAATTTCCATCCACGCGCAGCAGCCTGACGTATTGAAGACGAGCCAGGCCAGCAATAACAACAAGCTCAGGCCCTCCCGCCTTCAATGGTTGAGCGGCTTCGCCGGAGAGCTCGCGGCACTGGTAGTGGTCGTCGCGATCGTTCTCGTTCCCCTGGGACGCATGGCCGGCAGCCTGTGGAGCGCCATCCTTCTTTACAATGGCGACTCTTTGGTCCTACCGCTTCTGTACGAGTCCATCTCGTCGAACGAGCCGTTCGAGTGGGTGTTCTCCTCGCAGCTCTTCTTCTTCCCGGAAGCAATCCTCTACTCCGCCATCGCCTTCTTCTTCGAGGATCCGCGCGCAACCATCATCACGAACTCAGTCGTCAACGTCCTTCTCTTCTACGCCTTCACGCGCCTCATCGCACGTTTCGCCCTCCGCCAGCAGCGCCACCGTCTCATCGAAATCATGTCTTCACTTGTCGCTGTCGGTCTGCTGGTCGCCTTCTGCCTCCTCGAGCCCGAGCCCAATGTGAACGGCTCGGCGATCGCAACCCTCTTCCTGTTCAACACCTACTATCAGGGTGTGATCATCGTGGGCGCTGGCGTCCTCGTTCTCACCCTCTGGGCGCTTCGGGCTACGGCAGGCCGGCGCAGGCGGACCAAGGCCCTCGTTGCGGCTACAACCCTCAGCGCCGTCGTCACGGCCGCCGTCACTCTTTGCGATCCCCTCTACCTCCTTCAGGTGACTGTTCCCCTGGTCGCCGCCTTCACCATCCTCTGGTTCACCTGCCACGTGAACTGGCGAACGTTCGCACTCCTCTGCGGAACAAATGTTGCCGCCGCCCTTGTAGGTCTTTGGGCGAGGAAGTTCTTCCAATCCTTCCTCTCCATTTCTCTTGACAAATACCTCGATATTGAGAAGATTCCGTCGAGCCTCACTCTTCTCGGTAACACACTCGACGAACTGATGGCGACGTCGCTCGGTCTTCTCAAATTGGCTCTCTGGATAAGCCTGATAGCGCTCGCACTTCTTTTCTTCGCGTACGCGCTTTTCGCCCAGAGTCGCCCGCGCCTTCGCCGGACCGTCTCGACCGTCGAACTTTTCATTGGGTCTTTCTCTGCTCTTTCGGCGGTCACCATGACGCTGGCGTTCATTGCGACAGGTTCGCAGACAACTCGATACTTGCTTCCGCTTTTCCTCTTTCCGCTTCTCTCTGCGACGATCGTCGTCCTGCACATCTGGAGGCGGATCGCGCCGCTACTTCGACGCGAGAGTACGCGCCACCGGGTCAACCTCTCGCTCAGATTTGTTAGCGCCGTAGGAGCCGCAGGCATACTCGTAGCAGGCGGAGTTTCAGCTCCGGCGGTATACGCAATGTCGACCGGTGCGGACTACGTTGGTGTGGACTGCTTCAACAATGCAGTCGCAGACACTTCCACATCAGGCGTGGGCTCTTTCTGGGTAACACGACAGTGGGATCTGTACGGCGCCGAACGCGGCGACGTACTGCAAGTGAAACACGATCTCACAGTAGAAGACTGGATGATCAATCTCGCTTCTTACGAGAACGAACGCTTCTCCTACGTCATCGTCGACCCTTGGAACGGAGTCGGAGTGGATTCCATTGCACCGCTCGGTGAGCCGGCAGATGCAACGCAGTGCGGCGACTTCACCATCTACGATTTTGCCGGAACCCCAGGAGAACAGCTTCTGACCGACACAATCGCTGAGAGCACTGAGCAGACTCTCGAGGACCACGGCTTTCGATCTTAAGGCCACTCGTAATTTCCCCGCGATCCTCCTGGCACCCTTGAACCTCGGTTAGCTGTTGCAAATCTACTTGCCGGTCATTTCGGCGGTTTTGGTCGTTATCGGCCTGTGGGCCTCACGTGCGGCGAGGGGCGCAACGCTAGGGCAGGCAGGGACCGCAGCGTACACATTCAAGGCCGCGACAATGCTCAGGTGGCAGCTTGAACCAGGAGCTGGGCAGCCATGCCAGTGAGGACGATGAGCCCGACGCCCGTCCACGGGATCCACGCGCTGACCCCGCGCGGCCCGACTTTGAAGAGGAACGCCGCGATCACAGCCACGGAGACGCCGAGGGCGCCGAAGAAGCCGACCGCCATGCCCGCATCAGCCAGTCCGCGGTCGCAGGGCCTCGCGCTTGCGCACGAGTCCGTCGCGAAGGCCATCAGGACGCTGCTCAGCATCGTCCACAGGGTGGCCGGCAGGAGCACGACGACACTGAGGCCGACCGCCCACCGGTTCGCTCGGTCGCTGGAGTCGTCCACGCCCGTCACCGTACGCCCTCCGAACCGACGTCGTCATAGCCCGTTCATCGGGGCGACGACGCTGTCCCTCCTCGGGTAGTCACACCGTGGTGTATAGGCTCGCAGCAGCCGGTCATCGGCTTCCCGTGAGGAGAGAGCTGTGCGCCCTGCCAGAGTGCTTGTCCTAGCCCTGAGCGCTGTGTGCGTCGCGGGAGCCGGCGCAGCGGTGATCGCCGGCCTCGCATCCTCGTCGTCGCAGAACGAGGCTATCTCGACGGCACTGATCTCAGACCTCGAGCACCGGAACGCTCAGAGCCTGGTCGAAGGATCGCCGCAGCTCACCGGCCTCGGCGTCCCGGAATCGACCTCGACGCCGGGGCGGCTTGCGGTCATCATGGAGGATGACGCCCGGCTGCGCGTTCAGCGAGACCGCTACCTCGAGCTCGGGGAGTCCTTCACGGCGTTCGAGACCGACGTGTCGCTGGACTCGGTGCAGATCACGGGCGACTCGGCCACGGTGACGTTCACCGAGAGCACGACCCTTCAGCGGAGCCCGTACGAGACCGGCGAAGCGGCTCCGGAGTACGCCTACTCGTTCCCGCAGGAGGCGACGCTGCGCCTACACGCGGGCACCTGGTCAGTCGACACCCTCACGCACGAGACGGCGCACACCCCGGCAGACTTCCCGGAAACCGTCGCACCGGACGTCTCCCCCACCAGCTGACACGGCATCACTCCCCAGGAGCATCGCCCGGACCTGACCGGTGAACGCTCGAGACGCGGAGTGGCGGTGAACTGCGCAGCAGCATCCAGCTCGGATGACGCTCGGGCAGTGCGCAGGTGGCTCCACCGTGGCGGTGCGGTCGAGAAGTGGGGATTTTGCTGACGCCGCACGCGCCAGACCGGCGGGGAGCCGTCGGTGTCGCCCTGCTCTCGGCCGCGACGCACAGCGCGGCAGAGAGCAGCACCCGCCGGCTCAGCAGCCCGCTGAACCATCCCCATATGGGACGCGACGCTGGGAACGTCGAGGAGGATGGCTGTTATGCCAGTCGTCTTCGATGGAACCGTGTGGACGCACTACTCCCAGCTGCAACTCACAACCGGCGCTGCGTCGGTTGAGGATCCTCGTGATGCGTTCGACGGACAAGAGAATGGGCTGTGCGGAGCGAGTTTGCCCGGCGCCCTCTTCATGCGGACAGGTATCCACACCGGGTACGTACAGGTTCGAGTCAGCACGTTGGACACAGCGCCTGAGCTCGGCTTGTGGGAGGAGATCGTCGAGGCGAGCTTCCAGCCCGAAGGACCGGATGCGGTGCTTAGCGGATGGTCTGGGGACTCCGCCGCGTCGTTCCAGCTCACGGCGTCCGCCTATCGGGCCCGGTGGTGCGCTTCCGGCATGGAAGAGGGCCGGCGACAAGATGTCGCCGACGAAGCGCATCCGGCGCCTGACCGGTACGCGCTGTATCTGTGGCCGGCGCCTGCCTCGGCGGACGCGGTAGTGCGGCGAACCTCGGCAATTGCCGCGTACTGGCACAACGACGCCTCTCCGCGCAGCTAGCTTCACTAGGGCGATCGCTCGTTCGGTGAACGATCTCCAGCAGCGATGCGGGTGAGAGCGGCACACCTAGACTCCTGCGCATGACTGCTTCGTCATCCGTGGACGTGTCGCGGCGCCGACGTCGTCCGGCTCGTCGCCGCCTGTCCTTCTTCGGCGTCTTGGGTGAGCTGCTGATGACCGCAGGGGTGCTCGTTCTGCTGTTCCTCGCCTGGCAGCTGTGGTGGAACGATGCGGTGATCGCAGGGCGGCAGGAAGATCAAGCGGCCGAGCTGCGCCAGAGCTGGGGCGATGACGCGCCGTCCGCGGAGGCGCCGTCCGAGCCGACCGCTGAGCCGGCCGTCCCCGGTGACCCGGTGATCGCGCCGGTCGCAGCTCTGGACACCACGTTCGGCAACCTCTACATCCCCCGGTACGGCGAGGGGTGGGTGCGCACGATCGCTGAGGGCGTCGACGCGGAGAACGTGCTCGACGTGGGCAGCATCGGCCACTACCCGGGAACGCAGATG
>NZ_PSVD01000035.1:0-16207 GCF_002932035.1 Rathayibacter sp. AY1F6 | reverse complement strand
GTCCCGTCCCGTCCCGTCCCGTCCCGTCCCGTCCCGTCCCGTCCCGTTTCGTCCCAGGAGGACCGATGCCGTCCCGCTCCGCCCGCACCACCGGGATCGTCCTCGCCGCCCTCGGACTCGTCGCCGTCGTCCTCGCGATCGTGCTGCTCGTCCGGCCCGCCGGCGGGGGAGCGCCCGGCGCAGCCACGGCGTCCGCGGGCCCGTCCTCGGCGCCGTCCGGGACCGTTCCGGCGACGTCCGCCGCTCCCGGCTCCGCGGAGGCGGCCGACGGCGCCGCCGCCCCCGCGCCGACGGCCTCCGCCGCTCCGTCCGACACCGAGCCGGGCACCGCATCCGACGCTCCTCCCGTGATCGTCTCCTTCGCCTCCACCCCCGCCTCTGTCGACTGCGAGGGCGACCGCACCGCCTCCATCCCGCTCGCCCTGTCGTGGGAGACGAGCGGAGGCGCCACCGCCCGCCTGGCCGTCGGCACCACCGACGCGAGCGCGGGCGAGCCCGTCGACCTCGCGGCGTCCGGCTACGCCGCCGTCACCGCCGACTGCCGCGACTCCGAGACCCTGATCACCCTCGTCGTCCTCGCCCCCGACGGCACCACCGCCCAGCGCACCCTCGTCGTCCCCGCCTCCTGAACCGCTCCGCCCGCGCGGAGGCGGTCACGGAGGCGTCGAGCGGCCCCGGCACGGCAGAATGGGACACGATGACCTCCACACCCCCTCCGCTCGGCCTGCTCCTCGACGTCGACGGGCCCATCGCGAGCCCCGTCACGCGCACGATCTCGATCCCCGAGATCGCCGACGACCTCGTCGCCCTGGCCAACGCCGGCATCCCGATCGTGTTCAACACGGGCCGCTCCGACGCGTTCCTGCGCGAGCGGGTCCTGCCCGCGCTCCTCGAGCGAGGCGTCTCGGCCGAGGCCCGCATCGTCTGCGTCTGCGAGAAGGGCGCCGTCTGGTTCACCGTCGACTACCGCGGCACCTCGGAGCCGATCGTCGACGAGTCGCTCGCGATCCCCGAGCCGGTGGCCCGCGACCTCGAGCGGATGATCCGCTCCGACTACGACGACCTGGTCTTCTTCGACGAGACCAAGCGCGCGATGGTGTCCGCCGAGCAGCTGGTCGACCTGCCGAGCGAGGACTACCTCGAGCGCCAGCTCGTCTTCGATGCCGACGCCCTGCAGATCATGACCGCCGCGGGCCTCGGGGTCGAGCGACGCGGCATCCGGTATCCGAACGAGGAGGGGACGGTCGACTTCCGCATCGACCCGACCGTCATCTCGACCGACATCGAGTCGAACCGGCTCGGCAAGGACCTCGGCGCCCAGCGCGCCGTGGAGCTGCTCGGAGCGACGGGCGCGATCCCGCAGCGCTGGCGCACGGTCGGCGACTCCCGGAGCGACTACGCGATGGCCGACTGGCTGTTCGAGCACGCCTACGACGTCGCCCACGTCGACGTGCGGCCCGCGGAGGGCGTGCCCGAGAAGCCCTACCCGGTCCTCGTCGTCGACGGAGCCGTGAACGACGCGGCCGGCGCCGCCGTGCTCCGCCGCTGGACGGAGCTCGTCGCCGACGAGACGACGCCCGAGGTCGGCGGCGCGATCTCGCTCCATGCCCGGAGCTGATCCGCAACCCTCGTCCCTCGTCGCTCAGGCCCGTTAGCGTTCGAGCATGAGAATCGCAGTCACCGGTGGATCCGGCAAGCTCGGCCGCCACGTCGTCACCCGCCTCCGCGCCTCCGGGCACGAGGTCTTCAACCTGGACCGCGCGGGGGACCGCGGCGCGGGCTTCGTCCGCATCGACATCGCCGACTACGGCCAGGTCGTGGACGCGCTGCAGTCGGTGAACGACCAGTACGAGGGCATCGACGCGCTCGTGCACCTCGCCGCGATACCCGCGCCGGGCCTCGTGCCCGACGTCGCCACGTTCCACAACAACATGATCGCGACGTTCAACGCCTTCCACGGAGCGATCCGTGCCGGCATCCGCAACGTCGTCTACGCCTCCAGCGAGACCGTGCTGGGCCTGCCCTTCGACGTCCCGCCGCCCTACATCCCGGTCGACGAGCAGTACCCGGCGCGCCCGGAGTCGGTCTACTCGCTCACCAAGCACCTCGAGGAGCAGATGGCGATCGAGCTGTGCCGCTGGCACCCGGACCTGAAGATCACGGGCCTGCGCTTCTCGAACGTCATGGACGAGGTCGACTACGCCGAGTTCCCGTCGTTCGACTCCGACGCGCTGCTGCGCAAGTGGAACCTCTGGGGCTACATCGACGGACGCGACGGAGCGCAGGCGGTCGAGAAGGCGCTGCTCGCCGAGACGACCGGGTTCGACCGCTTCATCATCGCCGCGGCCGACACCGTGATGACGCGCCCCAACGCCGAGCTGGTGGCCGAGGTGTTCCCCGGCGTCGAGCTGCGCGGCGACCTCGGGACAACCGGCACCCTGCTCTCGATCGACCACGCCCGCGAGGTCCTCGGCTACGCCCCCGAGCACTCCTGGCGCGACTCGCAGCAGGGCTGACCCGCGGGCCCGGCGCATCGGGATCCGCGCTGCTCGTCGGTGGGGTGGATCCCGATACGCGGGCTGCGCCCGCTCCTCGATCAGCAGGGGTGCGGTCGGCCCGTGACCGTGCCGGTCGAGGAGCGGCAGCGCGGCGTCTCGAGACCCGCCCTGTTCGTGCGCGGCTCGGCTCGCCGCCCCACGCACGAGCGCGCCCGGTCCGCAGGACGACTGCAGGCCGGGCGCGCTCCGTGGAGCCGAGGATCAGCTCGGGATGTAGTTGAAGGTGTCGGGGTCGGGGCCGGTGCGGTGGCCGCGGTCGAGCGCCGTGATGTCGGTCATCGCCTCGTCGTCGAGCTCGAAGTCGAAGAGAGCGAAGTTCTCCTCCACGCGCTTGCGGGTGACCGACTTCGGGAAGACGATGTCGCCGCGCTGGATGTGCCAGCGGAGCACGACCTGCGCCGGGCTGCGGTCGACGTTGCGCGCGATGCGGGTGATGGTGTCGTCGTCGAGGACGAGGCCCTGCGCGATCGGCGACCAGGCCTCGGTCGCGATGCCGTGCTCGGTGCCGTAGGCGCGGAGCTCCTGCTGCACGAGGTAGGGGTGCACCTCGATCTGGTTCACGGCCGGGACGATGGTCGCCTCGGCGCGGAGCCGGTTGAGGTGGTTGGTCTGGAAGTTGGAGACGCCGATCGCCTTCGCCTTGCCGCTGCGGTAGATCTCCTCCATCGCCTTCCAGGTCTCCAGGTAGTCGCCCACGTTCGGGAGCGGCCAGTGGATGAGGAAGAGGTCGACGTAGTCGAACTTCAGCTCGCCGAGGGTGACGTCGATCGCGGCGAGAGCGTCCTCGCGGGCGTGGAAGCCGTTGTTGAGCTTGCTGGTCACGAAGACCTCGGAGCGGTCGAGGCCGGAGGCGCGGACGGCCTCGCCGACGCCCGCCTCGTTGCCGTACATCTCGGCGGTGTCGATGTGGCGGTAGCCGACCTCGAGGGCCGCCAGGGTCGCGTCCTTGGTCTCGGCCGGGTCGATCTGGAACACGCCGAAGCCCAGCTGCGGGATCTCCACGCCGTTGTTCAGGGTGATCGTGGGGACCGTTGCGGTGTCGTCGCTCATGAGCGAGTACGTCCTTTCGTCGGGGCGAGGGCGCAGTGGAGCCGCGCCGTCGTGCCTCCAGTCCATCGCCTGCGGCTCCCAGCATCAACCCCTTGCGCGCTCGGCGGACATCCAGCTTCCCCGCGGAGGAGGAGTCGGATCCCCCGAGCAGAGGTGCGCCCGCCCGGGAACGCCGAAGGCCCCCGGCACGGATGCCGGGGGCCTTCGAGGAGCGCGACTTACGCGCGGGACTTGCGGCCGACGATCGCGCCGTAGATGAGGAGGACGACGATCGCACCGACGACGGAGACGATGATGCTCACGATGTTGATGCCGTTGACGGCGTCCTGGATGCCGAACAGCGTGCTGAGGAAGCCGCCGAGCAGCGCGCCCACGATGCCGAGGACGATCGTGATGATCCATCCGCCGCCCTGCTTGCCCGGGAGGATGAGCTTGGCGAGCGCCCCGGCGATGAGGCCGAGGATGATCCAGCTGATGATGCCCATGATGTTTCTCCTTCAGTTCGTGCTCGATCGGCCGTTCCGATGCGAGCGGAGACACCGGCGGGCCGGTGTCCGGTGAGTCGTGGAAGCGGGGGTCAGCGGAGGCGGCGCTGCACCTTGTCGCGGGCCTTGCTCGCGATGGCGGTGAGCTGCTTGGCCTCGCGCTTGGAGGTCTTCTTGAGCTTCTTGCGGGTCTTCTTCGTGGCCGGGTCGTTCCACACGCCGAGTGCGAGGTGGCGCAGCTCTTCGTAGCGGCCACGGCCGGCGCGGGAGCCGAACACGTAGGCGGTGAAGGCGACCAGTGCCAGCAGGACGAGGCGGGGATTCATGCGGTGACCCTTCCATCGGAGAGCACCGGGTCGTGCTCGACACCCATTTGACTCTCCTGCGCAATCCGTGACAAACCACGGCCCGACCATTGACAGGGACCCCTCGCATCGTGTTCCGCGTGCGCGTGTACCCGATTCAGCCGCAGGCCGGAGACGTCTCGGACGGGAAGCGAGCGTGGAGGTAGTGGCCGTAGCCGCCCTCGACCCGGTTGTCGCGGCGGCCGGAGGTGACCACCTCGCCGCGGTCCGTCGCTCCGACCCGGGCGCCGCTCGCGCGCAGCCGCTCGACGAGCAGGACGTCCTCGTGCAGCGGCTCCCGGCCGAAGCCGCCCGCCGCGAGGTATGCGCTCGCGCGGACGCCGAGGTTCGCGCCGTGGATGCTGCCGATCGACTCCTCCCGCGCGCGGACGTCTCGCCAGCGCGAGTAGGCACCGGGGGAGAGGTCGGCCGGGTCGGGCCGGACCGTGCCGAGCAGCGCGTCGTGCCGTCGGGAGTGCTCGACGTGGGCGGCCAGCCAGTCGCGGGGGACCACGGTGTCGGCGTCGGTGTTGGCGATCCACACCTGCTCGAGCGGAGCAGCGACGGAGGAGAGGGCGTGCGCGATCCCGGCGGAGCGGGCGGCGCCGACTCCGCAGCGGGCGAGCTCCAGCACCTCGGCGCCGGCGGCACGGGCCCGCTCGACGGTCGCGTCGGAGCAGCCGTCCGCGGCGACCACGAGGCGCATCCCGATTCCGGGCGCCCGATGGGCGAGGTGGGTCGCGCTCGCCCGGACGGAGGCGATCAGGCCGCCGATCCGCTCCTCCTCGTCGAGGGCCGGGACGACGACCAGCACCTGCGCGAGCCGGCTCACACCAGCCCCGTCCGGCGGGCGACCGAGCGGGAGTCGCGGGCGTGGACCTCGAGCAGGACGTCCTCCTCCTCGTGGCGGGCGAGGCGGTGCAGGCCCAGCTCGGCCACGGCGGACTGCACGGCGTCGCCGTCCAGAGCGAGCCCCTCGATCGGATGCCGCCAGTGCACGGTGACGAGCTCCCCCGCGGGGGCGAGGGCGGCGCGGATGGTGCGCAGCACGCCGAGGAGGGCGTCGCCGAGGTAGTAGCCGACCTCCGAGAGCACGACCAGGTCGAACGGACCCTCCGGCACGCCGCGGGTGATGTCGTGGTGCTCGACCCGCACGTGCTCGAGCGGAGCGAGGCGGCGGGCGGCGCGCTCGACGGCGGCGCTCGACACGTCGATCGCCAGCAGGCGGTCGGCCCGGTCGGCCAGCGCCTCGGCCAGCACGCCGATCGAGGCGCCGATCTCCAGCACGGAGCCGTAGCGCTGCTCCGGCAGGCTCGCGAGGGTCAGGGCGCGCTTGCGCTGCTCGTACCAGCGGCTCGTGTACCCCCACGGGTCCTCGTGGCGGGCGTACAGCTCGTCGAAGTAGCTCATGCGATCCTCACCAGCCGGTCGTTCCCGGTGAAGGTGCGCAGGAAGAGCGGATGGAGCACCGGACCGGTCCCGTCGGGCCCGGGGCGGGTCTGGCTGGGATAGCGGGAGCGGGCGCGGCGGGTGCGCTCGAGCAGCTCGTCGTCGAGCGGCAGGCGCACGAGATCGCCCCACGGCACCTCGGGGTCCTCCGGGTCCGCCCAGTGCCACAGCCAGATCGGCGCGGCGAGGAGCGGCTGCCCGAGCTCGCGAGCGACCTCCGCGCAGACCTCGCCGACCACGCGGTGGTCCCGGTGCCCGTCCCCGGTCCAGGTGGAGAGGAGCAGGACGGTCCCGGGGGCGCCGGCCGCCCGCTCGCGCACCTCGCGTGCGATGCGCTCGTGGTGCTCCGGGGTCGCCGAGTCCGGCACGTCGAGGAAGGCGAGCCCGATGCCGGGGCCGAGCTCCGACAGTGCGTCCGAGGCCTCCCGCCGGCGCTCGGCAGCGAGGTCCGCGTCCCGCTCCCCGTGGGCCGCGGCTCCGTCGGTCACGACGACGACGTCGACCGCGATCCCGCGCCGACGCGCGAGCGCGATGGTGCCGCCGCAGCCGAGGGTCTCGTCGTCGGCGTGCGCCACGACCACCAGGACGCGCCGGATCCCGTCGGGCAGGGTCAGCTCCGGGAGGCGGTCGCGGCGGCCGTCCGCGGTCCAGCGCTCGAGAGGAGTGCCCTCGAGGCGCCCGTCGAAGGGCCGGCTCACCAGGAGGCCGCCTCGCCCGAGGCGAGCACGGCGCGGCCGAGAGCGGCGTCGTCGCGCTCGGCGTGGTGCTGGCGGACGTAGAGCGCGAGGTCGGCGACGCGCTTGGCGTGCTCGGCGTCGAGGGCGAGCGGAGCCGGGCCGAGCGCGCGGCCGGCGCGGAGCAGGATCTCCTCGACCGCTCCGGCGACGCTCGCCCGCACGCGCTTGGCGAGCAGTGAGCCGCGGGGGCCGTCGGCCTCGCCCGCGTCGACCGCCGCGGCGGCCTCGTCCAGCGCCCGGCGCGACGCGGAGAGCGCCGTGTCGATCGCTCCGAGGTGGGCCAGGAGGTGCGGGTCCTCGCGTCGGGCTGCCGCTGCCGCGACGGCAGCCGCGACTCCGAGGGCTCCGCCGTGCCAGCAGGCGGCGACGCCGATGCCGCCCCAGGCGAAGCCGGGCCGCGAGAGGTACCAGCCGGCGTCCCCCACGGGGACGGCGCGGGTGCCGGAGAAGCGGACCGGTCCGCTGGGCACCTCCGTCAGGCCCCGCGCGTGCCAGGCGTCCTGCTCCGGCGTCGCCGACCCGTCGCGCAGCGCCACGGCGAAGAGGCGGCGCTCGCCGGAGGCGTCGCCGACGTGGGCGGTGACGAGGGCGGCGTCGAGGCGGTCGGCCAGCGAGCACCAGGGCTTCACTCCGTCGAGCAGCCAGTCGCCGTCGCTCTCGCGCGCGACCAGAGGATCCCCGCCGCCCTCGGCCGCGAAGACCCCCCAGGCGGCGTCGGCGGCGACTCCGAGTCCGGACGGGTCGAGCTCCGCCTCGCCGAGGATCGCGAGAGCGTCGAGGTGCGGCTCCACCGCGCGCGCGACGCCGAGGTCGTGCCGAGCCAGGCGCTCGAGGAGACCGTGCAGCTCGGCGGTGCGACCGGTGCCGGGCCGGGGCGCGTCGGCGCTCAGACCGCGCGCGAAGCCGAGCGCGCCGTCGACGTCGTGGGGGAGGAGAGAGGAGGAGTGCTGGTCCATCGCCTCCGAAACTACGCAGTCGAGCGGGCGGCGTCCGGCGATTGTCCCCGAACGGACGGGGTGCTAAGCGTCAGATGTCAAGGTCGTTGATCCTGTGCAGGAGAGAGGCGAAGAGCTCGACGTCGGCGAGCGCCCAGCTGCGCAGCTCCTCGTGCATCAGCGCCTGGTTCGAGCTGCGGATCTCGCGCAGCCGCGCGGCGGTCGCCGGAGTCACCGAGAGGATCGTGGCGCGGCCGTCCTGCGGGTCGGGGGTGCGCTCGAGGAAGCCGAGGCGGTCGAGCGCCGTGATCTGGCGGCTGAGCGCCGACTTGTCCATCTCGAGGAGCTCGGCCAGCACGCCCGAGTGCACGGGTCCGCGGCGCTCGAGCGCCGAGATCGTCTTGTAGCCCAGTGGCGTCAGCTCCGGGTGGAGACGCTCGGCGTAGGAGCGCATCGCCGCCCGCACACGGTTGAAGAGGGTGCTGAGCTCGCCCTCCACCGAGGCGATCGCGGAGTCGACGTCGCGGGCGGAGTCGGGGGTCGGGCCGGTCATGCCTCCAGCATCCCGCGCGAGGACCCTCCTCCTCGACTTGCGCCCGCGCGCCGCGATGACGTACGCTTCCCGAAGCCAAAGACCGCCGGTTTCCGGTGTGCGCACGAGCAGGGCCCCGGCCCCGCGGATCGCCACCGGACGAAGGATTCGCGAAGCGAATTGCCCGCGCAGGTGCACGAGTTCAGTTCCGCCTCACCGCGATCCCGAAGCTCCGCGCCCCTGTGCCGGAGCTTTTTTCTTTGCCTGCCTTCGGGCTACCGGCACGAGAATTCACAGGAGTAGCCATGGCGAACAAGGAAGCCTCGGTTGCCGAACTCACGGAGAAGTTCCAGAGCTCGACGGCCGTTCTGCTGACCGAGTACCGCGGTCTCACTGTTGCTCAGCTCAAGACGCTGCGCAAGGACATCAGTGAGCACGCAACCTACGCCGTGGTGAAGAACACGCTGACCAAGATCGCGGCGAACAACGCCGGTATCTCGTCCTTCGACGACGAGCTCGCTGGCCCCTCGGCCATCGCGTTCGTGCACGGCGACCCTGTCGCCGTCGCGAAGTCGCTGCGTGCCTTCGCCAAGGCAAACCCTCTCCTCGTGGTCAAGGGCGGTTACTTCGACGGTAACCCGCTGACCGCAGAAGAGGTGGGCAAGCTCGCCGACCTCGAGTCCCGCGAAGTTCTGCTCGGCAAGCTCGCCGGCGCCTTCAAGGCCTCGCTGTTCGGCGCCGCATATCTGTTCAACGCTCCGCTCTCGAAGGCCGTTCGCACGGTCGAGGCGCTGCGCGAGAAGCAGGAGTCCGCGAGCTGACGTCTTCCCCTTCCGGGAAGCAGTGCGCGCGCGGTTCGTAGACAAAGAAAAACAAGGAGAAAAATCATGGCAAAGCTCACGCAGGACGAGCTCATCGAGGCCTTCAAGGAGCTCACGCTCATCGAGCTCTCGGAGTTCGTCAAGAAGTTCGAAGAGGTCTTCGAGGTCACCGCTGCGGCGCCCGTCGCCGCCGCCGGTGTGGCCGGCCCGGCCGCCCCCGCCGAAGAGGTCGAGGAGCAGACCGAGTTCGACGTCGTGCTCGAGGCCGCCGGCGAGAAGAAGATCCAGGTCATCAAGGAGGTGCGCGCCCTCACCAGCCTCGGCCTCGGTGAGGCGAAGGCGCTCGTCGACGGTGCCCCCAAGGCGGTCCTCGAGGCCGTCAACAAGGAGACCGCCGAGAAGGCCAAGGCTCAGCTCGAGGGCGCCGGCGCGACCGTCACCGTCAAGTAATCCCCCTCACCCGTCGCGGGTGCCGGCTCCGGCCGGTCGCTCGTCAGGGTGACGCAGGCACGCCTGCAGACGCAGGGCGTCGTCTCCTCGGAGGCGGCGCCCTTCGTCGTTCCCGGCCGTTGGCGGCGCGCGCCCCTAGGATCGGAGCGTGACTGCTCACGATCTGCTCGCCGGGCTCCCCGCCCGCGACGTCCCGCCCAGCGAGGTCTCGCTCAGCGAGCTCCTGAGCGACTTCGTCTCGGTGACGCACCGGATCACCCGCCTCGCCGCCCAGGCGACCGGCAACCAGGAGTCGCAGGCCGTCTGGCGCACGCTCTCGGTGCTCCTCTCGATGGGCCCGATGCGCCTGGGGGAGCTCGCCTCCCAGAGCCGCGTCTCGCAGCCCACGATGACCAAGATCGTGAAGAACCTCGTCGAGACCGGCTGGCTCGACCGGATCGCCGATCCCCTCGACGCGCGCGCCTGGCAGATCCGCCTGGCTCCCGCCGGCGCGGACGCGCTGAACGCCTGGCGGACCGACCTCGGCGACGCGCTGACGCCGATCTTCGCCGATCTCACCCTCGAGGACCGCCGCGTCCTCGAGCGCGCCGTCGAGATCATGCACGAGCGCCTCGTCGTCGGCCCGCGGGACTGACCCCTCCCGCGCGGTTCCGCCGCGCGGCACACTGGTCGCGTGCAGATGCGACTCGAGCTCGTCCCCCTCCCCGTCGGCGACGTCGACCGCGCGGTCGCCTTCTACACGGAGGTGATGGGCTTCCACCTCGACCACGACGTGCGGCCCTCCGCCGCGATGCGCGTGGTCCAGCTCACCCCGCCCGGCTCGGCCTGCTCGATCGTGGTCGGCAGCGGGATGGGCCCCGGTCCGGAGGAGGGCGTCGTCCGCTCCCTCCACCTCGTCGTCGACGACATCGCCGCCGCTCGCGCGGAGCTCGTCGGCCGCTCGCTCGAGATCAGCGAGGTCCAGGACCTGGGCGGCGTGCAGTACGCGTACTTCGCCGATCCGGACGGCAACACCTGGGCGCTCCAGGAGATCGGGAGCAGGACGCCCCCGGAGTGAGTCAGTCCTCGGGCCAGCGGACCCGGGCGTCGACGTCGGGGTGCTTGCGCAGCCAGGCCGCGACGAAGGGGCAGCGCGGGACGACCGTGCCGCCCGCCTCCGTGATCGCGGTGACCGCGGCCCGCGCGAGGATGCTCCCGAGGCCGTGGCCCTCCCACGCGTCGTCGACGACGGTGTGGGTGAGCGTCACCTCGTCGCCCTGACGGGTGTACGCGGCGAAGCCGGCCGGGGTGCCGCCGACCTCGATCACGAAGCGGGACCGCTCGGGGACGTCGCGGACGGTGGGGGTGTCGGAGTCGCTCATGCTCCGATTCTCGCCCCCCGCGGCGCCGAGGTGCTGGTGCGGATCACCAGCGAGGCGGGGATCAGCGTGTGGCGGGCCGGGGGAGGGGGCTCGCCTCGACCGAGGGCGGCCAGCGCGTCCAGCACCAGCGCGACCGCGAGCTCGCCCTGCTGGCGCGGGTCCTGGCGGATCGAGCTGAGACCGAAGAGCTCGGCGAGGGGGTGGTCGTCGATCCCGATGACGGAGACGTCCTCGGGCACCGAGAGGCCGAGCTCGCGCGCCGCGAGGATGATCCCGATCGCGATCTCGTCGGAGGCGGCGAAGATCGCCGTCGGCCGGGTCCGCGGGTCGCCGAGGACCTGCCGTCCGGCGCTGTGCCCGCCGGGGATGTCGAAGGTGGTGGGCACGATGTCCTGCGCGCCCGGCTCGAGGCCGGCGGCCTCGAGCGCCTGGCGGAAGCCGTCGCGGCGCTGCGTGTGGACGTGGAAGTCCATCTCCTCCTCCGCGAGCCCGCCGATGTGGACGACCCGCTCGTGGCCGAGGGAGAGCAGGTGCTCCGTGGCGAGGCGGGAGGCGGCGACGTCGTCGATGCTGAAGGTGGGGATGCCGGGGAGCTCGCCGCCGATGCCGACGATGGGCTTGCCCAGGGCGAGGAGCGCCTCCGTCTCGTGCGGCGAGATCTCGAGGGTGACCGCGACGATCGCGTCGACGCGCTTGCGGACGAGGTAGTACTCGAACACGCTCCGGCGGGCGTCGAGGTGCTTGTCGATGTTGTAGAGGAGCAGGTCGTAGCCGGCGGCGAGCAGGGCGCGCTCGATGCCCTCGATGATCCCGGCGAAGAACCACTGGTTGATGATCGGGATGATCACGGCGATGTTGTTGCTGCGGCCGGTGACGAGGCTGGAGGCGTTGGCGGAGACGACGTAGCCCAGGCTCGTCGCGGCGCGCTCGACGCGCTGCTTCGTCCCCGCGGAGACGTAGCCCCGGCCGCTGAGCGCGCGCGAGACCGTCGCCTTCGACACTCCTGCGAGCTCGGCCACCTCTTCGATGCCTGGCACGGCGTTCCTCCCGACCGTCCGGCCTCGATGCTGGAAACGGTTCCAGGAAGTTATACCCCGCCCGGCGGCCGGGCGTCGCGCCGAGATCGATCTCCGCCCGGCCCGGCCGCCGCGATCGCTGTTCTGACGCCGAATCGTTATCTCAGAGAGCGCTCTATCACCGGCGTTGTGCTTTCATCGTTCTTGTGGAAAGGTTTCCCTCCGTGGGAGCCCACCCACACGAATCCGGTGATCCGCTCGGAGTTCCTCCTGGCATCGCCATCACCAGCATCCGAGTCGTCGCGGCACACGCTTCGAGCCGCCACAGCCTCCCGATCCCGATCGGCGAGGAGCGGCCTGCTCGGCTGGTTCCACCACTCAATGAGGAGGAAGAATGCGGTCATCCCTGCACCGCCGTATCACCGTCCCGGTCGCCGTTCTGGCAGCGGCCGGCATCGCACTCGCGGGCTGCTCCAGCAGCAGTGACCCCAACGACCCGAACGCCGGCGGCGGCAGCTCGGCCGGCACGGTCGGCACCGCCGACGGCGTCGTCAACGTCTACGGCACCATCAACGGCGACGAGGCCACCCTTCTCGAGCAGTCATGGGCGGACTGGGAGAAGGAGAGCGGCATCGAGATCAAGTACACGGGCGACAAGGAGTTCGAGAAGCAGATCGGCATCAAGGTCCAGGGTGGCGACACCCCCGACCTCGCGATCTTCCCGCAGCCGGGTCTGCTCGCCGACACCGTCGCCTCCGGCAAGGTGCAGGAGCTCCCCGAGGGCGCCCTCGCCAACGTCAAGCAGAACTGGTCCGAGGACTGGCAGAAGTACGGCCAGGTCGACGGCACCCAGTACGGCGCGCCGCTGATGGCGTCCGTCAAGGGCTACATCTGGTACTCCCCGGCCAAGTTCACGGAGTGGGGCGTCTCCGTTCCCACGACGTGGGACGAGATGGAGGCGCTCGGCAAGACGATCGCCGAGAAGACCGGCGGACCGTCCTGGTGCGCGGGCTTCAACTCCGGTGAGGCCTCCGGCTGGCCCGGAACCGACTGGATCGAGGACGCCGTCCTCCGCGAGGCCGGCCCCGACGTCTACGACTCCTGGGTCGCGGGCGACACCCCCTTCACCGACCCGGCCATCAAGTCCGCGTTCGACTCCGTCGGATCGATCCTCCTCGACCCGACCCTTGTCAACGCCGGCTACGGCGACGTGAAGTCGATCAACTCCACCGCCTTCGGCGACGTCGCCCAGAACATGGCGAACGGCACCTGCGCGCTGACCCACCAGGCCTCGTTCTTCGAGGGCTTCCTGACCTCGGCCGGCGCCAACGTGGCCGAGGACGGCGACGTGTGGGCCTTCCTCACCCCGCCGGTCAAGGCCGACGACGCCCAGGCCGTCACCGGTGGTGGCGAGATGGTCGCCGCGTTCTCGAACGACGAGGACACCGCGAAGGTCCAGGAGTACCTCGCCAGCGCCGACTGGGCCAACAGCCGCGTCTCCCTCGGCGGCGTCATCTCCGCGAACACCGGTCTCGACCCGGCCAACGCGGGCAGCGACGTCCTGAAGGACTCCATCGCGATCCTCCAGAACCCGGACACCACGTTCCGCTTCGACGCGTCCGACCTCATGCCGAAGGCAGTGGGCTCGGACAGCTTCTTCAAGGGCATGGTCGACTGGATCGACGGCACGAGCACCGACCAGGCGCTCGAGGAGATCCAGGCCGGCTACACCTCCTAGCAGCGGAGCAGAGCCGCCGCTCCCGAGTGGCGGCTCAGCTGTGACGGCCCGGCCCCCGGATCCACGGATCCCGGGGCCGGGCCCCTCCTGAGTCCAGAGTCGCACTCGAAAGGGCGTCCATGTCCCCCATCACCATCTCGGGGTTCTTCCAATGGCTGGCGGGAATCCCGCCGCTCGCGCAGATCCCGCTCATCCTCCTGGCCTTCGCGGCCGTGGTGGCGCTCATCCTCTTCTTCGTCGAGATCGCGCCCCGCCGCGGCACCGGCTACACGGTCCTCCGGCTCGCGGTGACGGTCGTCCTGCCGGTCGTCCTCCTGCTGGTCTTCGGCCTCTACAACTCCGTCCTCTGGGTCGCGGTGGTGGCCGCCGTCATCGGCGGCGCGCTGTTCCTGCTCGACTTCCGGTCCCGCAAAGGCGCGGGCTACGGACTCCAGCTCATCGCGTTCATGGCACCGGCCGCCTTCTTCATCCTCATCGGCCTGATCTACCCGACGATCACGACGGCCATCAACGCGTTCATGAAGAACGACGGCTCCGGATTCGCCGGCATCGACAACTTCGTCTGGGTCTTCACCAGCCCCGACGGCATCACCGCCTTCCTGAACACGGTGGTCTGGGTGCTCCTGGCCCCCATCACGGCGACCGCGATCGGTCTCGCCTACGCGGTCTTCATCGACAAGAGCCGCGGCGAGAAGTTCTTCAAGCTGCTGGTCTTCATGCCGATGGCGATCTCGTTCGTCGGCGCGTCGATCATCTTCAAGTTCTTCTACGACGTGCGCCAGGGCGAGCAGATCGGCCTCCTCAACGGCATCCTCACCGCCTTCGGCGCCCCGCCGGTCGACTGGCTGGGACTCGAGCCGTGGAACACGCTGTTCCTCGTCGTCGTCCTCATCTGGACCCAGGCCGGATTCGCCATGACGGTGCTCTCCGCCGCCATCAAGGGCGTCCCCTCCGAGCAGCTCGAAGCGGCCTCGCTCGACGGAACCAGCGCGTGGCAGTCCTTCTGGAACGTCACCGTCCCCGGCATCCGCTCCTCGATCGTGGTCGTCCTCACGACGATCTCGATCGCGTCGCTGAAGGTCTTCGACATCGTCTCGGCGATGACCGGTGGCCGCTCCGACACCACGGTCCTCGCGTTCGAGATGGTCCGCCAGTTCCAGCTCGGCGCCCGCAGCGGCTACAGCGCGGCCCTCGCGGTCATCCTGTTCCTGCTCGTGCTCCCGATCGTCGTCTACAACGCCCGCCAGCTCGCCAAGCAGAGGGAGATCCGATGAGCGTCACGCCCACTCCGATCCAGGTTCCGGTCGACCGCAGCACCGAGCGCGCGCTCGCCCGCGGCGAGTCCAGGATCGAGGCGGCCAGCGGCAAGGTCAAGAAGGCGACGACATCGCGCGGCGCCACTCTCGCCGCGCTGATCATCGCCGTCATCTGGACCGTCCCCACCCTCGGCCTGTTCATCTCGTCGTTCCGCCCCGCGAACGACATCAAGACGACCGGCTGGTGGACGATCTTCGCCAACCCCGGCTTCACCCTCGACAACTACGCGAACGCGCTCAACTCCGGCGACAGCCTGACCCTGGGCAAGGCGTTCGTGAACTCGCTGGTCATCACGCTGCCGGCGGCGCTGATCCCGATCACGATCGCCAGCCTCGCCGCCTACGCGTTCGCCTGGATCGACTTCAAGGGCCGCAACACGCTCTTCGTCCTCGTGTTCTCGCTCCAGATCGTTCCCATCCAGATGGCGCTCGTGCCGCTGCTGCAGCTGTTCTCGGACGGCCTGCGCATCGGAGGGCTCTACATCCTCCCCGGCCTCGGGGTGAACGGGTTGGACGGCTCCTACGCGAAGGTGTGGATCGCGCACACGATCTTCGCGCTCCCGCTCGCGATCTTCATGCTCCACAACTTCATCTCCGAGATCCCCGGCGAGGTCATCGAAGCGGCACGAGTGGACGGCGCCGGACACGGCCAGATCTTCTTCCGCATCGTGCTCCCGCTCTCGGTCCCCGCCATCGCCTCCTTCGGCATCTTCCAGTTCCTCTGGGTCTGGAACGACCTGCTGGTCGCGACGGTCTTCACCTCCGGACAAGGGCTGCCGATCACGAAGGCGCTGCAGGACCTCACCGGCTCCTACGGCCAATCGTGGGAGCTGCTCACGGCCGGCGCGTTCATCTCGATCATCGTGCCGCTCATCGTGTTCTTCTCCCTCCAGAGGTTCTTCGTCCGCGGCCTCCTCGCCGGCGCCACCAAGGGCTGACGACCCGCGGGGGTGCCGTGGGCGGCGTTGTCGTCGTCGGCGGTAGCTCCGCTACAGCTCTCCTCCTCCGCCTTGCCCACGACACCCCCGCGGGCCGTCAGCACTGCTCGTCGGGGGGAATAGGGTGCACGAACGAAGGCCCGGGTCCTGCTGCGCAGGACCCGGGCCTTCGTCGTGCGGTGGCGCCGGGGGCGGCCACCAGGGGAGCACGGCGCCGGGGGCGGCCGACTGAGGCACGGCGCCGGGGGCGGGCGACGGGGAGCGGCGCCTGCGGCGGCCGTCTCGGGCCGGGGGCGGCTAGCGGCGGAGCGGCGTATCGAGACCCGCGGACCGCATGGTGGTCGAGTAGCGGTGGAGAGGGGTGTCGAGACCGGGCACCGGAGAGGTACCCGGCACGGGCATCGGGTGCGGGACGGCGCGTCGGCGCGGCGCGGGATTGCACGACTTCGCCGTGGGCGGAAGGGCGGGGGTCCGGGG
>NZ_PSVD01000034.1:0-23622 GCF_002932035.1 Rathayibacter sp. AY1F6 | reverse complement strand
GGTCACGCCGCCGCGCCCGCCCCTAGGCTCGACGGCGTGACCGCCTCCGTCCCCGCCCCCCAGTCCCGGCCCCGCGACGTCGTCGGCATCGTCGGCCTCGTCCTCGCGATCGTCCTCGTCCTCGCGCAGATCGGGCGGACCGCGCTCACCACGGCCATCCCGGTCCTCGCGTTCCAGGGCGGCTTCGACACCACGCAGATCGGGGCGCTCTTCGCCGCCCTCGGGGTCACGATGCTCGTGCTCGCGACGGCGACCGCGATCGTCGGCGTCATCGGCGTCGCGCGGAAGGACCGCGCCCGGCTGCTCTCGGCCGTCACGCTCGGCGTCGGCGCGAGCGTCGCGATCGTCGAGCTGGGCGCGCTCGTCGTCCCGCCCCTGGTCGGCCTCTCCCTCCAGTACTGACGAGGCCCGCCGGAGCGGATCCCTCCGCCCGGCCTCGCAGGATCCGCACGGCGCCGCGTCCGTTCCTCGCGCTCCGCTGCGCCGCGACGGCCCTGCCGGCTCCCCGGCGATGCGCCAGGATGGGGGGCATGACGACACGCGTGGACGGCCTCTTCGTCTACCCGGTGAAGGGCTTGACCCCGCAGCCGCTCCCCCGCGTCGAGCTCACCACAGGCCGCGCCGTCCCCTTCGACCGCACGATCGCCCTCGCCCGCCCCGGCGGCGCCTACCGGCCCGGCATGCGGCACGGCATCTCCAAGCGCGAGTACTTCGTGCTCGTCGCCGAGGCGCGCCTCGCCGGCCTGACCACGCACCTCGACCCCGACAGCGGAGTGCTCACCGTCGACGTCCGCGGCCACCGGGTCCTCTCCGCCGACCTCGGCGCGGAGGACGGCCGGGCCGCACTGCGCTCCTTCGCCGCCCGCGTGCTCGACCTGCCGCCCGGCGTCGAGCCCGTGATCGCCCAGGACGCGGGGCGCCGCTACACCGACACGGCCCACAACTCCGATGTCGAGATGGAGTACGTCTCGCTGATCAACCTGGCGAGTGTCCGCGACCTCGCCGAGCGCACCGGCCGGAGCGTCGATCCGCTTCGGTTCCGCGGGAACATCCATCTCGAGGGGCTGCCGGCGTGGAGCGAGCTCGAGCTGCTCGGGTGCGAGCTCAGCGCGGGCGGGCTGCGGCTGCGGATCACGAAGGCCACCGAGCGGTGCGCCGCGACCGAGGTCGAGCCGGGCACCGGTCGGCGCGACCTGCCCGTCCCGCGCCTGCTGCACGAGACCTACGGCCACGAGCTCCTCGGCGTCTACGCGGAGGTCCTCGACGGCGGCACGCTCGGCGTGGGCGACGAGCTGGTGCTCCGTGGCTGAGCTGCGGCTCGTGGTGGCCGAGCGCGAGGCGCTCACCCCGGCCGTCACCCGCTTCGTGCTTCGGAGCGAGGACGGCGCCCCGCTGCCCGGCTACTCCGCCGGCGCGCACCTCACGCTCACGACCCCCTCCGGCGAGCGCCGCAGCTACAGCCTCGTCGAGCCGGGATCCGCGGAGCCGTCGCACTACGCGATCGCGGTGCGCCGCGAGCCCGGGGGTCGGGGCGGATCGCGGAGCCTCCACGACGACGTCCGCGTCGGCGACGTCCTCTCCTCCGCGCCGCCCGCGAACACCTTCGTCCTCCGGCCCGCCGCCCGCTACCTCCTGATCGCCGGCGGGATCGGGGTCACCCCGATCCGCGCCATGGCCGCCGAGCTCCGGGCGCAGGGCTCGGCCGTGCAGGTCGTCTACCTCAGCCGCACCCCCGGGGACACGGCGTGGCTCGACGAGTTCTCCGCCGACGGCTCCCTCGTGCACCACAGTGCGATCCACGGCCGGCTCGACCTCTGGCCGCTCGTCGCCGAGCCCGACGACGACGCCCGGATCTACTGCTGCGGTCCGTCCGCGCTGATCGACGAGGTCCTCGCCCTCACGATGCACTGGCGCCCGAGCCGGATCCACGTCGAGGACTTCGCGGGCGTAGACGCCGTCGGCGACCGGGCCGTCCCCTTCGCCGCCGTCTGGGAGCCGACCGGTGCCGTCGTGGAGGTCCCGGCCGACCGCTCGCTCCTCACCGCGCTCCGCTCCTCCGGGATCGACGTCGACTCCTCCTGCGAGTCGGGCACGTGCGGCACCTGCCGCCTGCGCCTCGTCGGCGGGAGGGCGGAGCAGCGCGACCTGGTGCTGACCCCCGAGGAACAGGACCGCTGGATCATGCCGTGCGTCTCGCGCTCCGCCGGCGGCGAGCTGGTCGTCGCCCCGGAGTGACGGAGCGACGGGGCCGGTCCCACGCACGCCGGCCGACACGCGTCGGACGTCGTGTGACGCCGCGTGACGGGCGCCCGGCGCCCGGTCCCCCGCATGCCTAGGCTCCCGGACGGGGACCACGACCGTCACGACCGAAGGACTTCCGATGACCAGCACCTCCGTCCGCACCCAGCTCGACGAGTTCACCGTCGGCTTCGACGAGACGGTCGGACCCGAGCTCGCCGCCGTCTTCTCCGGCGAGCGCGACGACCTCGTCGCCGCCGGCGCCCCGAGCGGAGCCGTCACCGCCGGCGACGCGCTCCCCGCCGCCTCCGTCGTGACCGTCGACGGCGACACCGTCGCCCTCGCGGACGTCCTCGGCGCGGGCCCGGCCGTCCTCGTCTTCTACCGCGGAGCCTGGTGCCCGTACTGCAACATCACGCTCAAGCACTACAACGAGACCCTCGCCCCCGAGCTCGCGTCGCGCGGAGTCGCCCTCGTCGCGATCAGCCCGCAGACCCCCGACGGGTCGCGCGCGGCGGTCGCGAACGGCGACCTGGGCTTCACCGTCGTCTCCGACCCCGGCAACACGCTCGCGAGCGCTCTCGGCATCGTCACCGCCCCCAGCGGCGACGCGCAGGAGGCGCACACCGCGCTCGGCTTCGCCGTGAAGGACAGCAACGCCGACGACACCCCGGCCGTCCCGTACCCGACCGTCCTGGTCGTCGACGCCGACCGGATCGTCCGCACGGCGGACGTGCACGTCGACTACACGACGCGCACGGAGACCGAGGAGATCCTCGCCGCCGTCGACGCGCTCTGACACCTCCGCTCGCACCCTGAGCACGCGCGGCGGTCGAGCGCACCCCCTCGCCCGCCGCGCCGCCGCTCCCTAGGCTCGACCCGTGACAGCGGAGACGGACGTGCTCGTGGTCGGCGGCGGTCCGGTCGGGCTCCTGCTCGGCGCGCTCCTGGCGCGGGCCGGAGTGGACGTGCAGGTGTGGGAGCGGCGCTCCTCGGTGCCGCGCGGCTCGCGGGCGATCGGCATCCATCCGCCGTCGCTCGACGCGTTCGCCGCAGTCGGCGCCGATGCTCCCGTGCTGGCCGAGGCCACCCGGGTCCGCGAGGGCGTCGCGCGCAGCCGGGGCCGCACCCTCGGCACGCTCTCGTTCGCGCGCGCCTCCGCGACGCACCCCTACGTCGTCACCCTCGACCAGCACCGCACCGAGGCGATCCTCCGCGAGCGCCTCGAGGCGGCGGCCCCGGACGCGCTGCGCCCCGGCGTCGCGCTGACCGGCCTGCTCCGTCGCGGCTCCACCGTCGAGGCGACCGGCACCGGACCGGGCGGCGAGCCGGTCTCCGTCCGCGCCGCCTTCGTCGTGGGAGCCGACGGCGCCCGCAGCACCGTCCGCGACCTGCTCGGGATCCGCACCACCGGCCGCGACTACCCGGACCGCTACGTGATGGGCGACTTCGCCGACCCCGAGCCCGGCGGTCTCACCGGCACCGCGCTGGTCGACGTCGGCCCGGCCGGAGTGGTGGAGTCCTTCCCCCTGCCGGGCGGTCGGCGCCGGTACGTCGCCCTGAGCGGCCCCGACCGCTCCCTCGGCGCCCCCGCCTGGCGGCCCGAGGAGGCCCCCGACCAGGAGGCCGCGCGCGCCCTGGCCGCCGCTGTCCGCGACCGGACGGGCGCCGACGCCGACCCGGAGACCTGCACGATGCTCAGCGGCTTCCAGGTGCGGCGCCGCGAGGCCGAGCGGATGGGCGTCGGCCGCGTCGTGCTCATCGGCGACGCCGCGCACGAGATCAGTCCGATCGGCGGGCAGGGCATGAACCTCGGCTGGCTCGACGCCGCCGAGCTCGCCCCGCTCCTGGCCGGTGCCGTGCGCCGCGGCGAGGCCGGCCCCTGGCCCGGCTTCGCCCGGCGGCGCACCACCGCGGCCCGGCGCGCGGCGCGGCAGGCGGAGGCGAACATGGCCCTCGGACGCCCGCTCGGCTCGCTCGCGCACCGCGGCCGCGAGGCGTTCCTCCGCACCGCCCTCGCCCTGCCGACCTCGGACCTGCTCGCCCGCGTCTACGCGATGCGCTGGTCCTGAGGGCGGCCGGTCAACCGACCAGCCGCGCGCCCGCCAGCCCGAGCTCGACCACCAGCACGAGCGAGGCCGCGATCACCAGCCGGAACAGGGTGCGCGTCGGCGGGCCGGTCAGCACCAGGCGGATGCCCGCCGCGGCGAGCACGACCACCGCGAGGGTCCCGATCACCGCGAGCACCACGCCCGTCCCGCGCACCGGCTGGTCGCCGACGAGCTGTCCGACGAGCACGAGCAGCGCGGCGACCACCAGCGACCCGAAGGCGACGACTCCGGAGAGCCGCAGGCCGAGGCGGTGGGGGAAGCCGCGGACCCCGGTGGCCTCGTCGTCGACCAGGTCGGGGAGCACGTTCGTGCAGTGGATCGCGACGCCGAACACGGCGCCGGTCGCGATCGCCCACCAGGCGGGGACCCGGCCGTCGCCCGCCGCCACCGCCACCACCGGCAGCAGCCCGAAGGCGACCACGAAGGGAACGACGGACCAGACCGTGCGCTTGAGCCCCGCGTCGTAGGCCCAGCCCGCGGCGACCAGCACCAGGTGCGCGACCGCGGCGACCGGTCCGAGCAGCAGCGAGAGCACCACGGCGGCCGCCGCCGTCCCCAGTGCGGCGGCGCGGACGGCGCCCACGCCGATCAGCCCCTGCGCGACCGGCTTGTCGGTGCGCCCCACCGCGCGGTCGCGATCGGCGTCGATCCAGTCGTTCGCGAGCCCGATCGAGAGCTGCCCGAGCAGCACGGCGAGCGCCACCAGCACGACCTGCCCGAGCGGATGCCCGGACGCCGCCGCGATCACGGTCGCCAGCACGGTGACCGTCACGGTCGGCCCGGGGTGCGACGAGGCCAGCAGGAGTCGCACCCGGGACGTCATCCCGCCAGCCTACGGTCGCGGCGGCACAGCGGGGCGCCGGTCGCGATCCCCGCCCGGCGCGCGATCCAGCGTGGTCCGAGCGCGGCGCCCGCATCCGCCCGCGGCGGGAATGGCCCGGGATGGGGCAGGGTTGCACCACCCGGCATCCCGACTCAGGAAGAAGGCCTCGTGGACCTCGTGCACTGGCTGTTCGACGCGCAGATCGTCATCGGCGAGCAGACCGTCCTCTGGCGGGAGGTCATCGGCAACGTCTTCGGGCTCCTCAGCGCCCTCGGCGGGATGCGGCGGAAGGTCTGGGCCTGGCCCGTCGGCCTCATCGGCAACGTGCTGCTGTTCACGGTCTTCATGGGCGCCCTGTTCGGCACTCCGAACCCCGTCAACCTGCTCGGCCAGGCCGGGCGGCAGGTGATGTTCATCCTGGTCAGCGTCTACGGCTGGTACCGGTGGACCCACCGCCCCGACGACTCGACCACCCTGATCGCGCCGCGCTGGGCGTCGTGGCGCACCCGCGGCCTGCTGGTGCTCGGGATGGTCGGCGGCACCGCGGTGCTGACGCCCGTGTTCCGCGCGCTCGGCTCCTACGAGCCGGTCTGGAGCGACGCGTGGATCTTCGTCGGCTCCGTCCTCGCCACCTACGGCATGGCGAAGGGCTGGACCGAGTTCTGGCTCATCTGGGTGGCCGTCGACCTGGTCGGCGTGCCGCTGCTGTTCTCGGCCGGCTACTACGCGTCGGGGCTGATGTACGTCTTCTACGGCGCGTTCACCCTGGTCGGGTTCTTCGTCTGGATGCGGCAGGGCACCCGTCCGTCTGCCGCTCCGATCACGGTCGGCTAGCTCTAGCAGCCTGCCGCCGCCGGCGGAAGTGGCCGTGCGGGAGGCGCTGTCGGTGGTCCACTGGGAGCGGAGGCGCCCGCCTCCCCCACCCGGAACGGACGCCATGCTCTCCCTCGTCTACTCCAGCCGCACCTCCGCCGGCTTCACGGACGCCGACCTCGCCGCGCTGCTCGCCCAGTGCCGCGCGAACAACGAGCGCCTCGGCCTGACCGGCATGCTCCTGCACCGCGACGGCCGATTCCTCCAGGTGCTCGAGGGGCCGGACGCGGTCCTGCGTGAGCGGATGGCCGTCATCGCCGCCGACGAGCGCCACGCGCAGCTGCGCACCCTCCTCGAGGAGCCGATCCGGGAGCGGCTGTTCCCGGAGTGGTCGATGGCGTTCGAGTCCGCCGCCGACGCCGACGCCGCCGGGCTCCGCACCTCCTTCGACGACCTCGACGACGCCGAGGCCGAGAGCGCGACGCTCCCGGCCCTGCGCGAGCTCATCCGCTTCTTCCGCGAGCGGAGCTAGACGGAGCTAGGCGGAGCTGGGCGGAGCGATACGGGACGCCGGGATCGCGGCCGGTCCGCCGCCGGAACCCGACGCCCGTCAGTCCTCCGCCGAGGGAGGAGCGAGCCGGTCGAGCCGCGCCAGGAGCGGGGCGAAGCCGTCGCCGAGCAGGGCGCTCAGCGGCTCGCCGAACCAGAACCGCCAGACGGCGTCGAGCTCCTCGCCGGTGATCCGTCCTCGGCGCAGGAGGATGCTCGCGATCGGGGCCGCCTCAGACGCGTACTCGTCGCGGGGAGCGCCGTCCTCGCGACCCGGCTCGAGTCCGTACGGATCGACCCCGTCGAGCTCCCGCAGGACGGCCGCCACCATCGCGTCACGGCGTTCCGCGGTCGCGCCGTCCTGATTCGTCGGTGCTCGGCGCTCCATCGCGAGAAGGTACCGAGCCCACTCCTCGTCGTCCATTCGTCGTCTCCGATCTCTCCGGATGCCGCGCCTTCTCGAGGCCTTTCTCTTCCTTCGGCGCCGGCTTGTCGAGGCACGGGGGAACCGCCTCTCCGACGGCTTGTCATCCCCCCGCGAGAAAGGCGCGGACGCCTTCCCGCGTCAGCCCCGAGGCGACGGCGAGCCGGTGCTCTCCGGCCCCGAGTCGGGCGGCTCCGCGGAGGGCCGCGGCCCTTTCTCCGCCCTCGCCGGAAGTCCCGCTCCGGAATGCCGCGAATTCCGCGGACACCTTATCGAGAGCGTCGGCGACATCGCCGGACACGCTCTCCGGCGGCTCGCCGAGATCGATGCGCCAGCCTCTCCCGGACTTCTCGTCGCTGTCGTTCACACGCAGGAAAGTACCCCGGACCGCAGGGTGGCGCCTGTGATCGCCCGACGCCGTCGCGCCCCAGGGATCCGTCGTCGACGTCCGAGCGCACACGCCTCCCGGTCCGGAGAGGACGGCCTTCGAGGACTGTCCCGCGGACCTCGTCGCCGTGCTCCGCTCCGATGCGGCCTTCGCGTCGGCCGAGGTCTTCGACGGCTGACCCGACCGCGGCGACCACCCGCTGCGACGACCGCGGGGCGGAGGCGCGGACCGCGTCGTTCCGGCGCGCCCGCACCAGCGGTGCCGGAACGTCCGGCCGATCCGGGAGCGGCACCCGTCCGAGCCGTCGAGGTTCCGTCGGTGTGCAGGCCCCCGCGCCGAGGGACGTAAAGTGTGCTCACACGCGCCCGCGGACGGGCGAGCCGCCCGTGAGGGCGCCCCGGTCCTGCGTCGGAGGCGCCGATCACAGAGAGCCGCGGTGCCCGATGCCGGAAGACAAGCCCGCGTCGCGGGCGCCGAGCATCTACGACGTCGCCCGCGCGGCCGGCGTCTCGCACCAGACCGTCTCCCGCGTCCTGAACGACCACCCGAGCCTCCGCGCCGAGACGAAGAAGCGCGTGCTCGAGGTCATGGCCGAGCTCGACTACCGCCCCAACCTCGCCGCACGGGCACTGGTCACCAGCCGCACCCGCACCGTCGGCGTGCTGTCCTCGCAGAGCCTGCAGTACGGTCCGGCCTCCAGCATCCAGGCCATCGAGGTGGCGGCGCGCGACGCGGGCTACCTCGTGGTCACGGCCAACGTCGACGGCACCGACGGCGCGTCGATCCAGGCCGGGATCCGGCATCTGCTCAACCAGGCGGTCGAGGGCCTCGTGGTCGTCGCCCCGCAGATCCGCGTCTTCGACATCCTCTCCGGAGTCGCGCTGCGCATCCCGCACGTGACGCTGCAGACGAGCGAGGACGACCGCGACGACGCGCTCTACGTCGACCAGATGGCCGGCGCCCGCATCGCCACCGGGCACCTGATCGACCTCGGGCACACCGAGATCGTGCACCTCGCCGGCCCGCAGGACTGGATCGAGGCCGAGGCGCGGATGCGCGGCTACCTCGCCGAGCTCGACCACCGCTCGATCCCGCTGCGCCCGCCGCTGCTCGGCGACTGGAGCGCCGAGCGCGGCCACCGCGTGGGCCTCGAGCTCTCGCGCTTCCTCGACTTCACCGCGGTGTTCGCGGGGAACGACCAGATGGCACTCGGACTGATGAGCGCGTTCCACGAGCGCGGGGTCCGCGTGCCGGAGGACGTCAGCGTCATCGGCTTCGACGACATCCCCGAGGCGGCGTTCTACTGGCCGCCGCTGACCAGCGTCCGCCAGGACTTCGTGGAGCTCGGACGCCGGTGCGTGGCCGCGCTGCTCAGCCTGATCGAGGGCGACCGGCCGGAGAAGGCGGCGCCGATCGCTCCGCAGCTGGTCGTCCGCGGATCCACGGCCGTCCCCCGGAGCGCGAGCGTCACCGCCTCGCGCTGACCGGCGGCCGCGACGCCCTCGCGCCGCGACCGCCCGGGATCACTCGCCGTGAGCAGCGATCGACACGTCGTTCCAGCGCTTCCAGGTCTCGAGGCGCGACTCGTAGTCCGCCGTCGCGATGCCCAGCGGCGCGCGCCCGAGGAAGATCCGCAGCGGCGGCTCGTCCGCGTCCACGACCGCGAGGATCCCGAGGCGCGAGGCCCTCGGGTCGCCCGGCTGAGCGGCGGAGGGGCGTCGGCTCGCGGCTTCGCGGACCTCGTCGTACGCGGCGATCGGCTCGCTGCGCGACGCGGAGGGACCGGACCAGTCGGTCGAGTACCCGCCGGGCTCGACGAGGGTCACGTGGATCCCGAAGCCGGCGACCTCGGCGGCCAGCGACTGGGTGAAGCCCTCGAGCGCCCACTTCGACGCGTGGTACGCGCCGATCGAGGGGAACGCGCTGATGCCGCCGATGCTCGACACCTGGACGATGTGGCCCGAGCCCTGCTCGCGGAGGATCGGCAGCGCGGCCTGGGTGACCCAGAGGGCGCCGAAGACGTTGGTCTCGAGCTGCGCGCGGAACTCCTCCTCGGTGAGCTCCTCGATCATGCCGAAGTGCCCGTAGCCGGCGTTGTTGATCACGACGTCCAGTCGGCCGAACCGGTCGGCCGCGGCCTGCACGGCGGCGAAGCCGGCCTCGCGGTCGGTCACGTCGAGGGTCAGCGGGAGGAACGTGTCCGGGTACTCCTCGACGAGGGCGTCGAGGGTCTCGATCCGGCGGGCGGTCCCGGCGACCGAGTCGCCGCGCTCGAGCGCCGCCTCGGCCCACTCGCGGCCGAAGCCCTTCGAGGCGCCGGTGATGAACCAGGTCTTCGTCATGGTGTGCGTCCTTTCGACAGTGCTGGACGCAACGCCGACGGCTCCGGCTCCCTTCCGGGGCCGGGGACCCTTGACAGCACCGCTCCGAGAGCGGACGACGCGCCGCGGGTGTCCCGTTACCGAGTCGAGACGTGCGCGTTGACACGAACGGCGCCGTCGGGTCTAGCATGACGCAATGTGATCGCTCACATGGCATCACATCTCCGCCCCGATCCCGAGGGCGGCCCTGCATCCACTGCATTCAATGACGAAGGAATCACAGTGACCACAATGAAGCGCGCTCTCATCGCCGGCATCGCCGGCGGAGCGATGATCCTCTCCCTCGCCGCCTGCTCCTCCGGAACCGGTGGCGGCTCGGGCTCGGGATCCGGCGACGGCGGCCTCGTCGGCGTCGCGATGCCGACCAAGTCGTCCGAGCGCTGGATCGCTGACGGCAACAACGTCAAGTCGCAGCTCGAGGAGGCCGGCTACCAGGTCGACCTTCAGTACGCCGAGGACGACATCCCCACCCAGGTCTCGCAGCTCGAGAACATGATCACCAAGGGCGCCAAGGCCCTGATCGTCGCCTCGATCGACGGCACCACCCTCACGAGCGTGCTCGAGGAGGCCAAGGCCAACGACATCCCCGTCATCGCCTACGACCGCCTCATCCGCGACTCCGAGAACGTGGACTACTACGCCACGTTCGACAACTACAAGGTGGGCGTCCAGCAGGCCACCTCGCTCCTCGCGGGCCTCGGTCTCACCGACCTCACCGGCGCGAAGGCCGCCGACGCCCCCGCCGGCCCGTTCAACGTCGAGCTGTTCGCCGGCAGCCCCGACGACAACAACGCCACGTTCTTCTTCAACGGCGCGATGGACACCCTCCAGCCGTACATCGACGACAAGACGCTCGTCGTGAAGTCCGGCGAGACCGACTTCAACACCGTCGCCACGCTCCGCTGGGACGGCGAGGTCGCCCAGAGCCGCATGGAGGACATCCTCACCAAGACGTACTCCGACGGCTCCAAGGTCCAGGGCGTCCTCTCGCCCTACGACGGCCTCAGCCGCGGCATCATCTCGGCTCTGACCGACGCCGGCTACACCGTCGGCTCCGACTTCCCGATCATCACCGGTCAGGACGCCGAGCTCGACTCCGTCAAGGCGATCATCGCCGGCGAGCAGTACGCGACCATCTACAAGGACACCCGCGAGCTCGCCAAGGAGGCCGTGAAGATGGCCCAGGCCGTGCTCGAGGGCACCGAGCCCGAGGTCAACGACACCGACACCTACGACAACGGCAAGAAGGTCGTCCCGTCCTTCCTGCTCGAGCCGGTCATCGTCACCAAGGACCAGATCCAGTCCGTCCTCGTCGACGGCGGCTACTACACCGACGCGGAAGTGAACGGCTAGTCCTCTCTCCTCACCCGAGAAGGAACACCCCGGGAGGGCGCCCACCGGGCGCCCTCCCCCACTACGAAGGAAGGGAGGCGGCGTGACCTCGAACATCCTCGAGATGCGCGGCATCACCAAGACGTTCCCGGGCGTGAAGGCGCTCCAGGACGTCACGCTCAACGCACAGCGCGGCGAAGTCCACGCGATCTGCGGGGAGAACGGCGCCGGCAAGTCGACGCTGATGAAGGTCCTGTCGGGCGTCTACCCGCACGGGACCTACGAGGGCGACATCGTCTTCGAGGACGAGGTGATGCAGTTCGCCAGCATCCGCGACTCGGAGGCGAAGGGCATCGTCATCATCCACCAGGAGCTGGCCCTCAGCCCCTACCTCTCCATCGCGGAGAACATCTTCCTCGGCAACGAGGTGCGCGGCTTCGGCGGCCTGATCGACTGGAACAAGACCAACCAGGAGGCGGCGGCGCTGCTGGCCCGCGTGGGTCTGCGCGAGAACCCGACCACCAAGATCATGGAGATCGGAGTCGGCAAGCAGCAGCTCGTCGAGATCGCGAAGGCGCTCTCCAAGCGGGTCAAGCTGCTCATCCTCGACGAGCCCACCGCGGCCCTGAACGACGAGGACTCGGACCACCTGCTCGACCTGATCCTGCACCTCAAGGAGCAGGGCATCACGTCGATCATCATCAGCCACAAGCTGAACGAGATCAAGAAGATCGCGGACACCGTCACGGTCATCCGCGACGGCAAGACCATCGAGACGATCGCTCACGACGACGTCACCGAGGACCGCATCATCAAGGACATGGTCGGCCGCGACCTCGACCACCGCTACCCGGACCACACGCCGCACATCGGCGAGGAGATCCTGCGCGTGGTCGACTGGACGGCCCACCACCCCCAGGACCCGACCCGCGTCATGGTGGACAAGGTCAACCTGACGGTGCACCGCGGCGAGATCGTCGGCATCGCCGGGCTCATGGGCGCCGGGCGCACCGAGTTCGCGATGAGCCTCTTCGGCCGCTCCTACGGCAGCCGCATCTCCGGCCAGGTCTTCAAGGCCGGCAAGGAGATCAAGATCCGCAACGTCTCGGAGGCGATCGCCCACGGGCTCGCCTACGCGACCGAGGACCGCAAGCACTACGGCCTCAACCTCATCGACGACATCAAGCGGAACATCTCGCTCGCGTCGCTCGACAAGGTCGCCCGCGGCGGACTCGTCGACGACAACCGCGAGTTCGAGGTCGCCAACGAGTACCGCGGCAGCATGAACATCAAGTCGCCGACCGTGCTCGCCAAGACCGGGAAGCTCTCCGGCGGCAACCAGCAGAAGGTCGTCCTGTCGAAGTGGATCTACTCCGACCCGGACGTCCTCATCCTCGACGAGCCCACCCGCGGCATCGACGTGGGTGCGAAGTACGAGATCTACACCATCATCAACCGGCTCGCGGCGCAGGGTAAGGGGATCATCGTCATCTCCTCCGAGCTGCCGGAGCTGCTCGGCATCTGCGACCGCGTCTACGCGCTGTCGGAGGGCCGGATCACGGGCGAGCTGCCCATCGCCGAGGCGACGCCCGAGGCGGTCCTCACCCTCATGACCCAGGAGAAGCAACGATGACCGATCTGCAGAACGAACCGTCCACCGCGGCCGGTGCGCAGGTGAAGCCCACCGAGAACGCCTTCACGAAGCGCCTCAGCCACGTGCTGGGCGACCTCGGCAAGAACGGCATCTTCATCGCCCTCATCGTGGTGGTGCTGCTGTTCGAGGTGATGACCGGCGGAATCCTCCTCCGCCCCCAGAACATCTCGAACCTGATCGTCCAGAACGGCTACATCCTGATCCTCGCCATCGGCATGGTGATGGTCATCGTGGCCGGGCACATCGACCTCTCGGTCGGCTCGGTCGCGGCGTTCGTCGGAGCGATCTCCGGCGTCTTCGCGGTCAACATGGGTCTCCCGTGGTGGCTGTCGATCGTCCTCTCCCTCCTCATCGGCGCCCTGGTCGGAGCGTGGCAGGGCTTCTGGATCGCGTACGTCGGGATCCCGGCGTTCATCGTGACCCTGGCGGGCATGCTGATCTTCCGCGGCCTGGCGCTCGTCGTCCTCGGCAACGCGAACATCGGCTCCTTCCCGACCGAGTACCGCGCGCTGGGCAACGGCTTCCTCACCGACCTGTTCGGCGAGACCGACCTCGACCCGCTGTCGCTCGTCATCGGCGCGCTCGCGATCGTCGCCTTCGCCGTGCAGTCCGTGCGCACCCGCCGTGGCCGCCAGAAGTACGCGCAGAGCGTCGAGCCGGGCGCCTGGTTCGTCACCAAGCTCGTCCTCGTCTCCGTCGTGATCGCGGCCTTCTCCTTCGCGCTGGCCACCTTCAAGGGCATCCCGGTCACCCTGATCGTGCTCGCCGTGCTCGTCCTGATCTACGGCGTGGTCATGAACCGCTCCGTCTTCGGCCGTCACGTCTACGCGATCGGCGGCAACCTGCACGCCGCGGAGCTGTCCGGCATCAAGACCCGCAACGTCACCTTCTGGCTGTTCGTCAACATGGGCGTCCTCGCGGCGCTGGCCGGCCTCGTCTTCACCGCGCGACTCAACCTCGCCGGCCCGAAGGCGGGAGACGGCTTCGAGCTCGAGGCCATCTCGGCCGCCTTCATCGGCGGCGCGGCGGTCCAGGGCGGCGTCGGCACCATCGGCGGCGCGATCATCGGTGGCCTCATCATCGGCGTCCTGAACAACGGCATGTCGATCATGGGCATCGGCATCGAGTGGCAGCAGGCGGTCAAGGGCCTCGTGCTCCTGCTCGCGGTCGCCTTCGACGTCTACAACAAGCGCCGCTCGGGCGGACGCTAGGCCCTGCGGTCGTGCCCGACTGGTCGCGGTTCCTGCCGCTGAGCACCGGGCCCTCGGTCGACGAGACGGGCGTCAGCAACGACTGGCGCCCCCTCGTCGCCGAGAGGCTCGACCGCCTCGCCGTCCTGGCCGCCTCGCCCTCCACCACGGAGGGCGAGGCGGCCAGTGCCGTCTCCCGGGACGCCCTGCTCGGAGAGCTCGTCGTGCGGCTCTCGAGCAGCACCGGCCAGCGCCTCGCGACGCGGATGGGCGCCCGAGAGGCCTCCTCCCCTCCTCCTCCCGCCGAGATCGCCCCGGCCCTGGCCGCTCTCGCCTCCGCTCGCCGCGCCGGCGCGGGTCCGCGCTCGGTCGCCGAGCTGGTCGAGGTCGTCCGGGTCGAGCTCGCCCTCTCCCCCGAGCCGCTCGCGCTCTCCTCCCGCATCACCGGCGGGGTGGCCCTGGACCGCCTGCAGCGCGCGCCGCTCGCGATCCGCGCCGCCGTCCGCGGTCGCACCCTCGCTCCGACCGACGCGGAGTGGGAGCTCGGCTCCGGCCCCGCCCTGCGCGTGCCGGCCGACGCGATCCTCCGCTTCCTGCTCGGCCTCGGCCCCTTCCCCGCCGAGCCGACCGCCTAGGCGGCGCCGCCACCTGCCCCCGGGCGGAGGCGGTGCCGCGCCGGTCGTAGCATCGGAGGATGACGCGCTCACTGCCGAGAAGCACCCCGTCCGCCCGCTCCGTCGACGCCGAGGGAGTGCTGGCCTTCGTCGAAGGGGTCGAGGCCGCTCCCGGCGTCGAGCTGCACGGCCTGATGGTCGTGCAGGGCGGCGACGTGGTCGCCGAGGGCTGGTGGGCGCCGTACTCGGCCGAGCGGCCGCACCTCTTCTACTCGCTGAGCAAGAGCTTCACCGCGACCGCCGTCGGCCTCGCGGTCGCCGAGGGCCTGGTCGACCTGGACGCCACCGTCCTCTCGTACTTCCCCGAGCTCGACGACGAGATCACCGACCCGCGCTCGCGTGCGGTCCGCGTCCGCCACGTCCTCGCGATGGCGAGCGGCCACTCCGCCGAGACGATCGACCGCGCCGAGGAGACGGATCCGGTCGACCTGGTACGCGGCTTCCTCCTCCTCCCGCCGGAGCAGGAGCCGGGCAGCGTCTTCGCCTACAACCAGCCCTGCACCTTCGCCGCCGCCGCGATCGTGCAGCGCGTGAGCGGGCAGTCGCTGACCGACTACCTGCGCCCGCGCCTGCTCGATCCGCTCGGCATCGGCGAGGTCGCCTGGCATCGCGACGACTCGGGGCGCGAGCTCGGCTACAGCGGGCTGCACGCCACCACCGAGGCGGCAGCTGCGCTCGGACTGCTGTACCTGCAGGAGGGGCGCTGGGGCGACCGGCGGATCCTCTCGCCGGAGTGGGTCGCCGAGGCGTCCCGCGCGCACGTCCCGACCCACGAGGACGGCGGACCGGACTGGCAGCAGGGCTACGGCTTCCAGTTCTGGCGGTCGCTGCACGGCTACCGCGCGGACGGCGCGTACGGGCAGTTCAGCCTGATCGTGCCCGAGCACGAGCTCGTGATCGCGCTGACCGGCCAGACCTCGGACACGCAGACGCTGCTCGCGCTCGCCTGGGAGCACCTGCTCCCCGCCGTCGGCCACGGGTCCACGGCGGAGGCCGACGCCCGGCTGGCCGACCGGCTGTCGGAGCTCGCCCTGCCCGCGCTCGAGGGCGCCTCCCCCGCGACCGGGAGCTACACGCCGGTCGGATCGTGGCCCGACGCCGTCGAGGTGACGGCCGACGAGGGCGGCTGGACGCTCGCGCTGACCGAGGGCGACGAGCGCTTCACGGTGACGCCCGGCGCGGGAGCCTGGACCGTCGACGGGCCGTTCGCGGCGAGCGCCGGACCCTCGGGCGACAGCGTGCTGGTCGACGTCGTGTTCCTCGAGACCCCGCACCGCCTGCACGTCGAGCTCGCTCCCGACCGCACCGCCCGCGTCCGCTGGGAGACGGAGCCGCTGCACGACGGCCCGCTCGCCGGGCTGCGCGCCCCGCGCTGACGGCAGGACCCGCTCCGCTCATCCGTCGCGAGCGGCCCGTCCGCCCCTCGGCGACGGGCCGTTCGCGACGGATCGAGAGGGGTCGCGCTCGGCCGTGCGGACCGCGCATCGGGCGGTGCTCACCGGGGGTCGACGAGTCGAGGAGCGGAGTGGGCACGAGGGTCCTTCCTGGGTGGCGGCGCTCTGGCACAATCGTCGGAGCGCTGCTCCGGAACATTGCGGAGCGCTGCTCCGGAACGTGGTGGAGCTGCGCTCGGAGACATTACGGAGCGCAGCTCCGAAAAGCAAGGAGAACCGATGAGCGACCGTGTGCCCCGCACGCCCGGCCGACCGCGGACGAGTCGCGACGCACTGCTCGCCGCCGCGGCGACGGTGTTCGTGGCCTCCGGCGTGGACGCGCCGGTCCGCGAGATCGCGGCGGAGGCCGGCGTCGGCGTGGGGACGATCTACCGGCACTTCCCGACCCGCTCGGAGCTCGTGGTCGCCGTCTACCGCCACCAGGTCGAGGCCTGCGCGGAGGCGGGCCCACTGCTGCTCGCCGACAGCGCGACCCCGGAGGCAGCCCTCCGGGCCTGGGTCGCCCACTTCGTCGACCTCCTGGTGACCAAGCACGGCCTCGCCGGTGCGCTCCAGGGCGACAGCGCCGGATCCGACGCGCTGCACGCCTACTTCGTGGAGCGGCTCGTCCCCGTCTGCGGCGACCTGCTCGAGGCGGCACGACCCGCCCGGATCCCGGCGTCGAGCCTCAGCGGCTACATGCTCCTCAAGGGCATCGGCAACCTCTGCATCGGCGCCGCCCACGATCCGGACTACGACGCCGACACCCTCGTGCAGGCCCTCGTCACCGGAGCGCTGCAGGCGGATCAGCCCTGATCGCCTCCACGGTCCGCTCGACCGCGTCCTCGACCGCCGCCCGGCGGCTCGCGTCGTCCTCGCGCTCGGACTCGTGGACGAAGACGGCCCCGCCGCGCCGGGCTCCGCAGTAGTCGATGATCCCGTGCTGGATCTGCGTCAGCAGCGCCTGCTCGTAGCCGTGCCGCTCGTAGGTCCCGGCGGAGTCCCCCGCGACGAGCACGAGGTGGACGGTCAGGGCGCCGAGCCTGCGCTGCGTGCCGTGGACGGGGTCGATGTCGAAGGCCCAGCCGGCGAGGAAGACGCGGTCGATCCAGCCCTTCAGCAGCGCGGGCATCGACCACCAGTAGACGGGGAAGACGAGCACGAGGTGGTCGACGCCGTCGAGCCGGCGCTGCTCGCGGAGGACGTCGTCGGGAACCGGGCCGACACCGCGGTAGCGGTCCCGGTCGGCCGCGCCGAACCGCGGGTCGAAGCCCTCGGCGTCGAGGTCGGCCGTCTCCACTCCGTCGGGGCCGAGCTCCTCCCGCAGCCGCCGGGCGAGGGCGGCGGTGAGGGAGTCGCGGTCGGGGTGCGCGGTGACGAGGAGGGTGCTCACCGCTCCAGTGAACCGCACCCGCCCTGCGGCACCCCTGGCAGGATGACCCGGTGACTCCGCACCGCTCCCCCAGCCGCCCCGACGTCGTCTCCGTCGAGCTCGTCGGTGGACCGGAGCCGCTCGAGCTCGCCCTGCACGAGCACGACCCCGAGTGGTCCGCCCTGTTCGAGGAGCACCGGCGGCGCATCCTCGGGGCCGTCCCGGGCGTGCGTGTCGAGCACATCGGCTCGACCTCCGTCCCGGGCCTGCCCGCGAAGCCGATCGTCGACGTGCTGGTCGTCGTGCCCGACGTCACGGCGGAGGAGGACCACGTCGCGCCGCTGCTCGAGGCCGGCTACGTCCTGCGCACCCGCGAGCCCGGGCACCGGCTCGTCCGCACGCCCGGACGGGACGCCCACGTCCACATCTACGAGGAGGGTCATCCCGCGATCGACGCGTACCTCCTCCTGCGCGACCGGCTGCGCACCGACCCGTCCGACCGCGAGCTCTACCGCAGCACGAAGGCGTCTCTCCTCCTCCGGCGCTGGGAGGACGGGAACGACTACGCCGAGGCGAAGTCCGCCGTGATCGCGGCCATCCTCGAGCGCGCGAGATCCTCGCAGCCCTGAGATCGATATCCGGAAGAACTGAGCGGGCTCGATAGCGCTCGCCAGGCGGTCGGCGGCTAGGCCGCACCGCACGTTCGATCGCCTCGAGCCCTCCGGCTCGGGGGCGATCGCGGTTCGGGCGTCGGAGCTTCCGAATGTCCATATGTGAAAACCTAGGGGTATTAGGATCAACGCGTGCCCCGTCGCTCCCTCACCCGCTCCGCCGTCATCGATCGCGCCGCCGCGATCGCCGACGCCGATGGTCTCGCCGCCGTGACCCTGGCCGCCGTCGCCCGCTCGCTCGAGGTGCAGACGCCGAGCCTCTACACGCACGTCCGCGATCTCGCCGCACTCCGCGACGGCGTCACGGTCCTGGCCCTCGACGAGCTGTCCGACCGCATCGCCGTCGCGATCGCCGGACGCTCCGCCCGGGAGGCGCTGGACGGCTTCGCCGACGCCCACCGCTCCTTCGCGCGCGAGCGGCCGGGCCTGTGGGAGTCGCTGCAGCGCACTGCGGGGCCGGACGCGGTCGCCGCCCCGGCCGCCCGCCGCGTCGTGCAGCTCACAGATGCGGTCCTCCTCGGCTACGCGATCCCCGCCGAGGACCGGGTGCACGCCGTCCGAGTGACGGGCGCCGCTCTGAACGGCTTCCTCACCCTCGAACGGCTCGGGAGCTTCGCGCACAGCAGCCCGACCCCCGCGCAGTCGTGGAGCGAGCTCCTCGCCTGCCTGCACTTTCTTTTCAGCCACTGGACCCGCCGGAAGGACATCCCCGCATGATCAGCACACCCCTCACCGAACGGCTCGTCCACGGCGCGATCGAGCTGGAGGAGGTGCCCCGCGGAGTCCGGCCGCACCGCCTCCCCCGCGCGGTCCGCGAGCGCGATGCGGATGCGCAGCTCCTGCTGATGGAGGCGCAGCCCTCGGGTGTCCGGATCTCCTTCGTCACCGAGGCGCGACGGATCGAGCTCGACGTGCACGCGACACGGGTCGCCTATCGGGGGCTGCCCCGGCCGCGCGGCGCAGTCGACGCGGTCGTCGACGGCGAGATGACCGCCTCCCACGCGCTCACCGGAGGCGACGCGATCGAATTCGACCTCGCGACCGGTGACCGGGCCCTCCTCCCCGGACCTCTCGACACGGTCGGGCTCGACCTCCCGGCCGGGCCGTCTCGCGTGGAGCTGCTCCTCCCGCACAACGAGGCGGTGGACCTCGTGGCCCTGCGGTCCGACGCACCGCTCGAACCCGCGCCGCTCTCCGGCCCCGTCTGGCTGCACCACGGCAGTTCGATCGGCCAGGGCTCGAACGCGGCGCGCCCCTCGGGCATCTGGCCGGCCGTGGCCGCCCGGGCGAGCGGCGCCCGCCTGGTGAACCTCGGCTTCGGCGGGAGCGCACTCGTCGACCCCTTCACCGCTCGCGTGATGCGGGACACTCCTGCCGACCTGATCAGTGTCGCGCTCGGCATCAACCTCGTGAACCTCGACGGCATGCGCCGCCGCACCTTCGTGCCGGCGGTGCACGGCTTCCTCGACACGATCCGCGAGGGCCATCCCGCGACGCCGCTGCTCCTCGTCACTCCGCTCTTCTGCGGGATCCACGAGGACACGCCGGGGCCGGGCGACGTCGATCCCGCGTCCTTCACGACCGGGGCGCCGCGCTTCGTCGCGACCGGCGACCCGGGCGACACCGCGAACGGACGGCTGACCCTGCGGATCGTCCGCGAGGCGCTGGCCGAGGTCGTCGCCGCGCGCTCCGACGACCCGGACCTGCGACTGCTCGACGGGCTCGCGCTCTACGGGCCGGACGACGCCCAGCGGCTCCCGCTCCCGGACGGCCTGCACCCGGATCCGGAAGCGCACGAGCTCATCGGCCGCCGGTTCGCGGAGCTCGCCTTCGGCCCGGGCGGGGCGTTCGCGCCGGAGCGCTGAGCGGCCAAGACGGAGCCCGGGCGGCCGTCCGACGCCCGGCCGTCGGTCGATCAGGATGTTGACGTCATCAGACCCTCGTGGAAGCGTGATGTTTGCGTGAACATGCGCGAAGTCCCCGGTGCAAAGGAGCACAGCATGACGTCTCGACCACGAACGGCCGCCGCGGCGGTGGCCGCGCTGCTCGTCGCAGCACTCCTGGGGACAGGAGCGCAGTCGGCCTCGGCCGCCGTGGCCACGGATCCCGACGACGGAGTGCCGCGCACCTCGACGCCCGTGACCTACACCGACTACCCGGCGGTCCAGGACCCGGGCAGCACCGCGGCCGGCTACTTCCAGCCCTTCTGGTACGACACCGACGGCCGCCACATCCAGGCGCACGGCAGCCAGATCGTCACCGTCGAGGAGGGCGGTCAGCAGGTCCAGTACTGGTACGGCGAGGACCGCACGAAGGGCTACTGGAACAGCCCCGGAGTCGCGGTCTACCGCTCCACCGACGGCCACAACTGGGAGAACAAGGGCACCGCGCTCCGCAGCGTCTCGGCTCCGGCCGACCTCGAGGCCCCCTACTTCGACGCGCTCTACGACACCGTCGACGACTCCGGAGCCCCTCGCGCCGACCGCATCGCGGAGCTCGACTACCACCTCGACACGACGCAGGCCTCGCCGAACACCGCCATCTTCGAGCGCCCCAAGGTCCTCTTCAACGAGAAGACCGGCAAGTGGGTCATGTGGTGGCACTCCGACGGCCGGACCACGCCGGGCGGCAGCACCTACGCGCGCTCGATGGCGGGAGTCGCCGTCTCGGACAGCCCGACCGGGCCCTTCACGCTCCAGGGCGTCTACCGCCTCTACAACCGCACGGACTACAAGGCCTGCACCACCTCCGCCGTTCCCGGGCAGGCGCGGGACATGACCGTCTTCCAGGATGAGGACGGCACCGCGTACATCTCCTACTCCTCCGAGGAGAACTACTCGCTCTACGTGGCGAAGCTGGACGCCGACTACACCAACGTCGAGCGGACCACCACGACCGACACCCTCGACGCGAACCAGTACTCGGCCGACGGGACGTACCCCTACGTCTTCGCCGACGGTGCGGCCGGAGCACCGGTGCGCGGCACCGACTTCCAGATCGTGAAGGAGTGCGGACACCTCGAGGCGCCCGCGATCTTCGCCAACGGCGGCAAGTACTACACGATCGCCTCCGGGGCGACCGGCTGGGCGCCGAACCCGCAGACCTACTACACCGCCGACTCGATCCTCGGCGCGTGGACCCGCGGAGTCGAGAAGGGCGACGCCGACGAGAACGTCGCCTACAACGCGATCCCGGAGGGCGGCGACGGCCTGCTCTCGATCGGCGACTCCCGCAAGACCACCTTCGGCTCGCAGTCGACGAACGTCCTCACCCTCGCTCCCGGGAAGTACGTCTACATGGGCGACCGGTGGAACGAGGGCAAGTCGGACTCGACCTACGTCTGGCTCCCGATGACGGTCGGTGAGAACGGCCGCCTCGAGATGCGGAACCCCGCTCAAGAGGACCCGGCGCGCTGGGGATCCGGCTGGAACCTCTCCTACTGGGACGACAAGGGGGTCGGCGACGGCGTCTGGTCGGTCGTGGACGCCCGTCTGCCGAAGCAGGTCCGCCGCGGCGCCGACATCGCCGCCGCGCTCCCCTCGACGGTCTCGGTCGCGAGCAACGGCTCGACCCGCGACGTCGCCGTGACCTGGGCCGCCCCCGGCCCCGCCGAGCTCGGCACGGTGCAGGTGACGGGCACGCTCGCCGCCGACGCCGGGTTCTCCTCCGGCCGCCGCTTCACCCGCACGATCGAGGTGGCGGAGCCGGGCATCGCGAACCTCGCTCCCGGAGCGTCCGTCGCGGTCTCGAGCCGCACGGACCTCGCCGGCAAGCTCATCGACGGCGACGTCAAGGGCAAGGGCTGGGACGACTGGTCCTCGGCCGGCTACCCGCGCGACAGCCGCCTCTCCTTCTCCTGGGGCGCGGCGCAGAACCTCGACTCGGTGACGGTCAGCACCTACAAGGACGGTGCGACCGCCACCTGGCCCTCGAGGATCGAGGTCGAGTACCAGGTGAACGGCGCATGGACGACCTCCTCGGTCGCCACCACCCTCAGCCAGGCCGCGACCGGATCCGCCCCGACGGCGATCCTCGACCTGTCCTCCCTGCCCGACACCACGGGCCTCCGCCTGCACCTCACCAGCGCGGCGAACACGTGGCAGTCGGTCTCGGAGGTGCAGATCTGGGGCACCGCGCCGCCGACGAACGTCTGCCGCGTCCCCGGAGCCGCGGTCTCGGCGTCGTTCAGCCAGACGAAGTACGCGACCCTCCCCGCGAAGAACGCCTGCGACGGCAACGTGAGCACCCCCTGGTCGACCTGGACCGACGGCACCTTCGCCGGCAGCGCCGAGTTCACGCTGACGAACACCGAGGCGCACCGCGTCGCCGGGCTCACCTTCACCAACACCGAGGGCACCCTGGCGTCGGTGAGCGTGGCCTACCGCGCCGAGGACGGCACCTGGAAGCCGACCACCGCGCAGAACGTCGCTCCGGCGGCGAGCGGCACGCTGACCACGATCCCGTTCGCGGCGGTCTCGGCCACCGGCCTGAAGCTGACCTTCTCCACGCCGGGCTCGTTCCTCAAGATCGGCGAGATCGTCGTCCCCGAGGCGGCCGCCCCGGCGCTGACGGTGCCGGTGACCGTGACGTCGCGCTGTGTGGCCGGGAAGGCGGTGCTGACTGTCCTCGCCAAGAACGGCGGCACCGCTCCGATCGACGTCGCGATGGCCTCGGCCTACGGCTCGAAGACGGTCACCGCGGTGGCCGGGGGCGCGAGCGGATCGGCCGCGTTCACCACCCGCCTGGCGAGCATGCCGGGCGGCCAGGTGACGGTGACCGCCACGGCGGGCTCCGAGACCCTCGCGCAGACGGTGGCCTACCCGGGCCGCGTCTGCTGAGCGCACGGCGGCCGGTCGACCGGCCGTGACGGAGGAGGGGGTGCCCGCGGGCGCTCCCTCCTCTGCGTGTGCGGCACATCATCCGAGGCGCAGGGCGAGTGCGGGCTCGAGGCGCGCGGCTCAGGGCTCCAGATGCCGAAGGACGTGCCGGGCCTGGGCGGGAGCGCCGTCACGTCGATCTCCGCGGGCGGGAAGGAACGGCCGCTCCCCCGCAGGCGCTCCCCGAGAAGGAGATCGGTCGCCTGATCGATCCGGCTCAGCGCCGCCTCGTCGAGGAGGTGGGCGCACGAGCATGGCCGAGCCCGCTGGCGCGCTCCGCGGCACTCCACCCGGAAGCGGGGGTGCAGAGCACTTCACGCTCCTGGTAGTAATCACAGGCGGGCGCATCGCAGAGCCCGCAGAACTGGACCGTCCGTGACCCGCACCACCCGCGCTCTCGCCGCGTTCGTCCCGACGACGACCCTCGTGCTCTCCGTGGTGTTCGCCTCCGCCGCACTCGCGCCCGAGGCGATGACCGCCCCGGAAGCGGTGTCGACGCCGACCGCCGCCTCGCCCGCGGAGGATGCGGCGGCGACTGCGGACCCCTCCGCTCCCGGTGCGGGATCCGGCGCCTCCGACCGCCGCTCCTCGAGCCCCTCCTCCGCAAACCCCGTCGACCCCGCGCAGCCGACGACCGGCTCCTCCCCCGCGGACCGGCCCGCCACAGACCCGCCCGCCGCGGACCGTCCCGC
>NZ_PSVD01000033.1:0-25365 GCF_002932035.1 Rathayibacter sp. AY1F6 | reverse complement strand
CCACCCGACAGGCACGGATCCGCCCGCAGCCCGCCCGTGCCCCCTGCGCGCGACACGCCCGCTCCGCGCACTACTCGACCAGCAGGCACCGCCCCCAGCGCTTCCGTCTGCGGCAACTCGACCGGCCCGCTCCCCGCGTTCGCGCCATGGGATCTCGATGCGCGCAATGCGCGCGCTACCCGATCAGCATGTTCCGTCGACCGCCGTTTCCGAGGGCCTCCCGCGAAGCGCAGCTCACCCGGACCCGACCGCGAAGCGGAGCCCACCCGGACCCGACCGCGAAGCGGAGCCCACCCGGACCCGACCGCGAAGCGGAGCCCACCCGGACCCGACCGCGAAGCGGAGCCCGGCCAGACCCGACCGCGACGCGGAGGCCCCCCGCGGCGACCGCGAAGCGGAGCCGTCCTCAAAGCGTGTCCCGGTGGGCGGTCGGCGGGGCCTGGTGGGGTCGATCGCAAGGCGGAGGCGTCGGGCGTAGCGGCGCTACGTTCGTCGCCGACAACGCCGCGAGCGGCCCCGCCAGGCCCCGCCGATCACATGCCGGTGTCGAGGCCGGAGTAGGCGTGGAGTCCCTTGAAGAACACGTTGACGACGCCGAAGTTGAACATGACGGCGGCGAAGCCGACGATGGCGAGCCAGGCGGAGGGGGTGCCGCGCCAGCCGCGGGTGGCGCGGGCGTGGATGTAGCCGGCGTAGATGGTCCAGATGATGAAGGTCCAGACCTCCTTGGTGTCCCAGCCCCAGTAGCGGCCCCAGGCCTTCTCGGCCCAGACGGCGCCGGCGATGAGCGTGAAGGTCCAGAGGATGAAGCCGAGGATCGTGACGCGGTAGGCGAGGTTCTCGAGGGTGAGGGAGCTGGGCAGGGTGCGCAGGAAGCGGAGGACCGAGCGGGGGCTGTCGCCGGAGGATTCGCGGCGGGCCTGGAGGAGCTGGGTGACCGAGAGCGCGAAGCCGAGGGCGAAGAACGCGGTGCCGAGGATCGCGACGAGCACGTGGATGACCAGCCAGTAGGACTGGAGTGCCGGCGGGAGCGGGACGACGGCGACGTAGTAGTTGACGGTCGCGATGCCGAGGAGCACCAGGACGAGGCCGGTGATGAACGCTCCGAGGAAGCGGAGGTCCCAGCGCAGCTGGACGGCGAGGAAGACGCCGATGATGATGAGCGTCCCGGTCATCGAGAACTCGTACATGTTCGCCCAGGGGACGCGGCCGGCGGCGACGCCGCGGAGGACGGTCGCGGCGAGGTGGAGCACGAAGCCGAGGAGCGTGAGCGAGAACCCGATGCGCATGGTCTTCGAGCGGGCGGGGGCGCGGTAGACCTCGTCCTCGACGCGGCTGCCGATGCGGGAGAGCGTCGCGGTGCGTCCGGAGCCTGCGGCGGCGACGGTGGCCTTGCCGCTGGCCGCGCGGTCGGCGGCGGCCGCGGAGGCGACGCGCTCCGCCTCCTGTACGACCTCGATCGACTCGCCGTCGGCCAGGGAGGCGCGGCGGGCGAGGTCGATCGCGAAGAAGACGAACGCCATGGCGTAGATGCCCATGGCGGAGGAGAGGCACAGCACCGAGTACTGCGAGAGGGTCGCGATCACCTCCTCAGGGTAATCGCTCGCCGCCCCGCCCGCCCCTTCGCGCTTGCACAGACTCGGCCCCTGCCCAGCCGGGCGGCGCCTGTGGAGGGGCCTCCGGGGCGTCCGGGAGGCGGGTCAGTCGAGCGGGGCGTGCCGGTCGGCGATCGTCCGCACGGCGCGCACCAGCTGGGGGTCCTCGCCGCGGGCGAGTCCCGCGTACTCGAGGAGGAGGCCGCCGTCGTGCTGGGCGGTCGCCTTCACCCACACGCGGCGCCGCGGGACGAACAGCGAGGTGAGGAGTCCGGCGAGCACGAGGATCGCGAAGAGCAGCACCCAGCCCTGGGTCGCGTCGTGGTGGATGTCGAACGAGGCGAAGCGCTTGACGCTGTCGGTGCCGATCCGCGTCGGGTCGGCGCCCGTGTTGTCGAAGGTCACGCTGCCGAGCCCGTTCGGGAGCTCGGCCGTGTCGCCGGGCTTGAGGGTGATCGGCGCGACGCCGGTGGTGCCGCCGGTGAGCCGGGTCAGCGAGTCGGTGTTGAGCACGTAGACGGATGTGGGCACTCCCCCGTCGAGGCCGAGGTCGCCCGCGAAGACGTTCAGCGAGAGCACGGGGTACTGCAGGTCGGGGAAGATCGAGGTCGACGCCCCGGAGGCCAGCGTGTCCTGCGTCGGGTAGAAGAAGCCGGTGAGGCCCAGCTGCTCGGAGAGCCCGTCCGGCACCTTGACGACGCCGACGGAGGTCAGGTTCGCGTCCTGCGGGAGGAAAGGCACCGAGTCGGTGAAGATCGCCCGGCCGGAGGGGTCGCGGACCGTGATCGTCGGGGCGTAGCCGTTGCCGAGGAGGTAGACGTTCGTGCCGCCGATCGCCAGCGGGTCGTTGACCTTGATCGTGCGGTCCTCGGTGCCCCCGCCGCGCTCGGAGGTCGTGACGTTCGCGGTGAAGTCGACGGGCTGGCCGAGCGCCGACTGGTTCTGCTCCTCGTACTTCACGTCGAGGCTGTCGAGGGTCAGCTGGTACGGGTCGAGCTGGCTGCTGTCGAAGAAGCGGCCGGGGTTGAAGGAGTCGTAGGCCGCGAGGTTGTTCGCGAACCCCTGGGAGCCCTCGACCAGCACGCGCTGCCCGCTGTAGCCGAACCCGCCGCCCACTCCGACGGCGACGAGGATGCCGACCAGGGCGGAGTGGAAGACCAGGTTGCCGGTCTCGCGGAGGTAGCCGCGCTCGGCCGAGACGCTCGACCAGCGGCCGCGCGGGTCGTCGTAGCGCTCGACGCGGTAGCCCGCCCGGCGCAGGACGGAGTGGGCGGAGGCGACGGCCTCCTCCTCTGTCGCGCCCTCGACCTCGCGGACGGTGTAGCCGGCGAGGCGCTGCAGGCGCGCGGGGGTGCGCGGCGGCCGCGACTGCATCGCCTGGAAGTGGTGGCGCGTGCGCGGGACGATGCAGCCGATCAGGGAGATGAACAGCAGCAGGTAGATGCTCGAGAACCAGGCGGAGGTGTAGGTGTCGAACGCCTGCACCTTGTCGAGCAGGGGCGCGAGGTCGGGGTTGTCGACGAAGTACTGGGTCACGCCGTTGGGGTCGGAGGAGCGCTGCGGCACGAGCGATCCGGGGACCGCCGCGATCGCCAGCAGCAGCAGAAGGAACAGCGCCGTGCGCATGCTGGTGAGCTGGCGCCACATCCACCGGAGCCAGCCGGTGAACCCGAGCGCCGGCTGCGTGACGGTGCCGTCGGAGTCGTAGTGGTCGGCGGGGCGGAAGGAGGCGTCCGTCCTCCGCTGCGCGGCCTCGTCGGGGCGGCGCGTGCTCTCCTCGGGCTCAGATCGCCGGCTGGAAGCCATCGATCACCGCCGAGAGGGATCCGTAGACGAGGGTGTTCCAGATGCCCGTGACCATCAGGACTCCGATCAGGACGAGGGCGGCGCCGCCGAGGATGTTGACCACGCGGATGTGGCGCTTCACGAAGGCGAGCGTGCTGGTCACCCAGCTGAAGCCGAAGGCGACGAGGAGGAAGGGGATGCCGAGTCCGAGGCAGTAGACCAGGGCGAGGAGGGCGCCGCGCCAGGGCGAGCCCACGCCGTAGCTGAGGGCGAGGATCGAGCTCAGCGTCGGGCCGAGGCAGGGCGTCCAGCCGACGCCGAAGACGATGCCGAGCAGCGGCGCTCCGATCAGCCCGGTGGCGGGACGGATCCCGGGTCGGAGCGTGCGCTGGAGGAACGAGAACTGCCCGATGAAGACGAGCCCCATCGCGATCACGACGAGCCCGAGGACGCGGGTGATCAGGTCGGTGTACTGGCGCAGCCAGAAGCCGACCGTGCCCGCCGCCGCACCGTAGAGGACGAACACCAGCGAGAATCCGAGCACGAAGAGGAGGACGCCCAGCACGACCCGGCGGCGTCCGCGGGCCGCCCGCTCGTCGGCGTCGGTGAATCCGCCGACGTAGGCGAGGTAGCCGGGCACCAGCGGGAGCACGCAGGGCGACGCGAAAGACACGAGCCCGGCCAGGAGCGCGATCGGCACGGCCAGCAGGAGCTGACCGCTGACGACGATGTCGCCCACGCCGCTACTCCCCCTCGGCGAGCGTGTCGCTCACGAGGGTCGAGAGGATCGACGCCTCCTGGAGCTGGCCGAGGATGCGCGACGCGACGCGCCCCTCCCTGTCGAGGACGAGCGTCGTGGGCACGGCGTTCGGCGGGACGGTGCCGGTGAAGGCGAGCTGCACCGACGAGTCGGTGTCGACGATGGAGGGGTAGCCGAGCCCGAAGGTCTCGGCGAAGGCGGCTGCGGTGGGGGCCTGGTCGCGCACGTTGACGCCGACGAACGACACGCCCTTGTCGGCGAACTCCGTGTTCACCGTCTCGAGGTCCGCGGCCTCGGCGCGGCACGGGGCGCAGCTGGCGTACCAGAAGTTGACGACGACGACCTGCCCGGCGAGGTCGGCGGAGTCGATGGTGGCGCCGATCTCGTCGGTGCCGGAGAAGACGATGGGGTCGTCCCGGTCGGCGGCGGCGATCTCGGTGACGGTGCCGTCCCCCGAGATGTAGCCCTTGTTGCTGCCGTTGCGGTACTGGTCGGCGAGCGGATCCTCGGAGCAGCCCGTCAGCGCGAGCGCGGCGGCCAGCGCGAGGACGCCCGCTGCGCGGAGCCGCCCCGTCCGGCGCATCAGACCGCTCCCACGTCGGTGGCCAGGCCCTGCAGGCCGGCGGCCGGGTCGGAGTAGCCGACCTCGACGAAGCCGTCCCCGCGCCGCTCGAGGGTCGTGATGCTCGAGAGGGCGCAGCGGCGCTTGCGCGGATCGTGGAAGAGGCGCTCTCCGGCGAGGGCGCGGTGGACCGTCCAGATGGGGAGCTGGTGGCTGACGATCGCGGCGTCGCCCTCCTCGGTGCTTTGCCACGCCGACTCGATCGCCGCGTACATCCGCGCCGAGATGGAGAGGTACGGCTCGCCCCAGCTGGGCTCGAAGGGATTGCGGAGCCACGGCCAGTGCTTGGGGTTCCGCAGGGCGGAGCTGCGCGCGGCGAGGGACTTCCCCTCGAAGCGGTTGCTCGGCTCGATCACCCGCTCATCGGTGCGGATCTCGAGCTCGAACGCCTGCGAGATCGGCTGCGCGGACTCCTGCGTGCGCTGGAGCGGCGACGCGATCAGCGCCGTGACGTGGCGCCGGCGCTCGAGCAGGTCGTCGGCGGCGGAGCGGGCCATGCGGTGGCCCAGATCCGAGAGCCGGAAGTTCGGGAGTCGTCCGTAGAGGACCCGGTCGGGGTTGAACACCTCGCCGTGCCGCACGAGATGGATCTGATCGGCAACCACGAGCGTCAAGTGTACGGAACGCGGCGTGGGGGAACGCCGGGAAAGGGTCGCCTGAGCCGGACCTGAGCGGAGCCTCAGCGGCGCGTCGAGACCGCCGCCGACAGCCGCCGCACGAGCGGTCCGGGCAGGTGCCGCACCACGGCCATCGGGACCCCGAAGCGCAGCGACGGCACCGAGACGACGGAGCCGCGCGCGACGTCGCGGAGGAACTCCTCCACCACCGCGTCCGCGTCGAGCCAGAGGAAGGAGGGGATGGAGGAGGTGTCCATCGCCGCCCGCTCGTGGAACTCGGTGCGCACCCAGCCCGGGCAGAGCGCGGCCGAGCGGACGCCGGTGCCGCGCAGCTCGACGGCCAGCGACTGCGCGAAGGCGGTCGCCCACGCCTTCACCGCGGAGTAGGGGCCGAGGTGCACGAAGCCCGCGACGCTCGACACCGTGAGGATCGCGCCGCGGCCGCGGGCGGTCATCGCCTCGGCCGCCGCACCCGAGAGCACGGCGACCGAGCGCACCATCACCTCGAAGGCGTGGTCCTGGGCGGCGACGTCCGGCTCGGCGAAGGTCCCGTCGATCCCGAAGCCGGCGTTGTTGACGAGGACGCGGACCGGACGAGCCGGATCGACGAGCCGCGCGCGCACGCGCTCGACCTGCTCGCGGTCGCCGAGGTCCGCGGGCAGGACCTCGACCGCCGCGGCGCCGAGGCCGCGCAGTCCGGCCGCCGCCTCCTGGAGGCGCTGCTCGCTGCGGGCGACGAGGACGAGGCTCCAGCCGCGGCGCGCGAACGCCCGGGCGAAGGCGAGGCCGATGCCGGAGGACGCGCCGGTGATCAGTGCGGTGCTCATGCTCCGACGCTACCCGTCGCCGCCCGGCGGCCCCCGAGTAGACTCCCCTACCGTGACCGACGAGACCCGCCTCCCCCGAACCACTGTCAAGAAGCTCGCCGCGCTCGAGGACGGACCCGTCCGCGTGTCCGGCTGGGTCGAGACCGTGCGTGACCAGAAGAAGGTGCAGTTCGTCGTCCTGCGCGACGAGTCGGGTGCCGTGCAGCTGGTGAACCCGGCCGTGCGCGAAGCCGTCGAGGGCGACGACGCGTCGGCTGCGCGCCTCGCGATCACCGAGGAGATCTCCGGCCTCGCCCAGGGCTCCTTCATCACCGTCACCGGCGCGCTCAAGCACGACGAGCGCGTGAAGCTGGGCGGCATCGAGGTCAAGCTCGAGACGCTCGAGGTCGTCGCGGCATCGATCCCGGAGGCGCCGATCGCGCCCGACTCCGGCATCGACAAGCGCATGGACTGGCGCTTCCTCGACCTGCGCCGTCCTGAGCAGAACCTCATCGCCCGTGTTCAGACCACGTTCGAGCACGCGCTGCGCACGTACTGGATCGAGCACGACTTCATCGAGATCCACACCCCGAAGCTCATGGCGAGCGCCTCGGAGTCGCGGGCCGAGCTCTTCGAGGTCGAGTACTTCGAGACGAAGGCCTACCTGGCGCAGAGCCCCCAGTTCTTCAAGCAGATGGCGCAGCCCGCAGGCTTCGGCAAGGTCTTCGAGGTCGGCCCCGCCTTCCGCGCCGACCCCAGCTTCACCTCGCGTCACGCGACCGAGTTCACGAGCGTCGACGCCGAGGTCTCCTGGATCGACTCGCACGAGGACGTCATGGAGCTGCACGAGCAGCTGATGGTCGCCGGCCTCACCGCCGTCGTCGAGAAGCACGGCGCCGAGGTCAAGGCGCTCTTCGACATCGACCTGACCGTCCCGACCACGCCGTTCCCGCGCATCCCGCTCGCCGAGGCCAAGCGCATCGTCGCCGAGCGCGGCTACGAGGTGCCCCGCGCCGACGACGACATGGACCCCGAGGGCGAGCGCCGCATCGCGGCCTACGTGCAGGAGGAGTTCGGGCACGACTTCGTGTTCCTCACCGACTACGCGTCGAGCATCCGGCCGTTCTACCACATGCGCCGCGAGGGCGACGGGACGATCACCAACAGCTACGACCTCATCTACAACGGCGTCGAGATCTCGACCGGAGCGCAGCGCGAGCACCGCGTCGACGTCCTCGTCGAGCAGGCCCGCGAGAAGGGCCTGGACCCGGAGGAACTCGAGTTCTACCTCGACTTCTTCCGCTACGGCGTCCCGCCGCACGGCGGCTTCGGCATGGGCCTCTCGCGCGTGATCATGCTGATGCTGAACCAGGCGAACCTCCGCGAGGTCACCTACCTGTTCCGCGGCCCGACCCGCCTGCTGCCCTAGGCGCGCACCACGGTCGCGGGAACCCCGGACCATCGAGACCGCCGCGGACGGCGGGTCCCCTCGACGGGCCGGGGTTCCCTCGCGCCGGCGGCTAGGGAGCCGGCAGCACCACGAGGTCGAGGTAGTCGGCCAGGCACGCCACCATGTCCACCGCGTCGCGCTCGAGCAGCCACTGCAGCTGCACGCCGTCCCAGAGCGCGATGATCGACGCCGCCACCCGCTCCGGATCGGACCCCTCGCGGAGGCGCCCGGCGGCCTGGAGCTCGCGCAGCTCGGCCGTGTACTCGCTGCGGAGGCGGCGGAACCGCGCGGCGAAGAAGTCGCGCCCCGGGTGCTCCTGCGTCGTCGACTCGCCGCAGAGCACGGCGTACAGCTCGATCACTCCGGGCGCCGTCTCGTTGTAGCGGGTCTGCCGCAGGATGCCGGCGACCAGCCCCTCCTCCGGGTCCGGCGGCGAGGAACCGTCGCCCGTGATCAGGTCGCGGTGCTCGAGGACCGCGAAGAGCAGGTCGGTCTTCGACGGGAAGTAGTGCAGGAGGCTCGTCTGGCTGAGCCCGACGCGGTCGGCGACCTCCTGGAGGGAGCCGCGGGCGTAGCCCCGCGCGGCGAAGACCTGGTGGGCGGCCTCGATGATGGCGCGGCGGCGCTCGGCCGACTTCGCGTACGGGCCGCGTCGCCTCGTCGCCTCCGCCATCGACCCCTCCTTAGCACTGGAGGCGCCTCGCCGTGCCCCTCGAACGGCCAGCGTAGCGGCGGCGGAGGAGCAGTGCCGCCAATTTCGAGTACCTACTCGAATTCGTGGTAGCGTCCCGATCATCGCCGGGTGAGACTCCCCGGCTCTCCACCACGACGAAGTGAGGGAAGATGCATCCGTTCACCCGGAGACAGCTCATCGCCGCCGGTCTCGGCACCGCGGCACTCGGGAGCCTGACGGCCTGCGCGACACCGGGCACCGTCTCGGTCAACACGGCGCCGACGATCGCCCCGGCCACCGGCCCGGTCCGCCTGCAGTACTGGGGCTGGCTGAAGGACCTGCAGAAGGTCTGCGACGTCTGGAACGCCTCGCACCCCGAGATCCAGGTCGAAGCCGTCTGGATTCCCGGCGGCAACGCGGGCGGGTACCAGAAGCTCTACTCGGCCCTCGCCGCGGGCGGCGGGCCCGATCTCGGCCAGGTCGAGATCCGCTCCGTCCCCGAGTTCATGCTCGTCAACGGCCTCGTCGACCTCACCCGGTACGGCGTCGAGCAGTATCGCGACCTGTACGACCCCACGCTCTGGGGCCAGGTCAGCTACACCGGCGGCGTCTACGGCATCCCGCAGGACAGCGGCCCGATGGCGCTCTTCTACCAGCCCGAGGTGTTCGGGAAGGTGGGTGCGGAGCCGCCGACGACCTGGGACGACTGGGCAGCGGTGGCGACGGAGCTGCGCGGAGCCGGCTCCTACATCGACTGCTTCCCCCTCGCCGACGCCTCGGTCTTCGCCGCGTTCGCGACGCAGGCCGGTGCGCAGTGGCTGCGCCCGGAGGAGGACGGCTGGGTCATCGACATGACCGACGACGCCACGACGCGCGTCGCCTCCTTCTTCGACACGGCCATCGACCAGGACCTGGTGCAGACCGGCTACGGCGCCTACTCCCCCGCGTGGTTCGCGGCCGCGGCGAAGGGCGGCATCGCCTCCTGCGCCACCGGCAGCTGGGGCGACGCCCTGATCGAGGGGGTCAGCGGAGGCGCGGGCAAGTGGCGCGCGGCTCCCATGCCCGTCTGGGGCGACACCGGCTTCGGCTCGAGCTTCCTCGGCGGATCGACCGCGGCGGTGTTCTCGAGCAGCAAGCACCCGGAGGAGGCGATCGAGTTCGCCGTCTGGATGACCACCACGCAGGAGGGCATCGACGCGATGATCGCCAACAGCGGCATCGGCTGGTCTCCCGCGGTCGGCGAGATCGGCACGGCCCGCAAAGGTCCGAGCGACTTCTTCAGCGGGCAGAACTACAACGAGGACGTCCTCGTGCCCGCATCGAAGGAGCAGAACCCGGACTGGTCCTGGTGGCCCGTCACGCAGCAGTCCTTCAACATCCTCAGCGACGGCTTCCGGAAGAAGGCGTCCGGGCTCTCGCTCGTGGACGCGGTCGCCGAGGCGGAGCAGCAGATCATCACGGTCTTCGAGAACAAGGGCCTGAGCATCAGGAGGGCCTCCGCATGACCACCACGACCTCCCCCGCCGCCGCCGCGGTCGCGGCCACCACGCGGACGCCGGGCGCGCCCCGGCGCAGCCGCGCGGTCGCCCGCGCCCCGTGGATCCTCCTCGGACCCTTCCTGGCCCTGTTCGTCCTCACGTTCATCGTCCCGATCGTCGTCGCCGTCGGCTCCAGCTTCACGAAGGTGACGCGCTCCGGCCTCTTCGGCGAGGCCGGGGTCACCAGCGGGTTCGCGGGCTTCGACAACTACGCGCAGGCCCTCGCCGACGGCAACTTCATCGCCTCCATCGGGCGGATGTTCCTCTTCGGCATCGTCCAGGTGCCGGTGATGATCGCCCTCTGCACCGTCCTCGCGCTGATGCTCGAGTCGGCGTCGGCGAAGTTCCCCGGCTTCTTCCGGGCGGCCTACTTCCTCCCCTACGGAGTGCCCGGAGTCATCGCGACGATCCTGTGGTCGTTCCTCTACGTGCCCGGCCTCAGCCCGCTCATCGACGCGGCGAACGTGGTCGGGCTCCAGCCCGACTTCCTCGGTGCGGACACGGTGCTCTGGTCGATCGCGAACATCTCGCTCTGGAGCTACACCGGCTACAACATGCTGATCATCGTCGCCCAGCTCAAGGCGATCCCGGTCGAGCTCTACGAGGCGGCGAAGGTCGACGGCGCCTCCACCTGGCGTGTCGCCCGCAGCATCCAGCTGCCGCTCATCCGCCCCGCGCTTGTGCTGACGACGATCTTCTCGATCATCGGAACGCTCCAGCTGTTCGCCGAGGCGCAGGTGCTGAAGACGGTCGCTCCGGCGATCGACAGCCAGTACACGCCGAACCTCAGCGCGTACACCACGGCCTTCGCCTACAACGACTACAACGTCGCCGCCGCCCAGGCCGTCCTGATCGCGCTGGTCGCGTTCCTGCTCTCCTTCACGTTCCTCTCGATCTCGAACAGGAGGTCGTCATGAGCCGCACCGAGACCCCGCCGACCACGACCACCGGAGTCGTCACCGCCGACCGCCCCGTGAAGGCCGGACGCGGGCCCGACCGCTCGGCCGGCCGCAACCGCGCCTCGACCATCATCGTCACCGCGATCCTCGTCGTCGTGGCGGTCTACTTCCTCATCCCCGTCTACTGGGTCGTCGTCGCGGCGACCAAGACGACCGAGGACCTCTTCGCCACCTACGGCTTCTGGTTCGCCCCGACGTTCGCGCTCTGGGACAACCTGACGCAGGTGCTGACCTACGGCGACGGCATCTTCGTCCGCTGGTTCCTCAACTCCGTCCTCTACGCCGGAGTGGGCGCCCTGCTCGCGACCTACCTCGCCGCGGCGGGCGGCTACGCGCTGGCCAAGTACGAGTTCCGCGGCAGCAGGCTCGTGTTCGGGACGATCCTCGCGGGCGTCCTGGTGCCGGGCACCGCGACCGCTCTGCCGCTGTTCCTGCTCTTCAGCCAGATGGGCATCGCGAACACCTACTGGAGCGTGCTGATCCCCTCGCTCGTCTCGCCGTTCGGGCTGTTCCTCTGCCGGATCTACGCTCAGGCGACCGTGGACACCGCGATCATCGAGGCGGCGCGCATCGACGGCGCCGGGGAGCTGCGGATCTTCCACACGCTCGGGCTGCGCATCCTGACTCCCGCGCTGGTCACCGTGTTCCTCTTCCAGCTGGTCGGGATCTGGAACAACTACTTCCTGCCCCTGGTGATGCTCTCGGACACGAACCTGTTCCCGATCACACTGGGACTGAACAACTGGCTCGGACAGGTCGACCGCCTGCCCGAGTTCTACGAGCTGACGACCGGCGGCGTCCTGCTGTCGATCATCCCGCTCGCCATCGCCATGATCGTGCTGCAGCGCTTCTGGCGCGGCGGCCTGACGGAAGGCTCCGTGAAGTGACGACTCCCCCGACGACCTCCCACTACCTGACGGACACCGGACCGGGCTCCGGCCGCCGCCGGGCCCCCCGCTCGTGGCTGCACACCGACGCCCCGGCGCTCCCGCTGGACGGGGAGTGGCGCTTCCGCCTGCTCCCCGCCGCTCCGGGGACCCCGGACGGCGCCGGCGTGCTGCCGGAGGGCGAGGGCGTGGACGCCGTCGGGGACGAGTCGTTCGACGACTCCGGCTGGGACCTGATGCCGGTGCCCTCGCACTGGGTGCTGCAGGGCGACGGGCGCTACGGACTGCCGGCCTACACGAACGTGCAGTTCCCGTTCCCGACCGAGCCGCCGTTCGTTCCGGACGCGAACCCGACGGGCGACTACCGCCGCACCGTCGCGGTCCCGGAGGAGTGGGACTCCGCCGAGGCGGTCGTCCTGCGCTTCGACGGCGTCGAGTCGCGGTACCGCGTGTGGGTCAACGGCGTCGAGATCGGCATCGGGTCCGGCAGCCGGCTCGCGCAGGAGTTCGACGTCACCGGCGTCGTCCGCCCGGGCGAGAACCTCGTCGTGGTCCGTGTGCACCAGTGGTCGGCCTCGAGCTACGTGGAGGACCAGGACCAGTGGTGGCTGCCGGGGATCTTCCGCTCGGTGCACCTGCTCGCGCGCCCCGTCGGCGGGATCGAGGACGTGTGGCTGCGCTCCTCCTTCGCCGGCGGCTCGGGCCGCATCGAGGCGGAGGTGACCGCCGCGGCCGACGCGTTCCCGCTGACGCTGCGCGTGCCCGGGCTCGGGATCGAGACGGTCTGGGCCTCGGCGGAGGAGATCGCCGCGATCGAGGTCCCCGAGGTCGAGCCGTGGTCGGCGGAGGCTCCGCGCCTCTACGACGCGACGCTCGCCTCCGCCGGCGAGACGGTCTCGCTGCGGCTCGGCTTCCGCACGGTCGAGATCCGCGGCGACCGCTTCCTGGTCAACGGCGAGCGCGTCGTCTTCCATGGAGTCAACCGCCACGAGACGCACCCCGACCGCGGTCGAGCGTTCGACGAGGACTCCGCCCGCGAGGACCTCGCGATGATGAAGCGCTTCAACGTGAACGCCATCCGCACCAGCCACTACCCGCCGCATCCCCGTCTGCTCGACCTCGCCGACGAGCTCGGCTTCTGGGTGGTCCTCGAGTGCGATCTCGAGACCCACGGCTTCGAGCGGGTCGGCTGGGCGGGCAACCCCAGCGACGACCCCGCCTGGCGAGAGGCCTACCTCGACCGCATCGAGCGGACCGTCGAGCGCGACAAGAACCACCCGAGCATCGTGCTCTGGTCCCTCGGCAACGAGGCGGGCACCGGCGCGAACCTCGCCGCGATGTCCGCCTGGGTGCACGGCCGCGACCCCGAGCGCCCCGTCCACTACGAGGGCGACTACACCGGCGCGTACACCGACGTGTACTCGCGGATGTACTCCTCGATCCCCGAGACCGAGCGGATCGGCACCGACGGCTCGCTCACTCCGCTGCTCGGCTGCTCCCCCGGCGAGTCCGCTCGGCAGCGCTCCAAGCCCTTCCTGCTCTGCGAGTACGTGCACGCGATGGGCAACGGCCCGGGAGCGATCGACCAGTACGAGGACCTCGTCGACCGCTTCCCGCGGCTGCACGGCGGCTTCGTCTGGGAGTGGCGCGACCACGGCCTGCGGGCGCGCACGCCGGAGGGCGTCGAGTACTACGCGTACGGCGGCGACTTCGGCGAGGTGGTGCACGACGGCAACTTCGTGATGGACGGCATGGTGCTCTCCGACGGCACGCCCAGCCCGGGCCTCTTCGAGTGGAAGCAGATCGTCGCTCCGGTGCGCCTCACGGTCCGCGGCGACGGCGTCGTCATCGAGAACCGCCGGCACGACGCCTCCACCGCCGATCTGCGCTTCGCGTGGCGGGTCGAGCGGGACGGGCGGGTCACCGCAGAGGGAGTGCTCGACGCCCCGGTGGTCGCGGCCGGCGACGCCGTGCACGTGGAGCTCCCCCCGCTCGACGTGCGCCCCGGCGGCGAGACCTGGCTCACCGTCGACGCGGTCCTCGACGCCCCGACCGCCTGGGCGGAGGAGGGCCACGTGCTCTCCACCGGTCAGCACCTCCTCGCCGCGCCGTCGGCGGTGCCCGCGTGGTCCCGCGCCGTCCGCGCCGCTCCGCCCCTCGAGGGCGGCGCGCTCGGAGTCGCGCGGTTCCGCGACGGCCGGCTCGCCTCCCTCGCCGGCCTGCCCGTCGACGGACCGCGCGCCGAGCTCTGGCGCGCCCCGACCGACAACGACGAGGGCGCGGGCTTCCCCGGCTACGTCTCCGGCGACCCGTACGACGGCGACGGCCGCGGGACGCCGGCCCCCTCCTCCGCCGCCCGCTGGCGCGAGGCCGGACTCGACCGCCTGGTCGGCCGCGTGCAGGAGGTGGACGCCTCCGCCGGGCTCCGCCGCGTGACCCGCTTCTCGGCCGCGGACCTCGATGCGGGACTCCTGATGGAGGAGCGCTGGAGCGTCGACGGGGAGAGCACGGTCCTCCGCGTCGACCTCGTGCCGACCCGGGGCTGGGACTCCGTCTGGCCGCGGCTGGGCATCCGGATCGACCTGCCCGCGTCGATCGACGGCGCGGAGTGGTTCGGCACCGGCCCACTCGAGTCCTACCCCGACAGCCTCCGGGCCGCGCGGGTGGGGCGCTTCACGGCGGAGATGGACCGGCTGACGACTCCGTACGCCCGCCCGCAGGAGAGCGGTCACCGCAGCAGCGTGCGCGAGCTGACGCTGACGGAGGCGGGCTCGCCCCGGCTCCGCATCGAAGCCGCGCGCGACCTGCACGGGCGCCTTCCCGGCTTCACCCTGGCGCGGCACACGCCGCAGGAGATCACGGCCGCCGCGCACCCGCACGAGCTGCCGGAGTCGGAGCGCGCGGTCCTCGTGATCGACGCCGCCCAGCACGGCCTGGGCTCCCGCGCGTGCGGTCCGGACGTGTGGCCCGACTTCCAGCTGCGGCCGGAGGCGCGGACGATCCTCCTCCGCTTCACCGCGGCCGGCTGAGCGCCGGGAGAGGACGAGGGAAGGCCCGCGGGATCGCGTCCCCGGGCCTTCCCTCGTCCTCGGGACGCGTCAGTCGCTCTGCGTGCGCGGCAGCGGTCCGCCGATGAAGAGGTCCGTGTTCATGCGCCGGCGGCGCATCACGACCAGGACGGCCGCGCAGGCGACGAGCGACGCGGCGACCGCGCCGCCGCCGATCATCAGCGCGGTGGTCGGCGTGATGCCGGCCGGTCCCGCCGAGGCGGCCGTGCTGAGGAAGGCGGTGCGCGCGGCGCTGATCGCGGTGCCGCAGACCTGCTGCGCCTCCCACGGTGCGGCCGTGGTGTCGCTGTCACGGTAGGAGACGGTCACGGCTGCCGTGCGGTGCGACTCGCGGCCGAAGGCGACGACGCAGTAGACGGAGGGGTCGGGGTCGGCGATGACCGCGTCGCCCAGCGCCAGCTCGGCCCAGCCGATGGAGTCGGACTGCACGGCGACGTCGCCGGCGGCCAGGTCGGCGCGGGACCCGGAGGTCTCGAAGGCGCCCACGGCGACCTCCTCGTCGGCGTCGAAGCCCCAGACGGCGCCGCGGGGCGCCTCGGTGCTGCCGTCGCCGAGCTCGCGCGGCTCGAGCAGGAGGCCGTTGCCGGTGGAGGGCGCGAGCCGGAAGACGACCTTGGCGGCGGAGCCCTGGTCGCCCGTGAGGTCGACCGTGAAGGCGCCCGACTTGGTGATCAGCGCGGTCGGCACGGTCGCTGTGCCGCTCCCCGCCTCGAGGGTCAGCGGGGTCTTGGTGCCGTTCGGGTCGCGGAGGACCGCGGAGACGGCCTCGCCGCTCGCGAAGCCGGTGTACGAGAAGCCGACGCCGTAGAAGCGGGCGAGCTCGACGGTGAGCGCCTCCGGCTGCACGGCGAGCTCGCGGGTGAGGAAGACGTCCGCGGTCGCGGCACCGGCCGCCGGCTTCGCGCCCTCGGTCGAGGTGCCGAGCTCGGTGCGTCCGGGGGCCGACGCCGCCGGAGTGACGGCGCCCGCACCGGAGGAGCCGGCGGTGCCGGACGTGGTGGTGCCGGTTGTGGTGCCGCCGCCGGAGGTGCCGCCGGACGTCGCTCCGCCGGTGGTGCCGCCGCCGGAGCCGGAGCCGCCGGAGGACGATCCGCCGCCGGTGGAGGGCTGACCGCCGCCGGAGCCGCCCTGCTGGCCGCCGCCGGTCGAGCCGCCGCCGGTCGAGCCGCCGCCGGTCGAGCCGCCGCCGGTCGAGCCGCCGCCGGTCGAGCCGCCGCCGGTGGATCCACCGCCGGTGGAGGGCTGGCTCGGCTGCTGGGGCGCGGGGTCGACCGGTGCCGGATCGACCGGCGCGGGGTCCACGGGCGCGGGGTCGACGGGAGCGGGCTGCTCGGGTTCTGCCGGCTCCTCGGGCACTCCGGGAACGGACGGCTCCTCGGGGACGCCGGGAACGGGGTCGGAGCCGCCGTCGCCCGGCTGCTCGGGATCCTCCGGCACGCCGGGGATGGTCGTCGCGGCCGGCTGCTCGACCGTGGTCGAGACCGTCGAGGCGGAGGGGGCCGCGACGGCCGCTCCGGGGAGGGCCAGGCCGAGCACGAGCGCCGCGAGAGCGGCGGCGGGCAGGGCGAGTCGGCGGGATGACGGCATGGCGGTTCCTTCCTCCACGGGCGACGATCTGCGTCCGCGCACGGAGGAGCGCACTCCCCCCTCACGAGGGTAAGGGCGAGAGGCGAGCTTTCGCGAGCCGTCCCGTCCCCCGTCAGAGGGACGTCGCGGTCGTGCTTCCGTCCGGACGGCCCGGTCGAAGCTCACCCGCGATCGAGGAGGGCCCGCCGGAGCCGCGCGGGATCGACCCGCCAGAAGGTGTGCACGCGCCCGTCGATCAGCACCACCGGGATCTCCTCGACGAAGCGCTCGTGCAGCTCGGGATCGTCGAGGATCGACACCTCCGAGACGGCGACCGACGCCTCGCCGCCCAGATCGGCGACCACCTGCTCGACCACGGTCCGCGCGTCGTCGCAGAGATGACAGCCCGGCTTGCCCACGAGCGTCAGCTCCACGTCCACCATGCGGTCAGTGTACGGCGGCCCCGGCGACGGGCGCCGAGACGGCGAGCGCCGCCGGGATGATCCGTGAACGCAGACGAGCGCCCGACCCCGGAAGGGCGGACGCTCGAGTGGGAAGAGGCGCGAGCCTACTTCTTGTTGCGACGCTGGTGGCGAGTCTTGCGAAGCAGCTTGCGGTGCTTCTTCTTCGCCATACGCTTGCGACGCTTCTTGATGACAGAACCCACGAAGACCTCACAACGTTCAGGGGGTCGACCGCCCGACGGGCGGCCGCTTACGAAAAACTGGCTCCCGCGAGCTTACACGACCCGGGGCTCCACCGTTTCCGGCTCCTCGGCGCCCCTCACTTGCGGATGCGCAGCGCCTCCGCCACCTTCGTCGCTCCCTCGCTGACGCCCCGCTGGATGTCCTGCACCACGGTGCTGACCTGGTGGGTGCGCTCGGCGAGCGCCCGGCCCAGCGACTCCGCCCGGGCCGCGGTCGGAGCGTCGAGCAGGGCGCCGGCCGCCTCGTCCTCGGCGAGGAAGGGCAGCAGCCAGTCCTCGACCTCCGCCAGCGGCGCGTACTCGAGCGCGTAGAAGCGGTGCTGTCCGCTCTCGCGCACCGTGACGAGGCCGGTCTCGCGCAGCACCTTGAGGTGCTTGGAGACGGTCGGCTGGCTCAGCTCGAGGCGCGCCACGATCCGCGACACGCTCATGCCCTCGGCCGAGCCGTCCCGCCGCTGCTCGAGCAGCAGGGCGAGGATGTCCCGGCGGGTCCCGTCCGCGATCACCCCGAAGATGTCAGCCATGCGCCCAGGCTAGTCAGCGCCCCGGGGGCCCGGCACCGAGCGGGTAGCATGGCCGCGATCGAGTGGAGGATCCGCCGTGGTGGTTCGGCAGCAGTTCCGCAGCCCCGTGGGCGTCTCGCCCGTCTCCCCCTGGTCGGGTTTCGAGCGGGCCCGCGACCTCATCGACGACTTCGCCGGACGCTCGCCGTCCCGCTTCGCGATCCTCATCTTCTCGGCGCTCGTGCTCGTGTTCACCCTGCTGTTCTCGCTGCCGGTGTCGAGCACCACGGGCACCGTCACGCCGCTGCACGACGCCTTCTTCACCGCGATGTCGGTGATCTGCGTGACCGGCCTCGCGACGGTCGACATGGCGACGCACTGGTCGGCGTTCGGCCACTCGATCATCTTCGTCGGCGTGAACATCGGCGCTCTGGGAGTGCTGACGCTCGCCTCGATCATGGGCCTGGCGATCTCGCGCCGCCTCGGGCTCCGGGCGAAGCTCATGGTCGCCAGCGACTCGAACCCTCTGCGGATCCACTCCGGCCCCGTCGCCGAGGGCCAGGCCGTGCGCCTGGGCGAGATCGGCGGGCTGCTCGCCACCGTCGCGATCAGCGCCGCCGCGATCGAGATCATCGTCGCGCTCCTGCTGTTCCCGCGGATGCTGATCGACGGGATCCCGATCGGCGAGGCCGTCTGGCACTCCTTCTACTACTCCGCGATGGCGTTCACGAACACCGGCTTCGCCCCGAACGCCGCGGGACTCACCCCGTTCGAGGACGACTACTGGTTCCTCGGCATCCTGATGCTCGGCGTCTTCCTCGGCTCGATCGGCTTCCCCGTCATCTACGCCTTCTCCCGCGGCTGGCGGCGCCCGCGCAAGTGGTCGGTGCACGTGAAGCTGACGCTGGTCACCTCCGTGATCCTGCTCGTCGCCGGGGCCGTCCTCTACATCGTGCTCGAGTTCGACAATCCGAGGACCTTCGGCAGCCTCGATGCGGGAGATACCGTCTTCCAGTCCTTCTTCCTCTCGACGATGACGCGGTCGGGCGGCTTCTCGACGATCTCGGTCCCCGACCTCAACGGCTCGAGCCTGCTCGTGACGGACATGCTGATGTTCATCGGCGGAGGATCGGCCTCCACGGCCGGCGGGATCAAGGTCACGACCCTCGCGATCCTGTTCCTGGCCGCCTTCGCCGAGGCCCGAGGCAACAACGACATGGAGGCGTTCGGCCGCCGGATCCCGAACGACGTCCTCCGCCTGGCCGTCTCGGTCGTGCTGTGGGGCGCGACGACGGTCGCCGTGTCGAGCGTCCTGATCCTGCACATCACCAAGGCCTCGCTCGACCACGTGCTCTTCGACGTGATCTCGGCCTTCGCGACCTCCGGGCTCTCGACGGGGCTCACCGCGGAGCTGCCGCCGTCCGGGGTCTACATCCTGGCGCTGACGATGTTCATGGGCCGCGTTGGTACCGTGACTCTCGCCGCCGCGCTCGCCGCGAGCCAGCGGAGGCAGTTGTTCAGACGACCGGAAGAGAGGCCCATCGTTGGTTGACCGCATCAGGTACGACGCCCCGGTGCTGGTGATCGGCCTCGGGCGCTTCGGAGCCGCCACGGCCGGCCAGCTCGACCGCCTCGACCGCGAGGTCCTCGCCATCGACGCCGACGCCGGTCTCGTGCAGAAGTGGTCGGAGCGGGTCACCCACGCGGTGCAGGCCGACGCCCGCTCGCTCGACGCCCTCGCGCAGATCGGCGCGCAGGACTTCCAGGTCGCCGTCGTCGCGGTCGGCTCCTCCATCGAGGCGTCCGTGCTGATCACTGCGAACCTCGTCGACCTCAAGATCCCGCAGATCTGGGCGAAGGCGATCTCGCGCTCGCACGGCAAGATCCTCGAGCGGATCGGCGCGAACCACGTGATCTACCCCGAGGCGGAGGCGGGCGAGCGCGTCGCGCACCTGGTCTCGGGCCGCATGCTCGACTTCATCGAGTTCGACGACGACTTCGTGCTCGCGAAGATGTACCCGCCCAAGCCGATCCGGGGGCTGACGCTCACGGAGTCGGGCGTGCGCCGCAAGCACCGCGTGACCGTCGTCGGCGTCAAGAGCCCGGGCAAGCCCTTCACCTACGCGACCGAGCAGACCGTCGTCTCGAACCACGACCTCATCGTGGTCAGCGGCACCCCCAGCGACATCGAGCGCTTCGCGGCCCTCGGCTCCTGACCCGCGCCCCCTCCCTCCTCCTCCTCTGCGGGATGCCGCTCCGGTACGCCCGCTCCGGGGTGTCGCGTACCCGAGCGGCGTCTCGCGGAGAGGAGGGCGGAGTCAGGAGGCGGCGAGCTCGCGGGCGCGGGCCAGCGCGGCGTCGGTCGCCCGCGTGAAGAGAGCGGCGAGGTCGGCCTCCTGCAGGACCGCGACGGCCCGCTCGGTGGTGCCCTTCGGGCTCGTGACCCGCCGGCGCAGCTCCGCCGGCTCCTCGCCGGAGTCCGCGAGCAGCTCGGCCGCGCCGCGGAACGTGCCGACCACCATCGTCGACGCCTGCTCCGGGGTGAAGCCCTTCGCGACAGCGGCCGCGATGAGCTCCTCGATCAGCAGGAACACGTAGGCGGGCCCCGAGCCGGAGATCGTCGAGAGCGCGTCGAGCTGCGACTCCGGCACCTCGACCACCTCGCCGACCGTCTCGAACAGGCGGCGCACGAGCGCCAGGTCCTCGTCGCCGGACCGCGTGCCCGCGCTGAGGCCGGTGACGGCGCGGCCCACGACCGCGGGAGTGTTCGGCATCGAGCGGAGCACGGCGACGGACGCGGGCAGGTGCCGCTCGAACGTGGCCGCGGTCACGCCGGCGGCGACGGAGACGACGACCGCGCCCGGGGCGAGCGCGTCGGCGATCTCGTCGAGCAGGTCCGGCACCATGTGCGGCTTGACGGCCACGAGCACGATCGCCGCGCCCTCGACCGCACGCCGGTTGGCCTCCGGGTCGTCCGCGGTGGCGAAGGCGGTGACCACCGGGTGGCCGTCCCACGCGGCGGCCTTCGCGGAGTCGCGGTTGGTCACCCGCACGCCCCCCTCGACGCGCACGCCGGGAGCCAGCAGGCCCTGGAGGATCGCACCCCCCATCGAGCCGAGGCCGAGGACGGCGATGGACGGGAGCAGGACGGGCGCATCGGTCACGCCGCTCATCCTACGAAGAGCCCGCGGCAAGGGGGTCCGGGTGCGGTCCGGCGCCTCGTAGGATGGCCCGACCATCCAGCGGCGAGCCCGAGGAGACCACGTGAGCGCATCCGGAGGCGGCACCGCGATCATCGCGGCGCTCGCGGCCAACCTCGGCATCGCCCTGACGAAGTTCGTCGCCTGGTTCTTCTCCGGATCCGCCTCCATGCTCGCCGAGGGCGTGCACTCGCTCGCCGACTCCGGCAATCAGCTGCTCCTGCTGCTCGGCGGCCGCAAGTCGCGGAAGGCCGCCGACGAGGAGCACCCGTTCGGCTACGGACGGGAGCGCTACGTCTACGCCTTCGTGGTGTCGATCATCCTGTTCTCCGTCGGCGGCGTCTTCTCGCTCTACGAGGGCATCGAGAAGATCGCCGAGCCGCACGAGCTCGAGAACGCCTGGCTGCCGATCCTGGTCCTCGTGATCTCGATCTGCCTCGAGGGCTACTCGCTGCGCACCGGAGTGAAGGAGTCGAACCGGGTCCGCGGCTCGCAGTCCTGGTTGCAGTTCATCCGCCGGGCGAAGGCGCCGGAGCTGCCGGTCGTGCTCCTCGAGGACGTCGCCGCGCTCACCGGTCTGACGTTCGCGCTGCTCGGAGTCGGGCTGACCGTGATCACCGGCGACTCGGTCTACGACGCGATCGGAACGATCATGATCGGCACCCTGCTGATCGTGGTGGCGATCGTGCTGGGCGTCGAGACGAAGAGCCTGCTGGTCGGCGAGGGGGCGACTCCCGCCGACGCCGCCTCGATCCGCGCCGCGCTCGAGGCCGGTCGCGACGTCGAGCGCGTCATCCACATGCGCACCCTCTACCTCGGACCGGACGAGATCCTCGTGGCCGCGAAGCTCGCCTTCCCGGCCGCCGAGACCCTCGAGCACGTGGCCGCCGGGATCGACGCCGCGGAGAAGCGGATCCGCGAGGCCGTCCCCACCGCCACCACGATCTACCTCGAGCCCGACGTCGACCGCGGACGCGCGGGATCGGTGGCGGCCCGTCCGGCCGTGACGGAGGCGGAAGGGACGGCCGCCGCGGCCGCTCCGGCCGCCGCCGCTCCGCCCGCCGCCTCCCCGCCGGCCGCGCCGCACGGGAGCGCCTGAGATGCGCCGGGCCCTGGCGATCGTCAACGAGCGCGGTGCCGGGCTCGGCGCGCTCGAGCCGATGCTGACCGAGCGGGGGTTCGCCGTCGACGCCGTCGCAGGGACGGACCTCGACGCGATCGACATCCTCGCCCCCGACCTCGTCGTCACGCTCGGCTCCAGCGCCGGCGTCTACGAGACCTCGCGGCACCCCTTCATCAGCCCCGAGATCGCGCTCCTGCAGGACCGGATGCACCACCGCCGTCCCACGCTCGGCGTCTGCTTTGGAGCGCAGCTGATCGCGACCGCCCTGGGCGAGTCCGTCCATCCCGGATCGGCCCGCGAGGTCGGCTTCCGCCCGGTCGTGCTCACGGAGGAGGGCGCCGGCTCCCCGCTCCGGCACCTCGCCGGCGTCGACGTGATGCAGTGGCACGGCGACACCTTCGCGCTGCCGAGCGGAGCAGCGCTGCTGGCGTCGTCGCCGGCGGGCGAGGTGCAGGCGTTCGCCGTGGAGGACTGGCTCCTCGGCGTGCAGTTCCACCCCGAGCTGACCGGCACGATGGCTGCGCAGTGGCTCGAGGGCGACGGGGAGTGGGCGGGAGCGGCGGGCTACGACGCCGCCGTGCTCGCCGAGGACGTCGCGGCGGAGCGCTTCGAGCGGATGCACGCGGTGACGCGGCTCGCGCTGACGGAGTGGCTGGGCGCTCCGAGCTGAGGGGTTCGGCGGCGCTCGGCGTCAGCGGCGCTCGGCGTCAGCGGCGGTCGGCGTCAGCGGCGGTCGGCGTCAGCGGCGGTCGGCGAAGAAGTCGAGCAGGAGCCGCGAGCACTCCGCGGCGCGGACCCCGGGGTACACCTCGACCACGTGGTTGTGCCGGCGGTCGCGGAGGAGGTCGTGCACGGATCCGGAGGCGCCCGCCTTCTCGTCCCACGCGCCGAAGACGACGCGGTCGATCCGCGCCGCCAGGATCGCTCCGGCGCAGAGCACGCACGGCTCGAGCGTGACCACCAGCGTGCAGCCCTCGAGATGCCAGTCGCCGCGGGCCTCGGCCGCCGCGCGGATCGCGACCACCTCGGCGTGCGCCGTCGGATCCCGCCGCAGCTCGCGCTCGTTGCGCCCGAGCCCGAGCACCGCACCCTCCGAGTCGAGGACCACCGCGCCCACGGGGACGTCGCCCCAGCCCGCGGCCCGCCGCGCCTCGTCGAGCGCCAGGCCCATCCACTCCTCGGAGCGGCGGGGGACGCGGAGATCGCTGTCGCGCATCGCTCCCCCTCCTGCGGCGGCCCGCTGCGGCCGGTGGGGCGCCGCTCCGGCCAGTAGATTGAGCTTATGCGCGTCCACGTAGCCGACCACCCGCTGATCACCCACAAGCTCACCGTGCTGCGTGACAAGCGCACCCCCTCCCCCACCTTCCGGCAGCTCGCCGAGGAGCTGATGACGCTCCTCGCCTACGAGGCCACCCGCGGCGTCCGCACCCGCACCGTCACCATCGAGACCCCCGTGACGCAGACCACCGGCCTCGCGCTCAGCGACCCGCAGCCGCTGGTCGTCCCGATCCTTCGGGCCGGCCTCGGGATGCTCGAGGGCATGGTCAAGCTCATCCCGACCGCCGAGGTCGGCTTCCTGGGCATGGCGCGCAACGAGGAGACGCTCGAGCCGACCACGTACGCGGAGCGCCTGCCCGACGACCTGTCGAACCGCCAGTGCTTCGTCCTCGACCCGATGCTCGCGACCGGCGGCTCGCTCGTCGCGGCCATCCAGTTCCTCTTCGACCGGGGAGCGGTCGACGTCACCGCCGTCTGCCTGCTCGCCGCCCCCGAGGGCCTGGCCGCCGTCGAGAAGGCCTTCGGCGACCGCGACGTGACCATCGTCCTCGGCTCCCTCGACGAGAAGCTCAACGAGCTCGGCTACATCGTCCCCGGCCTCGGCGACGCGGGCGACCGCCTCTACGGCCTCGCGGGCTGAGCCCGCCGGCACCCGGACGAGCGGGCCTCGCGTCGCACCCCGGAACAGGGAGCCCCGCTGAGCCGTGCCGGTCGGCCGGCGCAGCGAGGGTCTCGACAGCCCCCACCGCGACCGTCCGGCAAAGCCCGTCCTGCGGATCGAGCAGCCCGCGCAGCGGGCGCATCGAGGTCCCCAATCACGGCGCGCGCCTTCTCCCGAGCACCCGAACCACCCCCGACGCGCCGTCCATCCCCACGGAAGTGTTGACGCCGTGCACCGGCCTCCGCTTTACTGACGGACATGACTGACACCCTGCACGCCCCGACCTCCCTCGAGGCCACCGGGAATGCCGGCATGATGATGGCCGGTGGCCCCGTCATGTGCTGTCGAATGTGTGCATGAGGAACTGACCTCGCCGGATCCCCGCACCGCCTCCGCCCGCTGATCGTCACGATCGGCTGAGCGTCCGAGGCGCGGACGATCCCCTGGATGCCCCGCATCCGACTCTGCCGCCACCGCGCACCGCGGGCCGGCTCGATCGCGCACACCCGGATCCGCCCCCTCGGACACTCGTCCCGGATCCGACCAGCCAAGGACTCGTCATGACCCTCCTCCACACCCGCACCGCCACCGCCACCACCCCCACCGAGGCGCCCCGCCTCCAGCCGGTCGCCGACGCCGCGCCCGCAGCGCCCCGCCTCCGCGCCGTCCCCCAGGGCACCGAGGCCCGCGGCTTCGCCCTCTACGTCGGCATCGACGAGGCCAAGGCCCGTGCCGCCGGAGTCGACCTCGGCCGCCTGGTCGAGGAGCTCAAGCGCGTCACGGCGCAGCTCGCCCCCGACGCCGAGACCTACGCCTCCGTCGCCCTCGCCCCGCAGGGCGCCGGAGGCCGCGACGTGGACGTGGTCCGCCTCGCGCTGCAGGACCCGGCCGCCGTCGCCAAGCGCCGCTCCGACGCCGAGCCCGATCCCGACCGTGCACCCGGCGGCGTCGTCATCGACATCTCCCGCAAGCGCGTCATCCTCGACGAGGAGACCACCCCCCTCACCTACAAGGAGTTCGAGCTCCTCCAGTACCTCGTGCTCCGCGAGGGCCGCACCATTGATCGCACCGAGCTCATCGCCTCGCTCTGGGGCGCCGCGGACGACGACGCGCCGAACGAGCGCACCATCGACGTCCACGTCCGCCGCCTCCGCGCCAAGCTCGGCCGCTACGAGGAGATCGTGCGCACCGTCCGCGGAGTCGGCTACCGCTTCGACCGCCACGCCGACGTCGCCATCCGCTACGCGTCGACGCCGTCGCCGGATCTGTTCTGAATTGTGAGGAGAGCGCTTGCGCTCTCCTCACCGCGGTCGGCTTCACCGGTGGTCGCGATTCGGAGAGCGGGTCGCGACCGGCTAGCGGGAAACGCTGACACGCGTTTCCCGCGTTCGCCTCGAGGGCGGAACGTCCTCTCGACCTCGACGGATGTGCGCGACCGCTCCTCACACGTGGAGGGCTGCTCGACGGCCCGCTGCGTGGTCGAAGCCGTGGCGGGGCGGGTCGCGCCTCGCGGGGCAGGACGACGGGGCCGGGCCGCGTCGGCGGGGGACGAGGGCAGGGGGTGCTCG